>DASSGA010000270.1:0-6107 GCA_035693805.1 bacterium | reverse complement strand
GGCTCGATGCCCATGTCGATCAGGCGGGTCGTGGCGCTGGGCGCGTCGTTGGTGTGCACGGTGGACAGCACGAGGTGCCCGGTGAGCGAGGCCTGGATGGCGATCTCCGCCGTCTCGCGGTCGCGGATCTCGCCCACCATGATGATGTCGGGGTCCTGGCGCAGGAAGGACCGCAGGCCGTTGGCGAAGGTCAGGCCCGCTTTCACGTTCACCTGCACCTGGTTCACGCGCCCCAGCTGGTACTCCACCGGGTCCTCGACCGTGATGATGTTCTTGTCCGACGTGTTGATCTTGTGCAGCGTCGAGTACAGCGTGGTCGTCTTGCCGGACCCGGTCGGCCCGGTGACGAGCACCATGCCGTACGGCTTGCTGGCCAGCTCCTCCCATGTCTCCATCATCGCCGCGGCGAAGCCGAGCTTGTTGAGGCCCAATCGCGCCGTGGACTGGTCCAGGATGCGCATCACCACCTTCTCTCCGAAGACCGTGGGGAGGGTGGAGACGCGCAGGTCGTACTCCTTGTTTTCGATGACGACGTGGATGCGGCCGTCCTGCGGGATCCGCCGCTCCGCGATGTCGAGGTTGGCCATGATCTTGATGCGCGAGACCATCGCCTGGTGGACGCCCTTCGGTGGGGCCATCACGTCGTGGAGGACGCCGTCGATGCGGTAGCGTACCTGCAGGCTGCGGCGGTGCGGCTCGATGTGGATGTCGCTGCCGCCGTCGGCGATGGCCTGGCTGATGATGAGGTTGACCAGGCGGACGACCGGGGCTTCCTCGGTCAACGTGCGCAGCTTCTCGACACTGAGCTCTTCCGACCGGTCGTCGGTAATCTCGAGCTCGTTCCCGACCGCCGCGCGCATCGCTTCGTCCAGGTCCACGTTGCCCGCATAGTGACGGGAGATCGCGGCGAGGATGTCCGCCTCCGCCGCGACCACGGGCTCGATCTCGAGGCCCGTCACCAGCCGCACGTCGTCGAGGGCGACCACGTTCAGGGGGTCGGCGATCGCCATCTTCACGCGCTTGCGGGTCTTCTCGATCGCGAGCACTTTGTGGCGCTGCGCCAGGTGCTGCGGGATCACCTTGACAACGTCGGCATCGATCTCGACCGTATTCAGGTCCACCCAGGCCAGGCCCCACTGCGTGCCCAGCGCTTTGGCCAGTTGCTGCTCGGTGACCGCACCGAGCTCGACCAGGATCCGGCCGAGGTGGCCGCCGCTGCGCTGCTGCATCTGGATAGCCTTCTCCAGCTGCTCGCGCGGGACCATCCCCTCTTCCAGGAGGATCTGGCCCAGCGATTCGGACCGCGCCCTGGCCGGGCGCTTGTGCCCGTGCTGCTCCGCGGGGGGCTGCGGGACGGGCTTCGCCGGCGTGAGCGGTTTCTGCGCGGCCGGGCGGGCAGGGGCGGCGGGCTCAGGGATGCCGGGTCTCTTATTGTCCTTGGTCCCGGCGTCGTCCACCGGCCGGGCGGGTTTCTGCGGCGCCGGAGGCTGGACCGGCGGCGGCGTGGGCTTCGGCGCCGGTCGGGCCGGCGGCTGAGCCGGCGGCGCGGGCTTGCTCGGCGCCCCGGCGTCCTGCCGGCCCGCGCGCGGGGTATCGTGAATCGGGAACTCGTCGCCCGAGCCCGCGCCGTCCGCGGCGGGCTCCTCCACCGGCTCCCCGGCGGGCTGACCTGCCGGCGCACGAGGCTGCGTCTGCGGCAGCGGCGCCGGCCGCCCAGCGACGGGAGGCTCGGCGACCGAGGCCCGCGGTCCTTCCGTCAAGATGCGGTCGATGCGGGCCTGCACCCTGGCCGCCTCGCGCAGCTTCCCCAGGCGGATGTAGACGTCGCGCAGCGCGCTGTGCACGTCGGAGTCGCCGGTGTCGAGCTCGGTCGCCTTCTCGTACGCGATCGCCGCCTTCTCCCAGCGGTCGCGCGACCCGTGCATCTCGGCGAGGGCGACGAAGACCATGACCGCCGCCCGGGGCAGCCCCCGCTGCACGTAGAGCGAGGCGAGCCGGGCGTACGCCACGGCATCCTGCGGCGCCAGCTCGAGCACTTTCTTGTACCCTGCAATGGCATCGTCGAACTGGCCGCGCCCTTCCAGCCTGCGGGCGTGGAAGAAGACCATCGCGCGCTCGAGGGTCGTGTCGTGCGCGGAGATCTTCAGGCGCTGTTTGTATTCGGTCAGTTCCACCATGAGCGAGCCTAGACGGGCCTGATCATTGCGCGCGGCCTGTGGAGCGTCCACTCCTGCACCAACCTATCCAGGATCGCCCGGGCACGCCCGGCCGTCTCACAGCTGGTTCGCCACCGCCGTCCTGATCTTGCGCATCTCGATGCGCAGGCGGCCGAGGTTGACGCTCTGGTTCCCCACCACGGCCAGCACCGCATCGGGTCCTGCCGGCGAAACTGCGACCGGCCCTTGATCGAACTCGATCAGCACGGAGCCCAACTGGCCCAGGTGCAGCTCCGTGCCCATCTCCTCGGAGGTCCCGAGGCTGCTCGCGGCGATCGCGCCCACCGAATCCCCGTCAATCCCGTCGGCGCTCACCGCCTCGATGACGAAACCGTCCCGGCCGACCACCATGGCCGCGGTCACGCCGTCGATGCGGAGCAACCCGTCCAGGATCCCGCGCAGCCCGCCCGCCGTCGCCGTGTCCACTGTCTGCATCTCTGCCCCCCTCGCGATCCTTCCCTAGATGACACCCGCGTTCAGGACCGAGGCGATCTCCGGCATGAATCGCCTCAGCTGCAGTCGGGCCTTGCCCACGTTGCCCCTGGGATTGATGACGATCCCCACGTAGTAATCCTGCCCGGCCATCGCCAGCAGGATGATGTAGCGCTCAGCGACCAGCATGATGTGGTCGACCGGGCCGCCGTCCAGCTTCTGGCACATGTACTCCATGACTTTGCTGGCCACGGCTCCTTCCTGGGCGATCTCCTCGACGGAGAAGTTCTGGTCGACGCGCATCGCCTCGATGGCGGCGCCGTCCATGCCCACCACCGCCGCGCCCACCACGCCCTCGATGCCGCCCACCAAAGACCGAAGGAGCTCCTTCACGTTGGTCGCCATCGTATCACCTCGGTCATCGACTAGACCACGCCGTTGGCCGCCGACTCCGCCTCCAGCAGCAACCGGACCCCCTGCAGGCGCAGGCCTTCCTCGTCGATGAGGTGCTTGATCCTGCGGATGAGATCCAGGTCGCGCTGGCTGAAGAGCCGGTGCCCGCCGCGCGTGCGGGCCGGCCGCAGGAGGCCGTACTGGCTCTCCCAGGCCCGGATCCGGCGCGCGTCCACGCCCGTCAGGCGGGCCACGGTGCGGATCGGATAGATGGGCAGATCATTCGCCGCCGGTGCTTCGGTCGTCTTCACCGCTGTCCTCCTTGCCGCGTCATACGGCCTCGGGCCGCATCGATTCCCGCAGGCGCTTCAGCGCGGCGTGCATCACCCGGGAGACGTGCTTCTGGGAGATGCCGAGCTTGTTCGCCGCCTCCGTCTGCGTGAGATCCAGATAGAAGAGGTAGTAGATGACCTTGCGCTGGAGCCCCGTGAGCCGCTCTACCGCATCCGCGATGAGGACCTGCTCCTCGTGGGGCATGCTCACCGTCGCCTGCTTCGTGGTGATGCGGTCCCGCTGCGCGATCGGCGCCCCGTCGTCGCCCTCCCGCTCCTCGTCCAGGGACAGGAAGCGTAACGACTCGCGGGCGTGCAGTACCTCGTGCACGTCGTCTTCGTCCAGATCCACCTCGCGTGCGATCTCCGCGATCTTGGGCGCCCGGCCTTTACGCTGGGTGAGCTCGGTGATGGCCCGGCTGACCCGGTGATCCATCTCGTACAGCCACCGCGGCCGGCGCACCGTGGTGCCCTGGTCGCGCAGGTAGTGCCGGATCTCGCCGGCGATGAGGTGGCGCGCGTACGTCTCGAACTTCACGCTGCGGGTGGGATCGAAGTTCGTCACGGCGTGCATCAGGCCAATGTACCCGATCTGGTGCAGGTCATCCAGGGGGATGCCGGAGCGGCTGTACCGCCGGGCGACCTGATGAACCAGGGGCATGTAGAGGCAGGTCAGGCGGGCGTGGAGGTCGGGATCACGGGTCCCGCGGTACTCGAGGAAGAGATCCGCGGGCGAGCCGGAGGAAGGCTCGGTGCGGACCAGGGTCCCTCTACCTGCCATACGGACGCCCCCTTTTGGTGGTCCAGGACCACCGAAGGAGGGCGAAAACAGAAGGCCCCGTTCGGCAGCCCGGCCAGCCCTCCAGATCGGATGGCTCCGAAGCTTTGCGCCCCCAGGTCGCCCTGGGTTAGCCCTTTCGCGAGGACCGCTACGAAATTCTATCGATCTTGCCTATCGACTGACCGTTATTCGACGGCCCTACCAGGAATCCTCCTGCCACGGTCCCCCGCTCGCAGTCAAGGAGCGGTTCCGTGCAAGATCGATAGCAATTCCGGTGCCAGCTCGCCTCCCCACCGGACTATCGTCGTCCGGAATAAGATCTCAGCTCCCGGCCAGGTGGCGATACAGCGCCATCACGTTCACGACGTACCACTGGGTCTCGTTGTAGGGCGGGATGCCCCCGTACCGCGAGACCGCGCCCCGGCCGGCATTGTAGGCCGCGAGTGCGAGCGCTTCGTTCCCGCCGTACCGGTCGAGCTGGGCGCGCAGATATCGCACCGTGCCGTAGATGTTCGCCACCGGGTCGGCCGGATTGACGCCGAGCGAGCGGGCCGTCGCGGGCATGAGCTGCCCCAGTCCGTACGCGCCGGCTGAGGACTGAGCGGTGGGATGAAAGCCCGATTCGACCGCGACCAGCGACATCACGAGGCGCGGATCGACGCCGTACCGGTCGGAGAAGTACAGGACGCTGCGCACGACCGCGTCCACCTGCGCGGCGCTGAGCGCGGGATTGTACCAGGTGACGACGTAGGCGTACTGTGCCGGATCCTGCCGCTCGTCCAGCACCGGGGCCTGTCGGCCGCGAATGGCGCGCAGCCACTGGCGGGCCACTTGGGCGGTCTGCGGGCGCGAGCTGGCTGAGGCCTGCCGCAGGACGCGCTCGGCGTCCGCGTACCGGCCGAGCCGGACATAACTCGCCCCAAGCCATAGCAACACGTCAGCCGACGGGCGAAGGGCGGAGGCCCGGGTGAACGCCGCAGCAGCCTCCTCCGTCTCCCCGAGCTGATAGTAGGAGGCGCCGAGCCACATCCATGCAGTGGCGTCCTTCGGGGCGGCACTCAGGTAGGTGTGCAGCTGGACGACCGCTTCGCGATAACGGCCGCTGAGGTGGGCGTCACGCGCGAGCGCGAACGCAGTACCGGCGGCGTGCAGTGGAAGGGCGAGGATGAGGACCAGACACAGGGCGGCAACGAACTGGATCATGCGCACCTCGCCGGACTTCCCGCGAAGTTCCCCAGGACCTGCCACAACTTCGCTTATGCCCGGCTGGGGCCCTCCACTAGTCCCCCATCCGGCGAGGAGCAGGGGAGATCGAGCGCACCACGCGATCGCGGATGAGCCGCTCCAGACGCCGGACCAGGCGCGTCGTAGGAAACTCGCGCGCAGAGAGGGGTTCGACGAGGATCGTGCGCAAGCCGAGCAGGTTCCCGCCGAGCACATCGGTGAAGAGCTGGTCGCCGACCAGCGCCGTCTCTCCCGGCGCAGTGCCCATGATCGCGAGCGCCCGCCGGAAACCGAACGGGACCGGCTTGAGCGCCCACCCCACCACCGGGACCTTCAGGATGTCGCCCACCTGAGCCGCCCAGACCCTTGAGTTGTTCGAGACGATGCAGACCCGCAGCCCCTCGCGCAGGAGCCCGGCCACCCACGCGCGGGCAACCTCGGTCGGGACGGCCTCACCCCAGGGGACGATCGTGTTGTCCAGGTCGAGGATGATGCCGCAGATGCCGGACCGGGCCAGATCACGCGGATCCAGATCCGCGACGGAGGCCGCGACGCGCGACGGCGTGACCAGTCTGAGGATCACGGTCGCCGGTAGCGCCGGACCGCGGCGTTGTGCTCGGCGAGGGTCTTGCTGAAGACGTGTGATCCGTCCTCGCGCGCGACGTAGAAGAGGTACTCGGTGGTCGCCGGACGCAGCGCAGCCTGGATCGCGCCGAGCCCCGGGTTGGC
>DASSGA010000269.1:0-3690 GCA_035693805.1 bacterium | reverse complement strand
CTGTCAAGGCGAGATTCGCAGACGGAAGCGCGCGATGTGCGCACTGTTCATCGGCTCGCGCCCCGTGGTATCGTAAGAGCCGTGTCCCCCGCTTTGCGCATCCACGCGCTCGGCCTTGCCGCCCTGGGCGCGATCACATCGATCCTGATGGTCACGCCGGTTCTTCCCCTCGACCTGGACCGCCGTGGGCTGCCCCCGTCCCACGTCGGCGCGGTGGTGGGCATCATGTCGCTGGCTCTGGTGTTCACGGAAGTACTGGCCAGCACTGCGACCGCCCGCATCGGCCGGCGCCGCGCCGGGTTGATCGCCTTCGCAGGGAGCGCCGTCATGCTGGCCAGCTTTCCCTCCGTGACCTCACTGTGGGGCCTGTACATGAACCGCGCAATCTTCGGCGCGGTGCGCGGATTGCTGTGGCCGGTGATGTTCGCCGAGGTCGCCGACGCCGCCCCAGCGGAGCGACGGGGCCATGCCTTTGCCACGTTCTGGCTGTACTTCGGCCTGGGACAGCTCATCGGGCCGGCGCTGGGCGGCTGGCTGGGCGATCGCGTGTCGCTCGCCGCGCCGTTCTACGCCGCGGCGGCGCTGTCGTTCCTGGCGATCCCCACCGCCTTCGCCATCCGCCCGCAGCGGGATCCCGCCACGGGCAATCCGCTCACCGCGTTCCGAGAGCTGTTTCGCCGCGCCCCGGCCGTGCCGCGCACCTGGGCGCTGACCAGCTGCAACGTCATCGTCTTCAGCGTGTACGCGACCTTCCTCCCCCTGCACGCCGCCTCCCGGGGGCTGAGCGCGGGAGCGATCGGCCTGATCTTTACCGGCGGCGCGCTGGCCTTCATCGTGGGACAGGACCTGCTGCGCCGCCTGGGGCATCGTCTGAGCGCCGAGCGGTTCCTCATCCCCGCCTTCCTCGCCCGGGGACTCGGCGTCGCGGCCACGCCGTTCCTTCCGTCGTTCGGGCCGCTGCTGCTCGCCAACGCCGCGACAGGTGTGCTGGGCGCAGCCATCCCCAATGCACTGACGACGCGTATCGCGAATCAGGCGCCCCGGACCCTGCTGGTCGCGGCGATGGGGGGCTTCAACGCCTCGGCGGATCTGGGGTTCTTCCTGGGCCCCGTGGTGGGTGGGGCGCTCGCGGGAACGGCCCTGCGCTGGGCGTTCCTGATGGTCGTGCCGGTGACGGCCGCGGCGCTGGTGCTCCTGCTACGCCAGCAGCCGGTCGGCCACCATCGCGGCGAAGAGCAAGGCGAGATAGGCCATGGAGTATCCGAACAGCCGGATCGCTGACCGCGCGGTGCGCTCGCGCCGCAGTCGGAGGGCGAGCGCGATGAAGAGCCCCCCGAGGACGAGCGCCGACGCCCCGTACAGCCATCCCATCGCGCCGAGCGGGTAGAGCATCAGCGTCGACGCCACGAGGAGAACGGAGTACAGGACGATCTGGCGGCGCGTGGCCTCCTCTCCGGCCACGACCGGGAGCATGGGCACGCCTGCCTTCGCATAGTCCTCGCGGCGGTACAGGGCAAGCGCCCAGAAGTGCGGCGGCGTCCACAAGAAGACGATGAGGAAGAGGACGAGCGCGGGGAGCTCGACGCGCCCGGTGGCGGCCGCCCACCCGACCAGCGGGGGCATCGCGCCTGCCGCGCCGCCGATCACGATGTTCTGCGGGCTGCTGCGCTTCAGCCAGACGGTGTAGACGAAGACGTAGATCCCCAGCGCCGCAAGGGCCAGGATCGCGCTGGCCAGGTTCACCAGCACCGCCAGCTCGACGAACGCCACGGTCCCGAGCAGCACCGCGAAGGCGAACGCGAATGGCGCCTGGATCCGCCCCGAGGGGATGGGCCGCCGCCGGGTACGCGTCATCACCGCGTCGATGTCCCGGTCCAGCACCTGGTTGATCGCGTTCGCCGCGCCGGCGGAGGCGGCGCCGCCGGCGAGGGTGAAGACGACGAGCCACGGCGAGACCGTCCCCGGAGCCGCGATCAGCATCGAGGCAAAGGCGGTCACCAGCAGCAGCACGATGATCCGCGGCTTCGTGAGGGCGACGTAGGAGAACACGCGCTGCCCGAGAGGACGATCGTTCCCCGGAAAGGGCGGTCCCTCGGACGCTTCGCGTCCTCGGGACGACATCACGGCGAGCACGACCAGCGTCGCGAACAGCGCCGCGGCTGTGGCGAGATGTGAGGTCGTTACGCCCGGGGCGAGTTTGTACTCGACGTTCATCGCGCCGAGCAGCACCTGAAGAGTGAGGAGCCCGACCGCGATCGCCGAAGCCGCCTGCAGATCGGCCCGTCCCGGATGGGCGCGATAGGCTGCGGCGGCGGTCAGCAGGATGAGCACGCCGACCGCGGCGGCGGCGAAGCGATGGAGGACGTGCACCGCCACCGCACCCGAGAGCGACGGCAGCACCTGCCCGTAGCACAGCGGCCAGTCCGGGCAGGCGATCCCGGCCTCGGTGGCGCTGACGTAGCCGCCGACGAGGACCAGGGCGAACGTGGCAAGCACGGTCAGGCGCACCAGCGTTCCGAAGGCGGAGCGCTGCGCAGGGACGCCGTGCAACCAGGCCCGCGCCGTGAGGGACACCAGCGTCGCGAAGAAGGCCATGGCCGTGCCGAGGTGCGCCACCACCAGGGCCGCGCTCAACTCGCTGCGGACGGTGAGCCCGCCGAGGAGGATCTGCACGCCGACGAGCACGAGCGCCGCCGCCGCGTGTGTCCGATACACGCCGCGCCGCCACGCGGCGACGACCAGGGCGAGCGTCAGCGCGCCGACGATCGAGGCGACGAGACGGTGCGAGTATTCGATGATGATGAGACCCTCGAGCGGCGGGATGAGCCGTCCGTGGCACAGCGGCCAGTCCGGGCAGGCCAGCCCCGCGCCGGTGGCGCGGACGAGCCCGCCCAGCACCACCAGCAGATAGGTGGCCAGGGTCGTGGAGAGGGCAAGGGTGACGAAGCGTCTCATCAACGGTCCCTATTGTGACGACGCATCCGCTCTATCGTCAAGCGGGAGGTGCAGCGTGACCTGCGTGCCGCGGGTGGGCACCGAGCTGACCACGAGCCGGCCGCCGAGCGCGCGGGCCCACTGGCGCATGATGCTCACGCCGAGTCGCGGCCGGGCGTCCGGCTGGGGTCGATCAAGGACCACGGGATCGAAGCCGCAGCCGTCGTCACGCACGCGCAGCAGCACCGATCCGCCGCCCACTGCGAGGTCGACCTCGACGCCGGCGGGCCGGCCGTGGCGGACGGCGTTCGCCAGCGCCTCGGTGAGCACGATCACGACCGCCGCGGCGGCACGCCGCCCCACGCGCCCCCGCCCCCGCGTGCTCAGCCGGAGAGTGAGCTCCGGATGGCTGGCGGCGAACGCCTCGGTCCGCGCCCGCACCTCTCGCAGGAGGTCCCGCGGCAGGAGCGCCGCCGTCGCCATGACGCGCGTGGTCTCTTCGAGCGCTCGGAGGATGTCCCGCAGCCGCAGCACTTCATCGACCGACGAGGGGAGCGCACCGCGGACCGCCGCCTCGCAGACCTGAGACTGCAGGATGGCGGCGCCGATCGTGTTGAGCAGGTGCGCGTGCACCTGATGGGCCCAGAAGGCGCGTTCCTCACGGACGGTGGGCACGCTGGATCCCGACGAAGGTGACCCGGATCCCCCGCGGCTGCTCTTGGACAGGAGGGCGTGCCCTAAGAGCTCCGGACCGAC
>DASSGA010000268.1:0-5517 GCA_035693805.1 bacterium | reverse complement strand
GTAGGTGGTCTCGCCCACATCGAGACCCGCTACCGCCACGACGCGGTACTGCCGGGCGGGTGGATAGCCGGAGAGCTCGGTGCGGATCAGCTCCTCCAGAGCCGCGCGGTGCGCCTGCGCGAATGCCACGGGCAGCCCGCGCAAGGGCTCGGCCATCGATGCCACGGCCGGCGCGTGCTGGTCCAGCAACATCGTGGGGATGGAGGACGAACGGAAGCGCACGCCGATGTTCCGCACGAGCCGCGTGTCCGCCGGCAGCACGACGAGCCCGACCTGTGCCCGCTCTCCCACGACCCGGACCTGGACCGCGGCTGTGAACCCCGGGAGCGACATCTCCACCGTCTCCCGGGCCCGGGCCTCGAGGATCGGTGCGGCCCACTCCAGAGCGCCGACGGGCAGCGCCGCGTAGAGAGTCTGGAGTTCGGGTTCCGCGCGGGCGCCCAGCGATCGTCCCACCAGGTCGCGCACCCGCGGGTGGACCGCGCGGAGGTCGGGCGCAAGATCCGCACCGGCGATCAGAAGACCGACCGGTCGCAGGCGGACGGTCACGAGCGAAGTAGCTCCAACGTCCACGGTGGCCGTGCTCACCGCGTATCCTCCCGCGACGCGGCCGACGACGCCCGCGACGGTCTCGCCCAGAGTGGAACCGAGCGCCGTCAACTGGTCCAGCGGCCGGCCGACCAGGAGACGCTCCGCCACGCTGTGCACGGTGGCCGCCAGCCGCTCGCGGATCACCAGGTGCGGCGGCGGGCCATCGACGGCCACCTGGACGTCGACGCGCTGCACCACAGCCTGGCCGGACGCGGGCAGGGCGGCACCGAGCAGGACCAGGGCGCTCACAAGGGCGGACAGGCGGCCCCGGTACCTCATGGAGCCGCTAGAAGGGGGCCCCGAGGGAGATCCAGGTCTGCTGGCCCTCCGGTCCCCAGGCGAAATCGAGCCGGATCGGCCCGATCGGTGTGGTGACGGCGACGCCGATCCCGTAGCCGACCTTCAGGTCGGTCGTGGTGAGCTGCGTGCTCCCGGCATCGGCGAAGAGGATGGCCTGGGTCTCGCCCAGTTGTCTGATGATCGTGCCGAGCGAGAAGCGATACTCGAGGTTGACCACCACCAGGCTGTTGCCCCGATACTTGCCCGAACTCAGCGACCGCACGGTGCTGGGCCCGCCGAGGAGGAACTGCTCCTGCAGCGGCAGGGTCCCTGCGGCGGACGCGATCAGGGCCCGCCCGACGAACACCGAGCGCCCCCAGGCCCGGAACACGCGCTGGTAATCCAGGACGTACTTCGTGAACCCGAAGTCCCCGCCCAGCGCCAGCAGACCGACCTCCGTGTTCAGGGAGATCCGCTGCCCGCGGGTCGGCCGGAAGCGGTCGTCACGGGAATCGCGCAGCGCCGTGAGCGCCAGGCTCACGACGCGTCCCTCGCTGAGCAGACTGGGATCCGGCCAGCCGCAGGTCGGCGGCGGGTCGGTGCAGTTAGGATCCAGCGGCAGCGTGGTGATCTGGGTGAGCTCGCTCTTGAACCGCAGCGTACCGGTCGTGACCGGATCGAGCGGACGGCTCAGGGCGATGAACGAGCCGGTGCGCTGCAGCTCGAAGCGCGAGGTGGCTACCCCGGCGGTGTACTCCTGCTCGATCGACGACCGGGCGTACAGACTGAGATCGAGACCGGTGCGGTGCCGGTCCAGGAACGGCTCGGTGAAACTGAGTTCGTAGTTGAAGCGCCCGCCTTCCGCCGTGATCTGCAGGGCCCGCTCGATACGGAACGCCACCGACTGGCCCAGTCCCCGCCAGTTGCGGTCCCGGTACTCCACGAACCCGATCAGCCCCTCGCGCGACGTATACCCCAGGCCGCCGCCGATCTGCGCCGTGCGGGCTTCCGTCACCTCCACGACGATGACCGCGCTGTCCGGCTCCGAGCCGGGCTCTGGGCGGGCGCGGATCGATTCGAAGAGCCCCGTGTCGAACAGCCGCTGGAGATCGCGGTTCAGGGCGCCGACGTTGAAGGTGGACCCGCGGCGCGTCTCCGTGATCGAACGCATGGCGGTGGAGAGCCGGGTCTTGCGTAGACCCTGGAAGCGCAGGGCCTCGACCGTGCCCTCCGCGATGCGCACCCGCAGGCGCGCCTGGTCGGGGCTGGTCTCGACCGGCAGGATCGCCGTGTCGGTCACGCGGGCCAGGACGTAGCCGCGGTCCTCATACAGCTTCTGCACCGCGCGCGTGCCCTCGCGCATCCGGTTGAGGTTCAGGACGTCCCCGGTGCTGACGCCGAGCGCCCGGCGGATCTCGCCCGAGTCGACGACCGTGTTGCCCTCGATCAGCACCTCCGCGATCACGGGGTTCTCCGTGACGAGGAACACCGCGCGCACGCCGTCTGCTTCGGCCTCCGTCCGGACGGTCACGTCCGCGAAGACGCCGAGCTCATTGACCGCGCGGATGTCCTCGCGGATCTTCTCGTCCGTGAGCGGCTCTCCCACCTTGAGGTGGGTGATCACGGCCAGGATCCGGTCTGAAGAGACATGCGTGTTGCCGCGAACCTCGATCGCGGTGACGCGCGGCTGCGGTTGAGGTTGGGCCGGCGGTGTCGCCGGCGGGGCCTGCGGAGGCGGTGGTTGCTGCGCGAGGACGGGCCCGGAGACCACGACGCACGCGATGAGACCGACGAGCATGGCAGATCGCAGCACGCGAACGATCAAGTGAATCCTCCAGGGAGTCGATGCGGATCCGGACCGGGCGCGGTCCCTAGCGTCCCTGCACCCCACGCAGCGTGCGCTCCGCGGCCAGGACCAGGTCGATGAGATCTCCCGCCGTCAGTGTGATCGGCGGCGTGGACTGCGGGGGCACCTGCACGACCGCCTCGGGGGGCGGCGAGACAGGCGGCGCGCTCGCCGGGACCGCGGGAACGACCTCGTTCCCGGGCGTCACCGGCGCGGGCGGAGCCATCGCGGCCGGTCGGGAGGGGCGCACGGGGTGGGCCGGGCGGGGCACGGGGGTCACCGCCATGACCGGCGCCGCCGGGGCGTCCGGCGGGGCGGGGATCAGACGAAGCAGTGAGCCGACGCGAGAGGCCAAGACGATCACCGGCGCCCCGGCATCTGGCGGCAGCGCCGGGTCCGCGGAAGAGCGCGTCAGGCCGAAGGCAGACGCGGCCACGAGCACCAGGAGCAGCACCGGCACCGCGATGGGGACACGGAAGGCAGCGCTCGGCCGGGGCGTACCTGCGACCTCGATCGCATGATGGACTTCCGCGTCCGCCAGGACGAGGGTCAGGATGCCGCGGGTAAGATTCCCGTCGGCCACCTGACGCTTGGCCCGATCGAGCCAGGTTTCAGCGAATCCGATGCGAGCGACGATTTGGTCGCCCGCGCGCTCGTCCTTCACCACAGCCCTCCTGGAAACTCCCGCGCCTTTAGTATCCCAGCGACCCGCCGCCGAGGTGCACGTCGTCGAGCACGAGACGGCGGATGCGGCCGATCGCCTGCTTCTGCAACCGGTAGAAGTGCGAGAGACTGATGCGCAGCTCGGCCGCCACGTTCCGCGGCTCGCGCGCCTCCACGTACGTCGCCCGCAGGATGGCCCGCTCCCGCTCGGGCAGCGTCTCCAGGGCCTGCCGCATCTGCACCGCCGTGGCCGCGTCCTCGACCGACAGCAGCGCGGCTTCGGAGGCCGGATCGGCCAGGCGCGCGGCCAGGGAGAGGTCGCCGGCCCCTTCCTGCTCGAGCGAGTAGACCTGCTGCCGGTCCCGCCGCAGCGAGTTGAGCACGCGCCCGCGGATGCGGTAGGTCGCGAACGTCGAGAAGCGCACACCGCGCTCGTGATCGAACCGCTCCACGGCTTCGATCAGACCGATCGTTCCCTCCTGGATCATGTCCATGAGGAGCGGCGCCGGCGGCCGGACCTGCATCACGACCTTGAAGACCAGCGGCTGGTAGGCCTCGATCAGCCGGAGACGGCTGTCTCCATCCGCCTCGTGCCGGTACCGGCGCCAGTGTTCGAGTTCTTCATCCGCCCCGAGCAGGGCAACCTGTTGGAGTTCCTTGAGATACCCGGTGAGC
This sequence comes from bacterium, assembly GCA_035693805.1. Classification (GTDB taxonomy): domain Bacteria; phylum Sysuimicrobiota; class Sysuimicrobiia; order Sysuimicrobiales; family Kaftiobacteriaceae; genus Kaftiobacterium. The sequence continues at coordinate 1,463 of DASSGA010000268.1, read as the reverse complement.
ACGCAGCGCTCCGTCGTGATCGTGGGACCCTTCAAGTACCGGCAGAGAAACTCCTTCCCCTCCTTACTCGTGGGACGGAGCGCCGCAGTGATATGTTCCCCGCGCGGGCGCGGGAGAAACGGTCAGAAGCGGTAGGTGACGCGGTACAGGAACTCGTAGATGCCGAAGTTGTCCACGGCGAAGGTGAACATCGTGCTCGGGGTGAGGCGGTACTCGAGCGCCCAGATGGTGCGCCGGGGCACGCCGAACTCCGAGGTCAGCGTCAGATAGAGGTCCTTGATGAGCCGGCCGCCGACGCGCAGGGTCAGGGGGCGGACGAAGTCGTACTCGATGGCGAACTCCTCGAAGCCGAACGCCCGGGCCACGGCACGGCCGAACGACCCGAATAGCGCGTTGCTGAGCTCCGCACGCAGCACGCTCTCCAGCGACTCACCGGCCAGGAGCCGGGTCACGCCAACCTGCCGTGCGAGCCCCGCCATGATTTCGTCGCGTGCCAGCGGCGGATCCGAGCTGAGGGCCAGGTTCAGCGCGTCCGGCGTCCCGGTGACGTGGAGGAAGACCCGTACGGTCTCGGTGCGTTCCGGCGCCCCCGCCTGCGGGCGCCGCACGACGTTGATCCTGGTTTCGGCATACGCGTCGATGTAGGGCGTGATCCCCCGGAACTCGGTGAACGCCGCCCGGCCCTCGGTCAGGGTGAACGTGTTGTTGAAGGCGACGAACGTGCCTCGATCCGCGGTGACCTCGCCGGCCAGGCGCGGCTGGCGCCAGGTCCCGGCCGCGTGCACCGCGCCGTGGATCTGCAGGTGGAGACCTCCCACGTTCACCCAGACGGCGTCCCCCCCTACCAGGTCCACGTCCAGGGCCGGATTCACGCCGGGGCGAGCGGTCCCGTTGCCGTTCCCGAGGCCGTGGGAGAGCGACGAGACGAACAGGTCGCCGCGCGAGAACGTCGCCGTCCCGGCGAGCTCTGGCTGCAGAGCCGTCCCGCCGATCCGCAGGCCGGCGTCGACCAGCCCGGTGTAGAGCTGCGGCATCTCCAGCCGCACGCCCGTGGCACTCAACTGCAGGGCGAGCCGATCGAGGCGGAAGCTACGGATCCCCACGGTGCCGGAGAGCGAGACATCTCCGCCGCCCATGCGACCGGTCAGGGTGACCACCCGCAGCGTATCCTCGCTCAGCGCGATCTGCCCGTCGATACCCTCGAGGGCGGGTTCGATCCCGCGCAGCTTCACCGTGCCGTTCGCGGCGGTGAGCGACCCTTCCATGTGCGGGCGGGCGACGGTCCCCGTGACCGTCACCTCCCCGGAGAGCGGGCCTTCCGCGCGCTCCACGCGGTCCGTGAGGAGGCCGAGCACGCTGAGATCGGAGTCCACCAGCTCGAGGCGGAGGCTCATGGGCCGGGCCTCATCGAAGCGCAGGCGCGCGGGGTTGAACGGCACCGAACCCGTCAAACGGACCTTGTG
>DASSGA010000267.1:0-7811 GCA_035693805.1 bacterium | reverse complement strand
GGGTCTGAGTGGCCGCGTCGTCCCCCGCCGCGCGGAGGTCACCGTGTCGTACGCATCGACCACGGCGACGATCCGGGAGAAGACGTTCGGGCGCTCCCGGCTGGGCAGGCGCGGGTACCCCGAGAGATCGTGGTGCGCGTGGTGCTCGAGCGCGACAACGGCGGCGAGGCGGCCCAGTCCCTCCATATCCCGGAGGATGCTCGCGCCGTGGACCGGATGACGCTGGAGGGCGACCCGCTCCTCCGCGCTCAGCTCGGTGGCGCGGTTGATGAGCGGCAGGGGCACGCGTACCTTGCCGATGTCGTGCAGCAGCGCGCTCATCCCCAGCGCCATGAGCTGGTCGTGGGTCAGGCCCAGGCGCGTGCCCATGAGCAGGGCCAGGATCGAGACGTTTACGGCGTGGTAGCTGCTGGCCTCGTCGTAGTCGCGGTTGGCGGTCAGGCCGAGCAGCGAGAACCGGTTGTCGAGCACGACCTCGATCGCCGCGCTCAGGAAGACCCGCGCCTTGTTCATGTCCAGCGGCTGCCGGCGCACCGCCTGGGCGCGTAGTTCCTGCGCGACCGTGTGCCCCGCCTGGTAGGCGTTTTCCGGATCGACCTCGATCTCGGCCTCGGTCGGGCGGGTCGTGCGGGGTGGCTCGACCGCGATGTGAGGCGTGCTCTTCGATGCCAGGAAGGCGGCCGGGCCCCCGGCCGCGCGGACGGCCTGCGGGGGCGTCGTGAGCAGGCCGACGAAAGCGTCGACCTCTGTGGCCGGGACGCCGCGCTGGAACTGGAACAGGCCGACGTCGCGCTCCAGGCAGGCGGTGAGCAGCGAGGCGTTCCGCAGGCTTTCTTCCGGGAGCATGAGGTTGTCGAGGAAGAAGGTGTCCTCGTAGAGCTGGAAGGTGACCAACTCCCGGTCCCGGAGGAGCAGATCCAGCACCTGGACCAGATCCTCCATCGCGCGGCGCACCAGCGGGTGCTCCGACGGATACATCGTGCGGTGCTTGCTGGCCGTGCCGAGGTAGCGCAGCAGGGTCGCCACGACCGACGGCTTGCGATTGATCATGAGGCCCTCCGCTGCGCCGGTCCGCGCTCCGCGCCGGCCCGCCCAAGCGTGGCCACGGCGGCCCGAACGTGCCTCGCCACCTCACGGTCGCCGCTGCGGAGCTTGAACGGCGACCCGAGCCGCCGCAACGCCGGGATCATGTCCACGGCCCTTGCACGCACGAGCGTCTCACAGATCACGATGCGGACCTGATACGCGCGCGCGAGGTCGCGGGATTCCAGCATGGCGACGAGGTCCTTCGCGATCCGCCGCGCGGTCTCGGGGGTGAGCTGGCCGACGCAGTGCTGGCGCACCTGCTCGTCGGGGTCGTGGAGGAAGGCGAGCAGGGTATCCTGAGCCTGGGTGAGCTGCGTGGTCCGCAGCGCGTCGATCGCATCCCGCCGGACCTTCACATCCGGATGGTTGGCGACGGCGCGCAGGGCACGCACCGCCTTCGCCGTGCGCGTCTGCGCGAGCGCCTGGATGACGGGCCGCACGTGCTCCGGGTTCGCGTCGCTGAGGCTCGGGACCATCAGGTCGACCGCGTCGTCGCCCAACTTGGCGAGGAGGGCCGTGACGACCTGGCGCCGCGCCGCGTCGCGCTCCTGCGGGAGGGACTGGATCAGCGTAGCTGCGGCCGGCCGCCCCACGGCCTTCAGGCCGTGCAGCAACGGGTGCTCGTCCGTCCACGCCCACACGTCGCGCACGGCGAGGAGTCCGGGGAGCGCCGTAAGAAACACGCGCAGGGCGTACCGGCCGGCTTCGCCTCTCGGGCCCGGGCCGGCCAGGAGTTCCTGGAGTCCGCGCAACACCGCCGAAACGAGCTCGAGATCGCCAGCCTGCAGGTGCTGCACGGCCAGCCGCACGAGGACCTCCAGGGCACCCTCCCGTTCCTGCAGGTCCTCTTCAGCCACGGCGACGTGCAGGAGCAGCAGGGTCTGCTCGCGGATCAGCGTGGCGTCGTCCGTGCGGGCTTCCTCCACGAGGGCCCGGATCTCCTCGTCGGTGACGGCAACTTCCTCGGAGGTGATCTGGAAGTCCATCAGATCCTGGGGGAAGTTGTGGATCCAGCGCGGAATCGCCAGCTCCTCGAGCAGCGCCGGGACGTCGAACGACCGGCCGGTGCGCTGGGAGATCAGGGCGAGCGTCTCGCGCGCCTTGTCCGGATCGAAGGGGAGGGCCTGGACCAGCTGCCCGGCCTGCGGCGGGGGATCCCCGGCCTCGAGGCAGGGGATCACCATGCGCGCGATCTGCTCGGACGTCATCGCCGACACCAGCGCGCGGGCAGACAGGTCGTGGCCGGCTGCGGCGAGGATCGCCTTCGGCACGGCGCCATCTGTCGGGTCGTCGAGATCGGCGACGGCTGCGGCCAGCGTTTTCAGGAGTTCCTGAGACTCTCCGGGAGGGCTGTCGACGATCAGGCGGTCCAGCGCAGTGAGTGCCTGATAGATCCGGCCCGCCAGCTCATCACCCTTGGCGTCCGGGAACGCCTGGCGGGCCCGCTCGACGACGACACCCACCAATCGCGCGGCGGTCTCCGGGCCACTCCGCAACAGGCCGACGAGCATCGCGCGGTCGGGGGCGGAGAGCGAGCCGTCGAGCAGCTGCTGAAAGATCTCGGGCGTGATCTGGGCGACGTCCTCTTCCCCCGGCTTCAGCTCGACCACGCGGACGTGGGCGACGCCCCGCGCGGCGAGCAGCGGCACGAAGCCTCCCGCGGCGAGGATCTCTTCCCGGTCGAGCGAGACGACCTCGAGCAACTGTGCGGTTTCCTCCTCGGAGAGACCCGGGACCACGATGAGCTGCCAGATGCCCATCGCGTAGAGCTGCAGGGCGAGGTTGTCGACGGACTCGCCGCCTTCGAAGGGCTTCCCTTCGACGATCAACCCGTGCCGGTGTGTCTCGAGGACGAAACTGCCGAATCGCTCATGGTACGCGGCGAGGGCCGCGAGGAGGGCAGAGATCGTTTGCGCGCGCAGCAGATGCCCGTGCGCGTAGAGACGGCGGGACTTGACCGCCGCGTTGAGGCGCCGCACGACGGCGGCGGCGGCCTGGAAGCGTGCTGCCGTGGTCATCGGGTATCCTTATCCGAAACCTATGCCCGGATTCTTCCATCGACATTCCACGCAAGCCCGATGCCGGAGCCTCGCTACGGACGCGGGAACCTGAAGCGGAAGTAGATCTCGCGCACGCTGTCCGCGGCCATGTACATCAGCACGCTCAGGAGGTCTAGCGCGCGCGAGGACACGGATTCGGCGATGATGCGGGGCGCCGTCGGGTCGCCGCCCAGACGCAGGGTCGTGGTCACGAAGAGCTCGTCGATCGCGCCGGCGCGGGCCAGCACGACGTTGAGGGACGGTCCGCCCTCGCAGAGGACGCGTTGGATGCCCCGCCCGCGCAGCCGGCGCAGGAGCCGGGGCAGATCGACCTCGCCATGCTCGTCGGCCTCGGCGATCTCGACCATCACGCCCTTGGCCCGCACACGCTCGATCGCCGCCGCAGTGGCGCGGGGGGTGGTGACGATGAGGCGCTCGAGGTCCGTGCGCTGGAAGAACTTCTTCTTCGCCAGTACCTCGTCGGTGAACTCGGCCGTCCCGGTCACGACCACGGCGAGCGGGTTAGGGGGCCGGCCCTCGGAGATGCGCCGGTCCTGCAGCGCCCGGTGCGTGACGACGATGACGTCGTCCTTGCGCAGCGTTCCCGCGCCGTAGAGTACTGCATCGGCGTGGACCCGCAGCTGGCGCAGCAGGAAGTGGTCCACGTTGGTGCCGATCGAATATGCGCTTCCCTGCAGCACGGCCTGGCCGTCGAAGGTCTGCACCATGTTCACGTACAGGAAGGGTCGATCGCCGACGCCGGCCTGGAAGCGGGCATCCAGGTAGACGTCGGCCAGCGGGACGTTGCGGGGATGGGGCCCCGCAGCATCGTACACGAGGCGCAGGGTCTCAGGAAGGTCGGGCATCGGGCTCTCTTTTTCCCCCGCGCACGCCAATGCCTGCTGGCGCCAAAAGGCACCAAACTTGCTCTGTATTGTGTCTAGGCCAGGCGAGGTGGCAGCCCCCATGGACGAGCAAAGGGCAACCACGGAAGCTCAGATGCTGGACGCGGTGAGTCCGGCGTCTCGCGTCACGCTGCTCCGCCGGTTCACGCTGCTGGCCCTCGGCACGACCATCGTGGTCGGCGTCCTCTTTGGAGCCCTCACGGCCCGGATGGTGGAGAATTTCGCCCTCCGACGGGAGGCGCGGAGCGTTGCCGACCGCGTGCTCGACGTGACCGCTTCACGCGTGGCCTTGCAGAGTCTCCAGGGGGCTCCGGGAGCGGCCGGCGGGGAATTCGAACGAACGATGCGCGATCTGTCCGCCAAGAACGGTATCGTGCAAGTGACCGCCTGGAACCATCGGGGCGAGATCCTCTATGTCTCAGACGGGCCCGCGGTCCACGACCCGTTCCCCGCGAGCACCGTCGGCCTGGCGCTCAATGGTCAGCTGCATTGGCGCCTCGTGTCCAAAGCGCGCGGAGAGCGGCCCCCCGTTCCCATGCTCGACACGCTCATCCCGGTGATAGCCTCGGGGAACCCTGAACCTGTTGCCTACCTCAAGGTGGTGTCGGATCTCTCGGATCTCTCCCCGGCCCTGGCTCGCGTCATCTGGTCGGTGCAGATCAGCGTGGTCCTCGGTGTTCTGATGCTGTATGCCGCGCTCTTCACCATCGTCCGCAGGGCGTCGGGCGACCTCGACCGGAGCGAGTCGGCGCTCCGCTGGGCGTTCGTGGGCATCATTCGCTCCCTGGTGAACGCGCTCGACGCGCGCGACATGGCCACGGCTCATCATTCCTCACGGGTCGCGGAGAACGCGGTTACCATCGCCCGGACGATGGGACTGCCCGTGCATGCCGTCCATGAGGTCCAGGCCGCCGCGTTCCTTCACGATGTGGGGAAGATCGGGATCCCCGATGACCTGCTCACCAAGGATGGCCCCTTGACTCCGCGCGAGCGGGAGATCATGGAACGGCACACGACCTATGGGCATGCCATCCTCGAGCCGGTGGCGATCGCCGATGCCATCAAGCTGGCGGTGCGTCACAGCCACGAACGCTGGGATGGACGTGGCTATCCTGACGGATTGGCGGGCGAGGCCATCCCGCTTGCCGCCCGGATCATCGCCGTCGCCGACGCCTTCGAGGCGCTGACGAGCGACCGTCCCTACCGCGCTGCGCGCAGTTCCGAAGACGCGCTGCAGGAGATCGCGCGAAACGCCGGCGGTCAGTTCGACCCGAAGGTGGTTGATGCCGCGCTCCGGATGTGGAACCAGGCCGCCCGGGCGCGGATGGGTGAAAGGATGAGGGGGTCACTCGAGCAGTCGAGCACGGCAGGGTAGAGCGGGGAGGCTCTACATCCCACTCCGGTCCCCCGGCCGCGGCGGTGATCCTCGCCCTGAACGGAGAGTGCGATCATGTTGCTGGGTCTGGAACCCGGTTATCGTGGGCGGGATGAACGACTCGACCGGCGCGTCCTCGCGGCCGTGCTGGCGATGCTCAGCGGGGGGATAGCCTTCCTCCTTGCTGTTGTGTTCGTGGCCTTCCCCGAATGGATCGACCCGCAGGCCTTCGCCACGCACCTGCTTTCGTCTTTCCGGGTGGAGGCGCCGGCCGCTTCGCCCGGCGCTGCGGCGCTGCCGGTGGTGCCCGCAGCAGCAGCAGAACCTCAGATCTCAGCGAGTCCCACACCATATAGCCGTACGGTTCCGGTGCGAGGTGAGCGTGCCGAAGGCATCGTCGAGGATCGCAGCGCGCTTGCCGAGGAGAACACCGATGCAGCGGGCTCAGCCGAAACGGCGCTGGAGCCTGGTGCGCCCCTTGAACCGACACGTGGGATGATGACCTCGTGGACGGCGCCTGAGGGCACCGAGGTCGCCTGCCCTCCGCAGTCCATCGAATGCACGAGTTCGGCCGACACACCCGCCCGGGTCGATCGCTCTGAGCGGACGGTTGAGCCTTCGCCGATCATCGTTCCCCCGACAGAAGGCGATGCGACGCCGGTGGAACCGATCGCCGGCACTGAACCACCTCCCCCGGATGGAGCGGTACCTTGCGATGAGGCTGTGCCGGAGGGGTGCGCGCTTCCGCCGGCGCCGCCGGTGGGCACACCTCCGGGTCAGCCGAGCCCGCCCGGACCTCCCGGGGGAAAGCCGGGCGATCCCCCAGGACGTCCACCCGTTACCCCACCCGCGGAGCCCCCGGGCCCCCCGAGTCCCCCGCGTACTCCGCCCGTCAGTCCGCCATCGCACCCGCCGCGCCCGTAGCGCGCCGGATGCGTCGTTGACCGAGTCGGTGCCGCGACGGTATAATGCGCACGGCGGGAGTTCGTCCTCACGGGGGCGTGGTGTAGCCTGGCTAAACACACCTGCCTGTCACGCAGGAGACCGCGGGTTCAAATCCCGTCGCTCCCGCCAAACCCTGCCGGGGTAGCTCAGCCTGGTAGAGCGCGGGCCTGAAGAGCCCGGCGTCGGCGGTTCAAATCCGTCCCCCGGCACCACTGTCGGTCAACCCTTCGTGTACGGCCGGCCCAGCGCCTCGGGCTTCGCGAGGCCCCACCGGGTTCGGAACCAGGGCGTGGAGATGACGCACAGGATCGGGATCGTGATCGCAAAGGGGACCATCCTCCACACATACCGGGACAGGACGCCCGGGAGGACGAGTTCCGGGCTGAGCGACAGCTGCCACATGATCCCGAACAGGGAGGCACCGGCCAGCAAGATCCAGGGGTTCCACATCGAGAAGAACACGAGGGCCAGGCTCACGAACCCCCAGCCCATGAGGAAGTTGTAGTTCCACACCGGATTGTAGGACAGCGTGTAGGTCGCACCCGAGAGCCCCGCCAGCACACCACCGAACGTGACGCACAGGTAGCGGAGAGCCCCCACCGAGATGCCGGAGACCTCTGCGGCTGCCGGATTCTCGCCCGCGGAGCGGATCGCCAGTCCCAAGCTCGTTCTGAAGAGCAGCATCCAGATGAGTGCCACCAGGGCGACCCCGAGCAGGAAGAACGGCGAGAGGCCCAGGAAGCTCCGGATCCGCCCCAGCCCCAAAGGTCCCGTGTACGGGCTCCCGAGGTAGGTGGTGAGACCGAAGCTGAGGATCCACAGGCCCATCCCGCTCACCACCTGATCGCCTTGCAGGGTGATGGAGAAGAAGCCGTGGGCGAGGCCGAGCAGTCCTCCGACCGCGAGCCCGGCAAGGAAGCCCAGCGGGTAGCTGCCCGTGGCCTGGGTCGTGATGAAAGCTGCGGTGCCGCCGAACAGCATGAGGCCCTCGAGCCCCACGTTGAGGACGCCCGAGCGTTGGTTGATCAGTTCGCCCAGCGCCGCAAAGAGGAAGATGGTTGACGCTTCCAGGCTTCGAGCAAGGAGCTCCCACATCGTCCTTCACCCCTCGGGAAGCTCGGTCGGAACGGACGGCAGGGCCTCGGGGGGGATCCGCCGCCAGGCGAAGCGGAAGCGGTACAGAACGTGGGAGGCGACGAATGTCATCATGAGCAGGCCCAGGAGGGCGTAGTCGACCCCGAATGGCAGGTGCAGCGCCCCCTGGGCGAACCGGGCGCCCAGAGAGAGCCCGGCAAAGAGCACGGCGATCGGTACGGCTCCGAGGGACGACCCGCGCGCGATCAAGGCCGAGATGATGCCGTAGAACCCGAGATCTCCGTAGTAGCCGTAATTCCCCGGGATCTTGTACACGCCTGGGACGGCAGCGAACGACTGGTACCCGGCCAGACCGGCAAAGGCCCC
>DASSGA010000266.1:0-2253 GCA_035693805.1 bacterium | reverse complement strand
TCCCCTCGATGGTGGTGGGAGGGGCCGGATCATTCTCCGCGTGCGGGGCCATCGCGCCGGGGTTGGTGCGGAACCTTTATGACGCCTGCGCCCGCCAGTCGTATGAGCAGGCGAAGGCGTTGCAGTACGCGCTCTCTCACCTGTGGCACATCCTCAGCGTGGGCTACCCCGCGTCGATCAAAGCCGCCATGGAGCTGATGGGACGCCCGGCCGGCGCGTCGCGGCTTCCGATCAGGCCGCTGAGCGAGGAGAGCACAAGGCGGCTCCGTGCTGAGCTCGAGCGCCTCGGCATCATTCACGGGGAGCCGCATGGATGGACGCACCAGACCGTTACGGCCCAGTGATAGCCCGTTCATCCTGGCAAAGCCCGTACGGATGGAGCAGCGCGCATGCCGGTCGTGCTTGAGGCCAACAACGTCACCATCGAGTACGAGAAGCGCGGCGAGCGCTCCCGTCTTCTCGCGCTGCAAGAGCTGACCTTGAGCGTCGAACGCGGTGAATTCCTGGTGATCGTCGGCCCCAGCGGCTGCGGAAAGACGACCTTCTTGAGCGCCGTCGCCGGGCTGGTCCAGCCCACGGCCGGATCGTTGATGATGGATGGCCGGCCGATCGTGGGACCAGGGCCTGACCGGGCCATGGTCTTCCAGGAGTACGCCCTCATGCCCTGGCTGGTCGCCCGGGACAACGTCGCCTTTGGACTCGATCTGAGGGGACAGCCTCGCGGGGAGGACGCCCGGCGACGGGTGGCAGAGTTCATCGAGCTCGTGGGGCTTCGGGGATTCGAGCGGAGCTACCCGCACGAGCTCTCCGGCGGGATGCGCCAGCGGGTGGGGCTGGCGCGCGCCCTCGTGGTCGAACCGCGGATCCTCCTCATGGACGAGCCCTTCGCGGCCGTCGACGCCATGACGCGGGAGATCATGCAGGCCGAATTCGAGCGGATCCTGTCGCAGGCGGGCCGCACGGTGCTTCTGGTCACGCACAGCATCGACGAAGCCATCGCCTTCGGCGACAGGATCGTCGTCATCTCCTCCCGCCCGGGACGCGTCCGGGAGATCCTCACCGTCGACCTGCCGCGGCCGCGATGGGAGTATGACGTGAAGGCTCACCCTGGGTTCGGACCGTTGCGGGAACGCGTCTGGCAGGCCCTGCGGCAAGACGTCCCCGGTCTGCCAAGAGATCGCCAGGAGCCGGCGCCATGAAGGTGCGCGCCGCCAACGCGGTGGTGTCGGCCCGCGGGTCCGTCCCGGTCCCCACGTCGCGCCAGGAAACACCCGGCAGATCGCCTCGCAGCACGCGAGATCGCCTCCGACGGGCAGTGCTGACGGCGATCAACATTGCGGGCTTCTTCCTCCTCTGGGAGTGGGCCGTAAGCGTGAGTGGAATCTCGCCCATCTTCCTCCCTCCCCCAACCACCATCCTGAAAGCGGGCGCGGAGATGGTCGGCAGAGGGCAGCTGTGGGGACACCTGAGCTACAGCGCGACGAACTTCGCGATCGGCTTCGTGCTCGCGGCGGTCGCGGGGACGGTACTCGGGCTCCTCATGGGGGCCTCCCGGTCGGTGGAGTATCTGCTCGGCCCGTACGTCTGGGCGCTGTACGCGACGCCCCGTATCGCCCTGCTCCCGCTGCTCATTCTCTGGCTTGGCTTTGGCGCCGAGTCTAAGATCTTGCTGATCTTCCTGAGCGCTGTGATGCCGGTCCTGATCACATCCATGGACGGTGTCAAGACGGTCGACCAGTCTCTGCTCAGGGCGGCGAAGGTCTTCGGTGCATCCAGGACGCAGATCTACACCCGCGTCGTGCTGCCGTTCACTCTCCCCTTCATCATGACCGGGCTGCGGCAGGGCGTCGGCCGAGGGTTGATCGCCATGGTCGTCGCCGAGATGTTCGGCAGCGGGCGGGGCGTCGGGTTCATGATCGCCCGCTCCGCCGCGCAGCTCGATGCCGCGGCGATGTTCGCCCTCTTGATCGTTCTCGTCGTGATCTCGGTGGGTCTGGTGTACTTGATGACGGCGCTGGAGCGGTGGGTCGCGCCCTGGCGTGAGGACGTGCGGGTGTGAACGCTCCACCAAGGAGCCAATGATGAGGTACTGGGACCACGTTACGGAGAGACTCCCCTCGGGCCCCGTCCGGTGGCCGCACGGGGCGAGGATCGCCGTCCTTGTCGCGTTCGACTACCAATCGGAGGTCGGCGAATATGCGCTGCCCAACGGCATGCCCAACTACGCGCAGATCACCGAGGCCTCCTACGGCG
>DASSGA010000265.1:0-12432 GCA_035693805.1 bacterium | reverse complement strand
CTAGTAACTCTTTCACCTTTCGATCGGCAGGGGATCAGCGGCCAGGGCGGTTCGAACATCTTTGATGATGGGGAGCCAACGTTCGAAGAGAGTCCTGCCTGCCCGGATCATACGTTGTACCCTTGCGGCCGACATAGAGCCCGCCGTGCCCGCTTGAAGAACATCGAGAACTTTGGGAAGAGAGTTTGATAGAGTAGATACGATATTGAAGACGAAGGTGAATAGGCCAGGACAAGCACCACCAAGAAGACCACGCGGAAGTCCGCCAAGAGCACCGCCGCGGTCAACAAGAGCTCCAAGGGATTCACGGACGAGGAACGAGCCGCGATGAAGGAGCGCGCCCGAGAGCTGAAGGCGGAGGCGCGCGGCGACAAGGAGGACGGGGAGAGCGCCGTGCTCGCGAAGATCGCCGAGATGCCGGAACCGGACCGCGCCATGGCTAAGCGGCTCCATGCTCTTATCAAAGCCAGCGCGCCAGCCCTCTCGCCGAAGACCTGGTACGGGATGCCCGCCTATGCCAAGGACGGCAAGGTCGTCTGCTATTTCCAGAGCGCGCACAAGTTCAAGTCGAGGTACGCGACGTTCGGCTTCAACGACACGGCGAACCTCGACGAAGGCGCGATGTGGCCGACCGCCTTCGCGCTGAAGGAGTTGACCGCCGCCGCAGAGGCAAAGATCGCTGCGCTCGTGAAGAAAGCGGTGGGCTGAGGCCTGAGCTCACCATTGGCGGAAGGGTCTTCCTGGGGCGTAACCAGGAGGGTTCGATCGTGAAGATCGCTGAGGTGCGGCGATTTGCTCTTTCCTTGCCCGAGGTGACCGAAGCCCCGCACTTTGACAAGCCCTCGTTTCGAGTCAGGGGCAGGATCTTCGCGACGGTGCCTCCAGGTGGAAGCCATCTGCACGTGTTTGTGGATGAGGCGCAGCGGGAGCGCATGACTGCGATCGCGCCACAGACATATGAAACACTGCGGTGGGGCAAGAAAGTGGTCGGGCTCCGCGTGACGCTACTACTCCAAGCAGCGTGGCAGCTCAGGGCGCCGAAGAGCGTCATTCGACCACGATGAGGCTTTAGGCCATCCGCGCGAACTCGATCAGCAGCTCGGTGATCCGCGCCAGATGGTAGTCATCGTGCTCGGCCACGAAGAACACGTGATCCACGAGGTTCATCGGGACCCGCAGGCGGGGATGGGGCGCGGTGTGCGTCAGGGCCGCATCTTCGACGGGCTCGAGCCGGCGGACCAGCACCGATCGTGCCTGGCGGAAGCCGCTCAGGATCGTCCGCAGCGAGGCGGCATTATGGTTGGCCTCGTGCGTCCGGCGGTTCGTCAGGTCGGCCGCCGTCATCTCGGGCCGTCGGGCCAGCAGGTCTTCTACCCGCGCCAGCCACAACGGCTCGAGGTCCAGCAGGTGCCCGGCGTTTTCCTGGATGGACCACGTGCTGCCCGACCGGCGCATGAGCGTAGACGCCCCCACAGAGCCGAGGCGATCCTCCAGCCGGGCAGGCGTACCGCGCAGGCGTTCGAGGACGACCGGGAAGAGATCCGCCGGCAGGCCCGTGGGGAATTGCCGCTCGAACCATGGCTGCTTTCTCGTCATAGGCGATCGCGCCGCCTCACCGTAATGCTGACGGGTTTGTCGGAGCGGCTTCCGCTCAACCTCCTCGAATCAGACGAGCGCACGGTGTTCAGGCGCCTTGCCGTTTTCATGGGAGGGTTCACGCTCGAGGCGGCCCAGGCGGTGGCCACGGCCGGTCTGGCCCTAATCAAGTCCACGCAGGTCGCCACGACGATCGAGATCGCACGGGGGTGAAGGTGAGTACCGCTGAGGGAGGCGGCTTGAGCCGACCGCCTCCCTCAGAGCATCATGCTTCATCGTAGGCTCGCTGGAGATCTGCCACCACGATCTTCTTCATCTTGAGCATGGCGTTTGTCGCGGCGAGTGCTTTCTTCTTGTTCGGATCACCCAACAGCTTCCCGAGTTGCCTGGGGATGATCTGCCAGGAGAGGCCGTACTTATCCTTCAGCCAGCCGCACTGCTCGGACTCGGGAACGGCGGACAGCTTCCCCCAGAAGTAATCGACTTCTTTCTGATCCTCGCACTCGACATAGAGCGAGAGCGCCTCGTTGAACTTGAAGATCGGGCCGCCGTCCAGAGCCATGAACCTCTGGCCGTTCAGCTCGAATACCCCGGTGATGACCTTGCCGATCATCTCGGCCCCACCGGGCACTTCCATGCCCCTTTCGTACCGGGCGATGCTGATGATCTTGGAAGCCGCGTGTCTGTGAGGTGCGCCGTTGAAAACGGAGACGTAGAAGTTCATCGCCGCTTCAGCGTCCCTGTCGAACCAGAGAAACGGAACGATTCTCTGCATGACTTCTCCTCCGACTTCAGACTCTCGTGCGTGACTGCAGCTCTCCGAGCAGATCGTCGAGCCGCTCGTAGCCTTCGGTCATCCCGGCTTTCGGCTACAGCCCGAGCACCGGGTCCAGGGCGATGCCCCCCGCGCCGGTGAAGACGAGGGCCAGGGCGGCGACCAGCAGCGCGAACTCGAATTCCCAGCCGTTCCCGCTGGGGTCCATGAAGCGGGCCTTCGCCATCCCTCGCTTGACGAGCACGATCGCGGCCAGCATGTCGATGACGAGCCCGACCGCGACGATGCGGGTCCCGAGGCCACCCGCAGGATCAACAGTCCCCAATCCATGACGTCCTCCTTGCGGCCGGAAGGCTCTTCCGCCTGCCTTGGCTTCTCCTTGTAACGAACCACACCATCGGTCATCATCCAAGAGATGAGACGAATCGTCGTCGTCGGGGCGGGCGTCATCGGGCTGCTGTGCGCCTATGAGCTGCGGCGGCGCGGCGCCGCAGTGACGCTCATCGACAAGGGACAACCCGGCGCGGGCTGCTCCTGGGCGAACAACGGCTGGGTCGTGCCGTCCTTTTCGGCTCCGCTGCCGGCACCCGGTCTGGTCCGCACATCGCTGGCCTGGATGCTCAGGCCGGCCAGCCCGCTCTACATCAGGCCCAGGCCGGATCCCGATCTTGTCCGCTGGCTGTGGGCGTTCCGGCGACGCTGCAACCCGCGCGACTATGAGGCCGGCCTGCGCGCCGTGGCCGACGCCAACCGGCGGACGCTGGATCTCTTCGACGGGCTGCGCTCGGACGGGGTCGAGTTCGAGATCCACCGCTCGCGCGCGCTGTTTCTGTTTCTCACGAGACCGGCTCGGGAAGCCGTCCTCGAGGACCTGGAACGTCTCACCGCAGGCGGCTATCCGGGCCCGCAGCGGATCGACGCAGCGGAGGTGCGCGAGATGCTGCCGCAGGTCCGGCCCGAGGTCCTCGGCGGCATCCTGGCTCCGGAAGAACGACACGTGCGGCCGGAGACGCTGGTGGCAGGATTGGTTGGGCGCCTCCGAGCCATGGGCGTGGAGATCCGTGAAGGCATCGAGGCGCTCGGCCTGCTGCGCCGGGGCGACAGCGTCACGGCGCTGCGGACATCGCGGGAGGAGATCGAGGGAGATCAGTTCCTGCTGGCCGCCGGGGCATGGTCCGCTGCGCTGGGTCGGAGGCTGGGGCTCTGTCTTCCCATTCAGGCGGGTAAAGGCTACAGTATCACGATCGCCGATCCCGGCATGGAGTTCCCGGGTCCCGTCTATCTCGACGAGGCCCGCGTGGCCATCAGCCCTTTCACCGGCGCGCTGCGCATCGGCGGGACGATGGAGCTCTCCGGCGTCAACACGACACTCGATCCCCGGCGGCTGGACGCCATCCGCGCCGGCGCGCGCAGATATCTGCATCGCTGGCCGGCCGGTTCCGCCGAGGAGGAGTGGGTGGGCATGAGGCCGCTCACACCCGACGGCCTGCCCGTGATCGGACGGATCCCCGCGTACGACAACCTCTACGTAGCGACCGGGCACGGCATGTATGGCGTCACGCTCGCTCCGGCCACGGCCGCGGCGCTCGCGGCACTGACATCCGGGGATCCGCCGCCCTTCGACATCGCGCCATTCCGGCCCGAGCGATTCCACCAGTCGAAGCCCACGGGGAGCGCAGCCACCAGGCGCCGAACGATTGACGGGTGAGGTTGCGCATTGGAACCCTTGTCACACGCCCGATCAACGTCGGGACCCGCCCGGACGACCCCCCGGGCATCCGCGCTCAGAAGAGCGTCCTCACCCTGGCGGCCGCCGCGATCTCCGTCCTTGCCATCTATTGGGTGGGGATGTACCAGGCGCTCGGCCTGCGCGCATCCGCGGCCATCCCCTTGACCTATCAGATCCTCTCCGTGGGCGGCCTCATCCACCTCGGCCGCACGAAAGATGTGCGCGTCCTGCGGGCCAGCCAGCTGACGATGATGCTCGTGCTGCCCTTCGTCCTGCAGTGGTCGCTCGGTGGGTTCGTGAACTCCAGCGGCGTGATGCTCTGGGCGTTCATCGCGCCGTTGGGGATGATCCTCATCGGAGGACTGCGGCAGGCCGGACGATGGTTCGGCGCCTACCTGGGCCTGACGCTCGTCTCGGGGCTCGTCGATGCCCGCCTGTCGCCGGGCGCTCCGGTCATCCCGACCTGGCTCATCGTCGCCAACTTCGTGATGAACATCGGCGCGGTATCGGGGGTCGCGTTCTTCTTGCTCAGGCATTTCGCCGCCGAGCGCCAGCGGGCGCTGGAGGCGCTCGGAGTCGAGCACGCCCGCTCGGAGAACCTGCTGCTGAACATCCTGCCCAAGCCGATCGCCGAGCGTCTCAAGCACAATCCCGCGTCGATCGCCGAACGGTTTCCCGAGGCCACGGTCCTGTTCGCCGACATCGCCGACTTCACGTCGCTGACCGCCGCGGTGCCTCCTGAAGAAACCGCGGCCTGGCTCAATGACCTGTTTTCGCTGCTCGATGCCCTCTCGGATCGCTTCGGCCTGGAGAAGATCAAGACCGTGGGGGATTCTTACCTCGCCGTCGCAGGAATCCCGGCCCCCCGATCGGACCACGCCGAGGCCGCCGCCGAGATGGCGTTGGAGATCCAGCGCGCGCTCCGGACGCGAACGATGCCCCGCGGGGAACCGCTGCGCATGCGGATCGGGATCCACACGGGACCGGTCGTCGCCGGCGTCATCGGGACGCGCAAGTTCATCTACGATCTCTGGGGCGACACGGTGAATATCGCGAGCCGGATGGAGTCGCACGGCCTGCCGGGGGCCATCCAGGTGACCGAGGCGATCTATGTGCGGCTGCACGACCGGTATGTGTTTGAAGGTCGAGGGATCATCGAGGTCAAGGGAAAGGGTAAGCTGGCTACCTATTTCCTGAAAGGCCGCCGGGAGCACCGTCTCTCGATGGTGCCGCCGTGAGTATCCCTCGCTCGAGCGTTGAAGACAGCCTGCGCGTTACGGCTACGGATGGTGGATCTCGGCGGAGGAGGACAGCATCGCGAACAACGATCACTATCTTCCTGCGGATGCGGTTCGAGGGGGATCGCGTCGCCGTCGAGGCGCGTGACGTGAGCGCGGGGGTCATGCCGGACGAGGCGGCGACGTCCACGGGTCGGCTGGTCTGCCCCTAGCGCGGTTTGTCTTCCTTCCGGAGATTGGCGGCGACGATGGCGTAGATCACGAGGAGCGACAGCACGGTGCCGATGATCACGGCGGCGGTGTCGCTCACGCCCGGAACGGAACCGGAGGGCAGTGGCTGCTGCAGGAGCAGGAGCGCCGCGGGCATCCCCCCATTGATTCCGCAGGACCGGTGCAGCCCCTACCGAAGTGAGGTAGATCGTGAGTGCGCGCACCGATCTCGTCGTCCGGACCGGGCTGATCGTCCTCACGGCCCTGGTCCTCATCGGGCTCGTGCGGCTGCTCACCCAGATCGTCGACATCCTGATCATCGTGCTCGTCGCGGCGATCCTGGCGACCGGGGTGGCGCCCCTTACGTCCAGCCTCCGGAAGGTCCGCTGGGGCCGCCGGGGGTGGCACCTGTCCCGCACCTGGGCCATCCTCCTTATCTTCCTGCTCATCATCGTGCTGCTGCTGACCCTGACAGGCCTGCTGGTCACACCGGTGGTCCTGGAGGCGCAGCAATTCCTGGGGAATCTGCCCGAGAACCTGAAGCGGCTGGAGGCCCTGGTGCAGAGCTGGGAGGATCGCTACCGCTGGCTGCCCGACCTGACCGGGCTCATCCGGCGCCTCCCGCAGGAGATCAACCGGTTCACGCGGTACTTCGGGCCGGCCGCGGGCGTGGCGTTCAAGTTCGTGGGCGGGCTGGTCACGGTTACCACCGTGTTGTTCCTGGCCTTCTACATGCTGGTCGAAGGGCCGGCCGTGAAGGGGGGATTCCTCGCGCTCTTCCCGCGCCGCCACCGCAGCGAGGTGGCCGACGTCGTCGAACAGATCGGGGCGAAGTTCGGCGGCTGGGTGCGCGGCCAGCTGCTGCTGGGCCTGATCATCGGCACCGCGGCCTTCCTCGGCGTGGCCGCGATCGGTATGCCGTTCCCGATCCTCCTCGGGATCGTGGCCGGCATCACGGAGCTCATCCCCATGATCGGGCCGCTGCTGGGCGCGATCCCCGCGGTGTTCCTCGCGCTGTTTCAGCCCACGTGGAAGCTCATCTTCGTCGTCGTCTGGTACGCCGTGATCCAGCAGGCGGAGGCCAACTTCGTCGTGCCCCGCGTGATGCGCGCCTCGGTCGGGCTCTCGCCCCTGCTCACGATCATCGCGCTGATCATCGGTGCGAGGCTGCTGGGCGCCGCGGGCGCGCTGCTGGCCGTGCCGGTGGCGGCGGCCCTGCAGGTCATCGTGGGGACGATCGCGGCGCGCTTCAGGCCGGCCGATTGATCACGGATCGACAACGACGGTCAGGACGTAAGCCGCTTCGGGCGGTGTGAACCCCGTCACGATCCGGATCCGGTAGGTCCCCGGCTCGCGCTGCCGGAAGCCCGCCTCGACGACATCCAGTCGCGAGTCCGCCAGCACGACCGTGGCCGGGCCGCCTCCTGCCGCCAGCACGCGCAGCGGCTGCCGGCGCCGGAGATGGACCACGTTCGTCCGGGCCAGCACCTGCCCGTTCCGCACGGCGTATCGCCACGTCACCCCGGCCGGCGCCTCGGGGATGGTCCTCGCCGTCCCATCCGGGATCCACGAACCGCCGTTCCAACGCAGGGCATGCACGGCTTCACCCCGCCGCTCGATCACCGCGGGTTCAACGAGGTGCACGGTCCCTGTGAGACGCTGCTCGCGTAGCACGGCCGCGCGGCCGCGGACCAGGCCGACGATCCGGTACCCGAGGGTCCCGTCGTCGTGCAGGCCCGAGAAGACGGCCGCATCGCGCCCCGCCAGCACGCGGGCCGCATCCGCGGAGAAGGGTACCGCGCCGGGGCTTTCGGCGCGGTAGGCGGTCGTGAAGTGGCGGCGCAGGCGATCGTACTGGTACAATCGCGCCTCGGCGGCGAACTCGGTGGATCTGGGGAAGGATGGGATGCGGGCGACCACCGCGACCTCGGAAGGCGGGCGGCCGTCCATCTCGAGACGGACTAGGCTGTGCACGCTGCTGCCCTGCGGCAGCAAGGCGAGGACCTGGTTCGCGGACAGCGGTGGAGGCGCGGCGTTCCACCAGCGCACGGCGGCGCTGAACCCGATGATGGTGACGGCGAAGTAGGCGCTAGTCTTCGTCGCGATCTTCAATGATCGACAGGGCCTGGGAGAGGGCGGCGGTGAGGAACGCGGTGGCCTCGTGCTCGCAGAGGTCTGTGAATCCCCGCCGTTCGAGGAAGCTGCGCAGCGCCGGCACCAGCGCGCTCAGCTTGCGTGACATGTACGAGAACAGATCCCAGTACGCCTCCTCCGCGGCCGGATCGCTCGGGCCGATCCGCTCCATGAGCGTGAGGTAGCGTGTGTGCAGATCGCGGTACTGCGCGTCGGTCTCGTGGGCATCCCGCAGCTCCTCGATCAGCGCGCTGATCTCCGGATCTTCGAGCGCCTCCTGGGAGAGGAAGCTCATGTCGAGGAGCAGCTCGCTCAACTCCTCGGTCGGGTGGCCCAGGTAGAGTTCCGCCTGATGCGATTCAGAGCCGATCAGCCGGCGCAGCTCGCGCGTCAGTTCGTCGTCGGCCTTGGGCAGTTTCGGCGGTTTCGCGTGGTTGCGCTCCTCCGCCCGGTCGCGCACCGAGACGCGCGAGAGCGCGTCTCGGCCGAAGCGCCGCTGCACGTAGGCCTCCGCTTCATCGCGGCCGAGGGATTTCGTGCTGCGGAAGAGGAGCCGGTCTCCGGTGTACCCGCGGTACTGCCAGCCGTCCTCGACGAGCCCTTCGACCCAGCGCGCCACCTGCCGCAGCCAGGGTCCGTGCGCGGGGGCGCCGCGCAGCAGCGCCGCGACGACAGCCTTCGTGGAGCGGCCCCGGACGACGAGCTTGCCGGGTTCGTCGAACAGGCGGATTTCGATTTCGGTGTGCGTCTGTCTCGCCATGCAGAAGTGGCTTCAGTATACCATGACAGGAGATGCCATCCGGCGGAGGGAAATCAGCACGAGGTTCCCCCAGTCCGATGACGGCCGACCGCGCCTCACGAGAAGCCTTCGAGTCCCAGATCCTCGCCCCGTACGCGGTGCGCAGTGCGCGCACGCAGCGGCGCTACGATGAGCGCCCCGACCCCTACCGCACCGAGTTCCAGCGCGACCGCGACCGCATCCTGCACTCCACCGCGTTTCGACGGCTGCAGCACAAGACCCAGGTCTTCGTCGTCACGGAAGGCGATTTCTACCGCACCCGGCTGACGCACACGCTCGAGGTCAGCCAGATCGCGCGCAGCATCGCCGCGGCGCTGGGCCTGAACGTCGACCTCGTGGAGGCCGTGGCTCTGGCGCACGATCTCGGCCATCCGCCGTTCGGGCACGCCGGCGAGCAGGAGCTGCACGCGCTGATGCACGACGCCGGCGGGTTCGAGCACAACCTCCAGTCCCTGCGCGTCCTGGACGAGCTCGAGATCCGCTACGCGATGCATCCCGGGCTGAACCTCTCCTGGCACACGCGGCAGGGGGTCGCCACCCACGCCACCATCTACGACACACCCGAGGTGCCCGCGGAGTTCGCGCAGTTCCCCAGCGCCTCGCTCGAGGGTCAGGTCGTCGACCTCGCCGACATGATCGCCTACAGCACGCACGACCTGGACGATGCCCTGCGCATCGGGCTCGCCGATGAAGCCGACCTCGCCGCCCAGGGGATCGAACTCTGGACGGAGGCCGCGCACTATGCCGACCAGCTCGTGGCGCGCCGCGACGCCACGGATCGCCAGATGGAGCTGTCGCTGGAAGAGGTGCGCGGGGAGGTGCCCCTGCACTTCCTGCCCCGCGGGTCGCGCAAGCGCGGCGAAGTACGGGTGCGGGAGGCCATCCGCTGGATGATCGGCCGGCTCGTCGAGGACGTCATCCGCGTCGCGGAGGAGAGGCTGCGCGAGGCGGCGCCGGATTCCTCCGAGGCGGCGATGCGCCAGAGCCGGTTGATCCGCCTCAGCGGGCTGCGGGAAGGCCAGCTGCGCCAGCTCGCGTTCTACCTGCGGGACGTGGTGTACTATCATCCGGAGAAACTCCTCATGGAGCAGAAGGCCCGGCGCTTCGTGCGCAGCCTGTTCGAGATGTTCGCGAAAGAGCCCCGGCTGCTGCCCCGGGTGACGCAGGAGCGTCTCCACGACGCAGGCGTCCCCCGCGTGGTCTGTGACTACATCTCGGGGATGACCGACCGCTACGCGCTGGATCTGTACAGCCGCCTCTTCGAGACGTATGAGATCGGGTTCGGAGGGAGTCCATCCACGTGACCGCCGTCGTCGGCAAGCCCACGAAGCGCATCGAAGGACTGGGGAAGGTCACCGGGAGCGCCCGGTACACCGAAGACCTGCAGCTGCCGGGGATGCTCCACGCCCGGCTGCTGCTGAGCCCGCATCCGCACGCGCGGACGTCGCGGCTGCCGAAGGCGGCCGCCCTGGCGGTTCCCGGCGTCGTCAGCGTCGTCACCGAAGAGGATCTGCCGGAAGGGGTCTCAAGCCACCTCCTGGCCAGGCACGGCGAGGCGCTGTACACGGGGCATCCCGTCGCCGTCGTCCTCGCGGAGGCCGACAGCGCGGCCGCGGATGCGGTGGAGCGGCTGGGCGCGGAGGTGCAGTACGAGGTCCTGCCGGCGGTCCTCGACCCGCGTGAGGCGATGCGGGATGGCGCGCCGCTCGTGCGGCGGGACGCGGAGGACGACGAGGAAGCCGCGGCCCACTCCACGGTGGACGTCAAGGGGGGCAAGGAGACGAAGCCGCGCAACGTGGCCAACACCTACACCTTTCGGCGGGGGGACGTCGAGCTCGGGTTCAAGGAAGCCGATCTGGTCGTGGAGCACACCTACGCGACCGCCAGGCTGCATCAGTCGTACATGGAGCCGCACGCCACCGTGGCCGCCCTCGATCCCGTGACGCAGGCCGTTGTGGTGTACACGAGCACCCAGGCGCAGTTCTACGTGAAAGCCCAGGTGGCGAAGGCGCTCCGCTATCCGGAGCCACGCGTCAAGGTCGTCGCGATGACCGTCGGCGGCGCGTTCGGCGGCAAGTTCATGCTGCTCGAGCCGCTCGCCGCGGCACTGGCCGTGGTCACGAAGCGCCCGGTGCGGGTCGTGCTCACCCGGCGCGAGGACTTCCTCATGAGCACCCCCGGCCCCGAGGCGGAGATCTGGCTGCGCACGGGCATGAAGCGTGACGGCACCCTCGTAGCCTTGCAGGCGAAGATCGTCTTCGACGCGGGAGCGGAACCCGGCGCGCCGGCGTCCATCGCGGCGGTGTTGCTGGGTGGCTACTACAAGACCCCGAACCTGCTCATCGAGGCGATCGAAGTCCTGACCAACAAGCCCCCCAACGGCGCGTACCGTGCGCCGGGGGCGCCCCAGGCCACGTTCGCCATCGAGTCCCAGATGAACATCATGGCCGAGCAGCTGCGGATGGATCCCGTCGACCTGCGCCTGCGCAACTGCTCGGGGACGGGCGACCCGATGCCCAACGGCCGGCCGTGGAACCGGATGGGCCTGCGCCAGGTCCTCGAGGCGCTGCGTGACCACCCGAAGTACCGGCATCGGGAGCGCGGGGAGGGCATCGGATACGGCGTGGCGGTCGGCGGCTGGACCGGCGGCGTGGAATCCGCCTCAGCGTGCATCCGCGCGAATACCGACGGCACCTTCCAGGTCGTGCTCGGCATGGTCGACATCACAGGCACGGCGACGACCATGGCCTTGATCGCCGCCGAGGTCCTGGGCGTCCCGGCGGATCAGGTACAGGTCGTCATCGCGGACACCGACCAGGCGCCGTATGCAGGGGCGTCGGGGGGGAGCAAGATCACGTACACCGTGGGACCGGCGGTGAAGGCCGCCGCGGAGGATGCACGCCGGCAGATCCTGGCGATCGCCGCCGCCGAACTGGAGGCGCGGCCCGACGACCTGGAGATTGCCGAAGGCCATGTGCGGGTGAAGGGAACATCCCAGAGGCAGGTCGCGCTCGCCGAGATCGCGCGCAAGAGCATGAGCTTCGGGGCGAAGTACGCGCCGGTATACGGGAACGGCAACCTGCCATCGCCCAAGGGCTCACCCGGATTCGCCGCGCATCTGACGAAAGTGCGCGTGGACCGCGAGACGGGCGAAGCGCAGCTCCTCGACTACGTGGTGATCCAGGACGTGGGCTTTGCGATCAACCCGCCGGCCGTGGAAGGCCAGATGCGGGGCGGCGCAGTGCAGGGCATCGGCTGGGGGCTGCTCGAGGCGATGACGTACGACGACCAGGGGACGCTGCTCACCTGGGGGTTCACCGAGTACCCCATCCCGAAGGCATCCACGACTCCCCCGATGGAGACGGTGATGGTCGAGGTGGCCTCGGAGTTCGGTCCCTTCGGGGCGAAGGGTGTCGGCGAGCCCCCGGTGATCCCTGGGGGCGCGGCCATTGCCAATGCCATCGCCGATGCCGCAGGCGTCCGCCTCACCTCGCTGCCGGTCACGCCGCGCCGGCTGCTCGAGGCTCTGCGGGAGCGCGAGAAAGTGTCGTGAGGATTGTCCTCATCCTGATGCTCGTGGTCGCGGCGGGCTGTCAGGAAAGGCCCGCACCATCCTCCTCATACTTTCCGCTCGTCAGGGGCGCCACATGGACGCGAAAGGCGGAGGACGGGGCGGACATCACCGCCCGCGTCGTCACCCAGAAGACGGTGGGGCCGGCGGCGTGCGCCGTCATCGAGACGAAGACCGTGCGGGATGACCGCGAGCGGATCACCCGCGTCTGCTACGAGGCGACGCCGTCAGAGATCCGCGTGGTCGAGACCGAGAGCGGCGGCCGCCGTGTCGTGGTGGATCCGCCCCGCACCGTCCTCCTCCTCCCCCCGGAGGCAGGCCGGTCGTGGTCCTGGGTCCCGACCGACACCCCGGTGCCGTCGAAGATCATCGAGCAGTGGG
>DASSGA010000264.1:0-6376 GCA_035693805.1 bacterium | reverse complement strand
CCCCCATCCGCCATCGCTCAAGGGCCGACAGCCGGGTCAC
Source organism: bacterium (assembly GCA_035693805.1). Lineage (GTDB taxonomy): Bacteria > Sysuimicrobiota > Sysuimicrobiia > Sysuimicrobiales > Kaftiobacteriaceae > Kaftiobacterium. Next base: position 6,336 of record DASSGA010000264.1, on the reverse strand, counting down.
GTCGCGGCCATCGAAGTGGACACGACCGGAGGCGGCAAGGCGGAGGCCAGCCAGGACCTGGGCGAGTTCCTCCTGGCCATTTCCGGTGACGCCCGCCACGCCCAGGATCTCACCCTCGCGGAGGGAGAAGGAGAGGCCGCGCAGGGCGGGCAGGCCCTTGTCGTTGAGGGCGGAGAGATGTTCCACCTGCAGCAGCGCGCGCCCCGCTTCGGTGGAGCGGTCTATCGCCCGGAAGGCGACGTCACGGCCGATCATGTGATGGACCAGGGTCTCCTCAGTGGCGTCCGCAGTCCCGAGGCGCGCCACGACGCTCCCCGACCGGAGGACCGTCACCCTGTGGCTTGCGGCCATGACAATGGGGAGCTTGTGGGTGACGAGGAGGACGGTGACGCCCTGATCGCGGACCAACGTCCGCAGGCCTGCCATGAGCGTCTTCACTTCCGGCGGCGTGAGCGCGGTGGTGGGCTCGTCCAGAATCAGGATCCTCGCCCCGCGGTAGAGCGCCTTGAGGATCTCCACCCACTGCCGTTCGCCTTCGGGCAGTTGCCACACCTTGGCGCCGAGGTCCACGGCGAAGCCGTACCGGTTGCACAGCGCCTCCACCTCGGCGCGCGCGCCCCGCAGGTTGAGCAGACCGCGCACGCGGGGGTGTCCGAGCACGATGTTCTCCAGCACCGTGTGAGCGGACACGAGTCTTCGGGTCTGGTGGACCATGCCGATCCCCTGCGCGAGGGCGTCATGCGGGGATCGGAAGTGGACCCGCTGCTCCCGAAGGTACAGGGCGCCCTCGTCGGGTTGCACCAGGCCGAACAGGATGTTCATCAGGGTGGTTTTGCCGGCGCCGTTCTGGCCCAGGACCGCGTGGATCTCGCCCGCCTGGACTTCGAGGTCCACGTGCTCGAGGGCGAGCACCCCGGGGAAGCGCTTCGTGATGCCTCGGGCCGCGAGGACGGATTCCAACGTCGTCGGCACGTCCGTGTACCTCAACGGGCTTCTCCGCCCGCCCTGATGCTAACGGGCGGAGAAGCCTCACACCCCTTCAGGGAACAGGAAGCATTGCCGGGGCACAGGCCGCCGGCGCGACGTCACTTGAGGATGGTCATCCCCTGGAGGTCGAAGTTGAACTTCCCCAGCAGCCACGTGTCGGACGGCAATTCCCGGGCCTTCTTCACCACCGTCCCCTTCGGCGGGATCGGGGTGTCCTTGAGCGCCAGCCCGGTGCCGTTGCTGACGAAGGCGTGCTCGAAGAACGGATCCCACTGACCCTTCATCATCTGCGCGCGGCGCTGGGTGACGAGCTTCAGGATCGAGGCGGGGATGAGCGGCCGGGCCTTGGGGCTGATCGCGTCCGCCCCCACCTTCATGTTGTTCATGATGTCCACGGCAGGCTCCACCGTGCCGTCCGCCAGGGTCATAGTGTCCTTCATGCCGAGGTAGAGCAGCGTGCGCGGGTTCTGGTTGCCGGCCATGAAGTCCTTGACCATGCGGTCGTAGAGGACCTCCCAGCGCGTGTCGAAGGAGACGCCGACCGTGTCGGTGCTGGACCAGCCGTAGAAGCCGACCACGTCCATGTCCTTGCCCACGAACCAGATCTTGCGCTCCTGAGCCACGTCCAGCGGGGAGCCGGAGTCGGTCTGCTGCGTGATCACGTCCACCTTGTACTGGCTGACCAGGGTCGTGGCGAACTCGCGCTCCTCTGCCGGCTTGTACCAATCCCCCACGTACTTCACGTACACGTTGACGCGCTTGCCGAGGGCCTTGGCCGCATCCTGCACCCCCAGGTAGAAGCCGGCTGTGCGGCGCAGGACCTGGATGTTGGGGAAGGCGGAGACGATGCCGATGTTCCCGGTGCGGGTCAACGCGCCCGCGATGAGCCCCTCAAGGTAGAGGGCCTGGTACTGTCGCGGGAAGAATCGGATGAAGTTCCGCTTGGTCGTGACGTCGCTGGCGACCACCGAACCGAAGTATACGTTCGGATACTTGTCCGCGATGTCTCTCAGGGGGAGTCCCATGAACTCCGCGTTCCCCACGACGATGTTGGCGCCCTGACGGATGAGTTCTTCGGCGTAGGGGATCGTGAGGTCCGGTCCGACCTCCTCCCGGTAGACGTATTTCACGTTCGGATACTTCTGGGCGATCCGCTGGGCGGCGCGGTGGTGGGCGCCGGACCAGGTCGTTCCCTTGATCACGCTGAAGTGCAGGACCGCGAGCGTCACCGTCTTGGCCGCACCCGCGGAGGCAGACGAGCCTGCCCCGCCCCCGGAACCCGTAAGAAGCGCGATGAGCAACAACACCAGGACGACGATCCGTAACGGAGCGAACCTCCTGCGCCAACGAAGTGCCCAGCTCATGTCGGCCTCCCTCCGTTTCTCTTGAAGTGGCCTGCTCACACGACCCAAGCGTCCCGCGCTTCGAGGGGGAGCCCGCACAGGAAGGCACGGCCCCCAGGAGATGGGTGTCCTATTTGGATGTCCCCTCGAAGGACTCTGCCGACGCGCGACCGGGTTCTATAGCGTGCGCGGTTTTCCCTGTCGGTATCGCCGCCCACCTCCCTGCCGGCACCGGGAGAGGTTCCCCGCCCTCCGCCGTTAGAGGGGTTCCCCCGACAACGTCCAAACTAGTGTCCAATCACCCGGGCGTCCATAAGGGAGGCGATCACGTGCGTACGCTCTTGCCCGCAGCCGTTGTTCTCGTCACTCTCCTCGTTGCGCCGGCGACAGGCCCCACGCTCGCCGCGCCTGCCCGCGACACCCTGGTCTACGTCGCGGACATCAGCGACATGATCTCGCTCGATCCCGCGGTAGCGTACGAGTTCAGCGGGATCCTCGTCGCCCAGAACGCCTACGACACGCTGGTCGCGTTCGAAGGTGAGGATCTCACGACCCTCAAGCCGCGGCTGGCGCAGTCGTGGAAGATCACCGACGCCGGGAGCACGTGGAAGGTCACCTTCACGCTGCGCCAGGGCGTCAAGTTCAGCACCGGCCGCCCGCTCACCGCGAAGGCCGTCGCCTTCTCCTTCGACCGCGTCATCGGGCTGAACAAGTCGCCCGCCTTCCTGTTCAAGGATGTCGCCGGGCTCAAGGAGGGGGACACCAAAGCCCTGAACGACCGGACGGTCGAGGTCACCCTGCCGAAGACCGCGAGCCCGCAGGCGTTCCTCTCCGTGCTGACCTTCACCGTGGGCGCCGTCGTGGATCCCGATGAGGCCTTGGCCCACGCCACCGGCGGGGACCGCGGCGAGGCCTGGCTGCGCAACCATTCCGCCGGCACCGGGCCCTACGTCCTGGAGCGCTGGGACACGGAGTCCCGCGCCGTGCTCGCGGCCAACGCCAACTACTGGGGCGCGAAGCCGAAAGTCAGCCGGGTCGTCATCCAGCACGTGCCGGAGTCGAGCACCCAGAAGTTCATGGTGGAGTCGGGTGACGCGGACATCGCCGCCAACCTCACGCCCGAGCAGGCGCGCGAACTGACGGGCAAGGCGGACGTCAAGGTCCAAAAAGGGCGGCTCCTCCAGCTCGTCTACGTCGGGATGAACGCCAAGCATCCGCCGCTGGACAAGGTTCAAGTACGGGAGGCGATCCGCTGGAGCATCGACTACGACGGGATCGTGCGCAGCCTGCTGCGCGGGGAAGCACGGAAGGTACAGACGATCATCCCCGAGGGGCTCTTCGGGTTCAACGCCTCGGCGCCGTTCCAGGCCAACGCGGCGCGGGCCAAGGCGCTGCTCGCGGAAGCGGGTCTGCCCGACGGCTTCTCCACGGAGCTGCTCGTGCCCACCGGGCCTGCCCCCGGAGGCGTGAAGTGGGCGGACGTTGCAGCGAAGATCCAGAGCGACCTGGCGAAGAGCGGGATCAAGGTGACGATCAAGGAGACGGTGCAGGCGCAGCTGCTCAACATCTACCGCGCCCAGAAGGGGCAGCTGGTGATGATCCTGTGGGGCCCGGACTTCCCGGATCCCGACGGCAACGTGACGCCCTTCACGGACTACGCCGCGAAGTCGATCGCGTGGCGCAACCAGTACGAGGATGCCACGGCGGCGAAGCTGGCCAAGCAGGCGGCGCTCGAGCCGGATCCGGCGAAGCGGAAGACCCTCTACAAGGAGCTGACCGACCGCATCCTGCACCAGGGTCCCTATGTCATCCTGTATCAACCGACGACGCGCTTCGCGCTGCGGAAGAGCGTGCAGGGGTTCGTGTGGAACCCGATGGCGTTCGCGGAGTTCAAGACGGTCAGCAAGTAACGATGTGAGCCGCTACATCCTGGGACGGATCGCCTCCATGGGCCTCGTGCTCCTGGGGGTATCCGTCCTGACCTTTTTCATCGCCCACGTCGTGCCGGCGGATCCGGTTCTCGTCGCGCTGGGCGAGCACGCGCGGGACGACCAGATCGAGGCCTACCGAAAGGCGTATGGTCTGGACCGTCCCGTCCCGATCCAGTTTGTCACGTACCTCGGCCGGCTGGCGCGCGGGGATCTCGGGGTCAGCATCCGCACGCGCCGGCCCGTGGCCGACGATCTCGGCGAGTTTCTTCCGGCGACGGTCGAGCTGGGCGGCGCAGCCTGGCTCGTCGCCTTGCTGCTCGGGATCCCGGCGGGGATCCTCTCCGCGGTGTACAAAGACCGTGTCTTCGATCACCTCTCGCGCCTCGGCGCGCTTGCGGGGGCCTCGCTGCCGGTCTTCTGGCTCGGCCTCGTGCTGCTCGGCATCTTCTACTACCGCCTGCACTGGTTCCCCGGTCCCGGCCGGTTCGACATCGTGCTGAGCCCGCCGCCGGTGCGCTCGGGGCTGCTGGTCGTGGACGCCGCCCTCGCCCGAGACGGCGCGGCGCTGCGCAACGCCCTGGGGCACCTCCTCTTGCCCGCGCTGACGCTCGGGTTGTTCTCCACCGCCGTGATCGCCCGCATGACGCGGTCGGCGATGCTGGAGGTGCTCTACCAGGACTACGTGCGCACGGCCCGGGCGAAGGGGCTCCAGGAGCGGCGCGTGATCGTGCTGCATGCGTTGAAGAACGCCATGATCCCGACGATGACCATCATCGGGATCTCGTTCGGCAGCCTGCTCTCCGGCGCGGTCCTCACCGAGACGATCTTCGCCTGGCCGGGGCTCGGCCGGTACGCCACGGCATCGGCGGTCAGCCTCGACTTTCCGGCCGTGATGGGGGTGACCCTGGTCGTGGCAATCCTGTACACCGTCGTGAATCTCCTCGTGGATCTCATCTATGCCCGCCTCGACCCCCGCGTCCGCTACGAGTAGGCCGCCGGTGAAGCGGGCCCGCCGCGGGCGGGGGAGGGACATCATCCGCGTGGCGCGCCGGAGCCCGCTGGCCGCCGCGGGCGCCGTGGTCGTCATCGTGTACGCGCTGCTCGCCGTTGCCGCCCCCATCCTCACATCTCACGCGCCGGTGACACAGTTCCTCGACCACCGTCTCGATCCGCCGAGTCGCGCGTTCCCGCTGGGGCTGGATCAGCTGGGGCGAGACATCCTCAGCCGTATCCTGTACGGGGCGAGACTGTCCCTGATCCTCGGCCTGGTGGTCGTCGTCCTGGGCGGCGTGGTGGGCACGGCGGTCGGCATCACGGCGGGATTCGTCGGCGGGCGCCTGGACAACGTGATGATGCGGATCACGGACGTCTTCTTCGCGTTCCCTTCGCTCATCCTGGCGATGGCCATCGCCGCGGCGCTGGGGCCGAGCCTCACCAACACCATGGTGGCGATCGCCATCGTCACCTGGCCGGTGTACGCGCGCCTCAGCCGCGCCCAGACGCTGGTGCTGCGCCGTCAGGAGTTCACCGAAGCCGCGCGGGCGATAGGCTTGAGCGATGCGCGCATCATCGTCCGCCACGTCCTGCCGAATGCGCTCTCGCCCCTGATCGTCCAGGCCTCGTTCAACATGGGGGAGGCCATCCTGATCGCTGCCGGCCTCAGCTTCATTGGCTTCGGCGCCCAGCCACCCACCCCGGAGTGGGGCGTGATGGTCAGCGAGGGGCGGGACTACATCACCACGCAGTGGTGGGTGCCGACCATTCCCGCGCTGGCGATCCTGCTGGCCGTGACCGGGTTCAATCTGCTTGGAGATGGCCTGCGCGATCTGATGGACCCACGGTTGCGACGCCGTTAGTTGCGGCGCACCCTTGGGGTTAGCGAGACTCACGGTAGGCGATCAGCAGCCCGTCGCGGATCGGAACCAGTGAAGTCTTCCACTTGGGGTCCGTCACGAGGAGCCGCGTGAGCTCCCGCACGCCCTGGGTCGTCGCCGACCGGTCGTTCCCGTCGAAGATCCGGCCCTGCCAGAGCATGTTGTCCACGATGAGCACGCCGCCCGGGCGCAGCTTCTCCG
>DASSGA010000263.1:0-18155 GCA_035693805.1 bacterium | reverse complement strand
GACTCTACGGCGCGCGCGCTGAACCGCGGCTTCGTCGCCGGGATGTACGTCGTGGTGGCCGTCCTGATCATTCTAGGGCGGCTGACCCCATTTGCGACCGTCGTGGCGCTGGCTCTTCCCCGAGGGGTGCGCGCGCTGTGGGTGATGGCGAGCCCTCGGCCGGACGCGCCCCCGCCCGGCTACGTGGGCTGGCCGCTGTGGTACCACCGGGTGTGCCTGGTGCACAACCGGCTGTTCGGCTGGGTCTATGTCACCGGTCTGGCTCTGGGTGCGCTGGTTACCTGAACAGCTCGGGCTGCCCGCGCACGAGACTGGCGTAGTCGACCCGCCACCGGCCCGCGTCGTCCTTCATGACCATCGCGCCGATCCGGGTCCGCACCGACGTGCTCGTGCCTCCCCGGCGCATACTGAGCGTGCTGAGGAGGGTGACGGTGGCGCCTGATCCCTCGACCCGCACCTGCTGCTCGGAGAGCCGGAACGACGCCAGGCCGGACCGTTCCAGGGGAGCGGGCCAGCCGGCGGGCAGGTTGGTCAGGAACGCCTCCGCCCACGTCCTCGCCGAAGGATGCGTGCGATGTGCGAAGGCCTCATACACCTGCACGACGGCGTTGAGGGCGAGATCCCGGTCGTTGCGCGGATAGCCCTGGATGATACCTTCTCGCGCGAGTTTCTCGACGGCATCGAACGCCCAGTGCCAGGGCGGGACGTCCTCGAACGGTGACAGGGGTACCTGCGCGGCCACGCCGCCCGGCAGCACGAGGACGGGCAGCAGCATGACGACGATCAGGAGACTCTTCCGCATGGCGCACCTCGCCTCCACTACGTGCCCAGGTTGGGGGCCGTGGCGGCCGCCGGCTCACCGGAGCGGCTGGATCACCACCCGGTTCTGCTGGAACAGCGGGATGAGCACGCGGTCCCGGCGGCCGTCGTACCCGATGTCGGCCGGAGAGGGGACGTTACTGACGAGAACCTCGGCGTTCGATCCTGTTACACGGTAGATCGCCGAGGCAGCCCAACTGCTGACCAACAGCACCTGACCCTGTAAGACCACGACCCCATCGAGCTGTCCCTGCGGCAGCCGCTGCACCCGCTGCTGCTGACCGTTGGTGGTGAGTTCGTACGTCTCGCCGGTCGCGCTGAACGTGACGACGATGAGGCGTCCGTTGGGCAGCACCGCCACCCCGTTGGGTCCCTTCAGGTGCGTTCCCTTCGCGACGGTCGAGAGCGCGCCGTTCCTCAGCCGATAGACGGCATCCGTGCCGGACGGGCTGAAGTCGGGCTTCAGCCCGCTGTCCGTGACGTACACCGTGCCATCCGGTGCCGCCGCCGCGTCGTTCATGAACGTCGAACCCGGAACGGTGATAGAGCCCTTCGGCGCGCCGGTGCGCCGGTCGAACATGCGGACCACGGTGATGTCGGTGACGTAGAGGGTGTCCCCACTGATGGCCAGCCCTTTCGGGGCGTTCAGTGTGACGGCGGCACTCGCCCCGTCGATCCACTTCAGGGTGAGGATGCGGCCGTCGGCCGCCACGCGCGAGATGAACCCGTTGTCGTCAGTGCCGGTGGGGTTGCCATTGATGTTGGACACGAGGTAGACGTCGTCGGCGGCATCGTAGAGCACCGACTCGGGAGTCTGGAACCCGCTCACGGTGATGGCGGGCGGCAGCGAGGGGCCGGCCGACCCCTGCGGGACGGCGAGCAACGGCAGGGCGATCAAGACGAGGGCGACACACAGCGCGCGGGGACGCATCGAGCGATCACCTCTCTTCGGGAATGCGGATAGCTTTCGCTGCACCGGGGGTGGCACCCTCTGGCTAGATCATGGGCAGGCTGCGTGGCGGCCGCCCGAGGGGGAACGCCTCCTCGATGCGCCGGATCTCGTCCGTCGAGAGCTCGAGGTCAGAGGCGGCGGCATTCTCCCGTACGTGCTCGACGGTCGACGACTTGGGGATGGTGAAGACGGCGTCCCTCCGGAGCAGGAACGCGAGCGCCACCTGATGCGGCGTGGCGCCCCGGGCGGCGGCGATCTCCTGGAGGACCCGCCCGCCCGCGCTTGCCGGCGACGGGAAGCTGCCCGACCCGAAGGGGCTGTAGCCTGCGACGGCGGCCGTGTGGGCCTCGCACCAGGGGATGACGGCGTGCTCGATGGCGCGCTCCTTCAGATGATAGAGCACCTGATTGCAGGCGAGCCGGCGCGGCCCGGCGATGCCGAGGGCTTCGTCGAGCTCCCCGGCGTCGAAGTTGCTGACGCCCCAGAAGCGGATCCTGCCCTCCTCAACCAGCCGCTCGAAGGCGCGGATCGTCTCTTCGAGGGGATGGGATCCTGGCCAGTGCAGCAGGTAGACGTCCAGATGGTCGGTGCGCAGTCGCCGCAGACTCCCTTCGCAGGCGCGAAGAACGCCGTCAAACGAGGCGTTGTGCGGCAGGACCTTGGAGACGAGGAAGACCTCTCGGCGCCGGTCGCCGATCGCCTCGCCGACGATCTCCTCAACGCGGCCGTTCCCATACATCTCGGCCGTGTCGATGTGCGTCATCCCCGCCTCGAGCCCGGCCCGCAGCGCGGCCACGGCGCGCGCCCGCCCGTCGCGCTCCATGTACCAGGTCCCCTGTCCGATGACCGGCACCTGCACTCCCGTCCAGCCGAAAGGCCGCCGCCGCATCTGTCCCACCAGCCTACCGCCAGCCGCGAAGGAAGAGTTCCCCGGCCGTGGCGCAGATGCCTGGGGTGGGTGGTAAGCTCAAAGTGGGAGGTGGACCTTTGATGCAGGCTCGTGTGCTCGTAGCCGTTCTGGTGATGGGCGCGCTGCTCGGTGGGACGGCCGCCGTCTACGGGCAGGATCTCGGCACGGTGATCAAGACGCTCGGCGTCGGCGCGGCCGTGAAGATGTTCGCGCCGCAGCTGAACAACTTCATCAACAGTCTCCTGCGGGCGAAGGATGTCGAGACGAGGCAGACCACGAAGGTGGTCCCGATTCTGAGCATCTCCATCGGGATTGGCACGCCGGGTCAGGCGACGATCGGCGCCGCGCAGGTCGCGGGGACGAGGAGCGCGGTAGACAAGGTCCAGGCCGTGGCCGCGCTCGAGGGCAACTTCCAGGGCGTCTTCCACGTCCAGGCGCTCGTGCCGGTGGACAGCCTCGAGCCCTGGAAGCGCCTCCGGCGCGTTCCGGGCGTCGGAGTGTCGGCGATCATCGATCTGAAGATCTAGAGACAAGGATCGGGCGGAGCCGCAATGACGGCTCCGCCCGATGTCATATCGTCGGACGTTCCTGCGTTACCGGGTCAGGGCAGGTTCGCGCGCGGTCAGGCGGACGACCTCAGCCGGATCCTCCACCCGCTCCATCCGCACAGGGACCCGCGGGCCCCTGGGCTCGTCCGGAGATCCGCACAGATCGTACACGGCGACGACTTCCTCGCCCATCCGCGGATCCATCTCCGTTACCGCGCCGCACCGGGGACATCGCCATACGGTTCCCATCGCTGCAGCCCCCATCCGGCCCTCTAGCAGCCGCTTGACTGTCCCTACAGCAATCCGCGTGCCACTACTCTCAACGTACCCAGTTGTGGGCTCGTTCCGCCCCGCCGCTGGCGTTTTGCCACACGCCCCGGCAGGGGAAACCTTCTGGGGGTAGAGTACCCTCATAGTGCATGCCCGCATCCATCCGCGGAGTGTACGCCGCCACTGTCACGCCCTTAGGGGGGTAGGGGATGAAGGCTGTGCGCATCCACGAAACGGGAGACGTCCGCGTGCTGCGGGTTGAGGAGGTCCCGGTGCCCACCCCGGGGCAGGGACAGGCCCTGGTTCGCTTGCGCGCGGCTGGCGTGAACTTCCTGGACATCTATCACCGCACCGGCCTCAACCCGCTGCCGCTGCCGGCAATCCCCGGCAGCGAGGGCGCGGGCGTGATCGAGGCGGTCGGTCCGGGCGTGACCGAGGTGGCCCGCGGTGACCGGGTCGCCTATTCGAACGTCCTGGGCAGTTATGCCGAGTACAGCGTCGCGCCGGCGTGGCGGCTCGTGCCCATCCCCGACGGCCTCGAGTTCACCCAGGCGGCCGCGGCGATGCTGCAGGGCATGACGGCGCAGTACCTCACGCACACCACGTATCCGCTGAAGCCCGGGGAGTGGGCCCTCGTGCACGCGGCGGCAGGCGGGGTCGGGGCGCTCCTCGTGCAGATGGCGAAGCGGTGCGGCGCGCGTGTCATCGCGACGGTCTCCAGCGAGGAGAAGGCGACCATCGCGGCGGAGGCGGGCGCCGACGTCTGCGTCATCTACACGCGCGCGGACTTCGTCCAGGAGGTGAAGCGCGTGACGGAGGGCCAGGGGGTCCCGGTCGTCTACGACTCGGTGGGCAAGGATACGTTTGAGCGGGGTCTCGATTGTCTACAGCTGCGCGGGATGATGGTGCTCTACGGGAACGCGAGCGGCCTCGTCCCGCCGGTGGATCCCCGGATCCTCAACAGCAAAGGCTCGCTCTTCCTCACCCGACCCTCGCTCCACCACTACACGCACACGCGCTCCGAGCTGTTGGCGCGGGCCGGCGACGTGTTGTCCTGGGTACGCGAGGGCAGCCTGCGGCTCCGGATCGACCGCACCTACCCCCTCGCCGACGTCCAGGCAGCCCATGCCCGCCTGGAGGGGCGGGAGGCGCTCGGGAAGCTTCTCCTCATCCCGTGATTGTTGGGTTTAGGGCCGTCTACGGGAGGGTAAAGAGGTTCATCTTTGCGTCTCCCCTGACGGGGGCGCGGCACGGTGACGCGATGAGCGCTTCCGACCTTACCCGGCGGGAGTTCGTGATGGCCGAGCCGGCGGCCGCTGAGTCACAGGCCGCGCGTCTCTCCTCCTTCGACGCGTGGTTCGCTACGCCCGAGGATCCTATCGCCGCGCACCGCGCCGTCGTCCGGCTCACGTACGGCATCGCGCCCGCCGTCGTCATCATGTCCGCGCTGACCGCCCTCCTCGGCATCGGGTTGCCGCTCTGGCTCATCGCCTTCCAGGCCCTGGTGATGATGGCGGCCTCCTGGCGGCAGGAGCGCCTGCTTGAGGAGGGTGTGTTCACGCCGTGGATGCCGGCGGCGCACCTCAACCTCGTCCTCCTGATGCTGACCGTATGGGTGGCGTTCTCCGGCGGCGTGCAGAGCCCGTTCGTCTGGGTGTACGGCGTTGTCATCGCCATCTACGGCGTCCTCTGGGGCTTCCGCTTCGCCCTGGCCAGCGCCACGCTGTGCACCGTGTACCTCGTCGCGGTGCTGGGGCTGATGCGCCTGGGGGTCGGCAACCCCGTGCTGGGTGTGCCCTCGCCGCTGCTCGTCCGGGTGCTCCTTGTGAGCTACATCGCCATGTTCTACGTGGTCGCCCTGGTTGCGGCCACGCTGCGCCGGCAGGCCGGCGAGGTCTTCCGCCAGGCGCAGACCGATCCGCTCACCGGGCTGGCGAACCGCCGCGCGCTGCGGCAGGCGCTCGACCGGGAGCTGGCCCGCGCGGAACGGTACGGCCACCACTGCGCCGTGCTCGTCCTGGAGATCGACCGCTTCAAGCAAGTGAACGATCGCTTCGGGCACCTCCAGGGTGACGAAGCGCTGCGGAAGGTAGCCGCGACGCTGCGGGGTTCCTGCCGGGCCACGGACGTGCTGGTGCGCTTCGGCGGCGATGAGTTCGTCGTCGTGATGCCGTTCACGCCGGTGGACGAGGGCCGGCGTGTCGGCGAGCGCATCCGCCGCGACGTCGAGGAGTTCACCCTGTTGCGCGGGTTCCACCTGACGCTGAGCGCCGGGCTCGCCGTCTTCCCGAAGGATGCGCGCGGTTCCCGCGCACTGATCGAGGCCGCCGACCAGGCGATGTACCGCGTGAAGCAGCGCGGCGGCAATGGCATCGAGGTCGCTTGACCACCGGCTCCGCGGGGAAAATCCTGTTCCGTCATGGCTGCCGACCCGAAGACCTTTCCATTTCGCCCTTCCCTCGCGCTCGTCGTCCCGCTGGTAGCGCTGGTGCTGGCGGTCGCCGTCGCCGCGATCGCCGCCGGGGTCGCCGGGGGCGCCGCGGCCTATCTCTCTGATCCCAACCGGGTCTACAGCGGGCTCTGGGAGGCCAGCCGCGTGTATGCGGGCGGCGGAGAGCTCATCGCCAGCTTCTACCGCGAAAACCGCGCGTACGTGCCGCTGGAGGCGATCCCCGAGCACACACGGCTCGCCGTCCTCACCATCGAAGACGACCGCTTCTACCACCATCGCGGCGTGGATGTCCGCGCCGTGGGCCGGGCGCTGTGGCGCAACGCCCGCTCCGGAGCGCTGCGGGAAGGCGGCAGCACCATCACCCAGCAGCTCGCGCGGAGCCTGTACCTCAGCCGCCGCCGCAGCATCACCCGCAAGGTCGCCGAGATGCTACTCGCCGTCGAGGTGGAGCGCCGCCTGACGAAAGACGAGATCCTGGAGCGCTACCTGAATCAGGTGTACTTCGGCCAGGGCGCCTACGGGATCGAGATGGCCGCGCGCGCCTACTTCGCCAAGCCGGTCTCGGAGCTCACCCTGGCGGAAGGGGCCCTGCTCGCCGGGCTGATCCGGGCGCCGTCCCTCTACAATCCCTACCGCAACTTCGAGCTGGCACTGAGCCGCCAGCACACGGTGCTGGAGCGGATGGAGCAGCTCGGCGTGGTCGACGGCGACGTGGCCGACCGAGCACGCGAGGCGCGGATCCGCCTGGCCCATCCGCGCAACGCGGGGTTCGTCGGGATGCGGGCCCCCTACGCGTCGTCCACCGTGCTGCAGTACCTCATCGAGCGCTACGGGGAGGATCTGGTATACACGGGGGGCCTGCAGGTTCATACGACGATCGATCTGCGGATGCAGGCCGCCGCGGAACGCGCACTGCGGCGCGGGCTCGATCAGGCCGGGCGGGACCGCCTGAATGTCACCCAGGGCGCGCTCGTCGCCCTGAATCCGTCCACGGGGTACATCCGCGCGATGGTCGGCGGCTATGACTTCGAGCACAGTCCTTTCAACCGCGCCTGGCAGGCGCAGCGCCAGGCCGGCTCGGCGTTCAAACCCTTCATCTACGCGGCGGCCGTGGCGAACGGATGGCGTCCGACAAGGCTCATCCTCGACGCGCCGATCAGTTACAACGACGGCAGCGCTGAGCGGTGGCAGCCGAAGAACTACGACGAGAAGTTCCGCGGCTGGGTGACGATGCGCCGCGCCCTCGAGCAGTCGATCAACATCCCCGCGGTCCGAACGCTGCAGAGCCTCGGCCCCGAGCGTGTCATCTCCTACGCCCGGCGGATGGGCATCCAGAGCCCCCTTGCCCCCAACCTGTCGCTCGCCCTGGGGGCCTCAGAGGTGACGCCGCTGGAGATGGCCTCGGCCTACGGCACGCTCGCCGCGATGGGGATCCGCGCGGAGCCGATCCTCGTGCTCAAGGTCGTGGACCGGCACGGGCGCGTGCTCGAGGAGAACCGCGCCCGCCGCACTGCGGCCATCGAGCAGAGCGACGCCGCGCAGATGATCGATCTCTTGAAGGGCGTCATCCAGCGCGGCACCGGCCGGCGCGCCGGCATCGGCCGGCCGGCGGCCGGGAAGACGGGAACCAGCGACGACTACCGCAACGCCTGGTTCATCGGGTTCACGCCGTACCTGTCCACGGCGGTGTGGGTCGGCAACGACGATAACGCACCGACCCGGCGAGTCGTGGGCGGCACCGTTCCCGCGGGCATCTGGGCGTCGTTCATGCGGGTCGCGGCGCGGGCGACGCCTCCCGACGACTGGCAAGGGCTCCCCGAACCGGAAGACGCGGGTTTACCCGAGATGCGCGCCGCCGGCTCTACCCTGGCCAGGTGGCTCTCGGCGCGCACCACGTACGTCGAGGAGCCGCGGAAGAAGCGGGAACGTCAGGAACGGCACGAGGAGCGCCGCAACCGGCGGCGCGATGACGGACTCCGCCCGCCGCTCGTCCCTCCGGGCTGATCCGTTGACATCCCCCGGCACCGTCGTCTATGCTGATCCCGTCGTTGCTTGTTGAAAACGGTTTTCATTGTCGGAGAGTGATGCGGGCTGTGAAGCGGAACCGGGTGGAACGTGTCGCGGCCCGGCTGCGCCACCGCGGTCGCCGGATGACGGTGCAGCGGCGCGCCGTGCTCGAAGCGCTCGCCTCGCTCGGATGCGCGCACGACGCGGAAGCGATCCACGCCCGGGCCCGAGCCGCCTACCCGAAGCTGGGTCTGGTCACAGTGTACCGGACCCTCGAGGCGTTCGTGGCGGACGGCATCGCCCATCCGGTCTTTTTCGGCGACGGGCGCGTCCGCTACGACCTCTCCGAGGACGGCGGCCATCACCACCATCTCGTGTGCCTGTCCTGCGGCCGCATCGCGCGCGTCGATGAGTGCCACCTCCCTCCGTCGCGCCGCCTGGGGAGGCCCCAGGGTTTCACGGTCACCGCGCACCGCCTTGAGCTCTTCGGCTACTGCCCGCGCTGCGCGCCGAAGGCCTGATGTGGACGCGTATGGCGGCGGGGCTGATGGTCCTCACCCTGGCCGGAGGCGCCGCTGGCTGCCGCGGGCAGGGGGAGGGGGGAGATGCGCGGGCCGTCTCCGTGGTCGCCACGTTCCATCCCCTCGCGGAGTTCGCGCGCGGGATCGGAGGGGTGCGCGTTGCGGTCCGCACGCTGGTCCCGCCGGGGGTCGAGCCGCACAACTACGAACCGGCGCCGCGGGACCTGGCCGCCCTCGAGCGGGCGCAGCTATTCGTCTACAACGGGGCCGGGCTCGAGCCGTGGGTGGAGCGTGTACTGCCGGACCTGCCAGCGAGGGTCGTCCGCGTGAATGCGAGCGTGCGGATCGTCCCGCACGGCCGCGATCCGCACGTGTGGCTCGATCCCGCGCTGGCCGCCCTCCAGGTGGAGGCGATCCGCGCCGGCCTGGTGGAGGCCGATCCGGTGGGGCGTGTCCTCTACGATGTGCGCGCGGCCGCCCTGCAGGTCGAGCTCGAGGCTCTGCGGGCGCGCTACGCCGAGGTCCTGGCCGGATGCCGACGAAGGGAATTCGTCACTTCCCACGCCGCGTTCGGGTACCTGGCGGCGCGGTTCGGGCTTCGGGAAGTCCCGATCTCGGGCGTGGAGCCCGAAGCCGAGCCGTCTCCCGCGCGGCTGCGCGAGATCATCGCCTTCGTGCGGACCAGCGGGACGACGGTGATCTACGCCGAGCCGCTGACCTCCGACCGGGTGGTGCAGGCTGTGGCCCGGGAGACCGGGGCGCAGGTGATGGTGCTCGACCCGCTGGAAGGGCAGACAGCCGCGGGCTACGTCATGGTGATGAGCGAGAACCTTGACCGACTGGCCGAAGGGCTCGACTGTCGACGCTGATCGGATCGTGGCCGCCCTCGAGGATGTCTGCTACGACGTCGGCGGCGCGCGCGTCCTCGACCGGGTGACGCTGCGCATCCGCGCGGGCGACTTCCTCGGGATCATCGGGCCCAACGGGTCGGGCAAAACGACCCTGTTGCGCATCCTCCTCGGCCTGCTGGCGCCGTCCAGCGGGCGGGTCACACTGTTCGGAACGGACGTGCGCCACTTCCACCGCTGGGACCGGGTGGGTTACGTGCCCCAGCGTCCGGCGGTCGAGGCGCGGTTCCCCGCGAGCGTCTTCGAGGTGGTGATGAGCGGCTGCTCGGCCCGGGTCGGGCTGGGCCGCCGGTACGGGGTCGAGGATCGCGAGGCCGCGCAGCGCGCGCTCGACACGGTCGGGATGGCGGAGTTCCGCCATCACGTCATCGGCCGCCTGTCCCCCGGGCACCAGCAGCGCGTGTTCATCGCCCGTGCGCTGGTGCACCGTCCCGAGCTGCTCATCCTCGACGAGCCCACGGTCGGCGTGGACGTGGATGCGCAGGAGCAGTTCTACGCGCTGCTGCGTCATCTCAACCGCGAGCTCCACACGACCTTGGTGCTGGTCTCGCACGACATCAGCGTGGTCGCGCACGAGGTCACCCAGCTGGCCTGCCTCAACCGGTCGCTCGTGTTCCACGGCGATCCCGACGAGGCGATCCGTAGCGGCGCGCTGGAGCAGATGTACCGGTCGGCCAGCCTGGTCGTGACCCACCGCCACTGAGCGATGCCGGAGATCCTGCAGTACGGCTTCATGCAGCGCGCCCTGCTGGCGGGCCTGATGATCGGGGTGATCGCGCCGTCCATCGGGGTCTTCCTCGTACTGCGGCGGCTCAGCCTGATCGCCGACACGCTGTCACATGTCGCCCTCGCGGGCGTGGCCCTCGGGCTGCTTGCGGGCTGGCATCCGGCGGTGGGTGCGCTCGCCGTAGCCGTGGTGGGCGCGGTGGGGATCGAGCGCCTGCGCGTCTCCGGCCGGCTCTTCGGTGAGGCCGCGCTGGCCATCTTTCTCTCCGGCGGCCTGGCGCTGGCCGTCGTCCTGATCGGGCTGAGCGGAGGCTTCCGGGTCGATCTCTTCGCCTACCTCTTCGGGGCGATCACCGCGGTGCAGACGCGGGACCTCTGGGTCATCCTGGGGCTCGGACTCGGCGTGCTCGGCGCGGTGGTCGCCTTCTATAAGGAATTGTTCGCGATCAGCTTCGACGAGGAGACGGCGCGCGTCCAGGGCGTGCCCGTGGACGCGCTCAACCTGCTCGTCACGCTGCTCGTCGCCGTGACCGTGGTGGTGGCGATGCGCGTGGTCGGCGTGCTGCTCACCAGCGCCCTCATCGTCGTGCCCGCCGTGACCGCGCTGCGGCTCGCCCGCAGCTTCCGCGCGACGCTGGCCATCGCCATCGCCGCGTCCCTCATTTCCGTGCTCGCGGGGATGACCGCGGCCTTCTACCTCAACCTCGCCGCGGGCGGCGCCATCGTGCTGACCTCGATCCTGCTGTTCGCGGCGTCGGCGCCGCTGGCTAAGACTTGAGGTAGCGCTGGAACCAGGCCGTCGTCCGCCCCCACGCCGCCCGGGCTGCCGCCGGCGTGTAGCGCTGCCCGGTGTCGTTGAAGAACGCATGGTCTGCGCCCGGGTAGATGACGATCTCGTGCACCACGCCGGCTTTCTGCATCGCCTCGCGCACCGCCGGGATCCCCGCGTTGATGCGGGTGTCCTGCTCCCCGTAGATGGCCAGCACTGCGGCCTTGATCTTGGCCACGTCCGCGATCGGTGGGTTCGGACCGTAGAAGGGGACCGCTGCACGCAGGTCCGCGTTCTGCGTGGCCAGCCGCCATGTCATCCCGCCGCCGAAGCAGAACCCCATCACGCCGATGCGGTCGCGGCGGACGACCGGCAGCCCCTGCAGGAAGCGTACCCCGGCGTTGAGCATCTCGACCATCCGCTCCGCGGGGGTCCGGCCCAGGATCGCCGTGACCTGGGCGGGATCGCTGAACTTCGCGGTGCCGCCCTCGCCCGAGGCCAGATCGACGGCCAGCGCGGCGTAGCCCAGCTTGGAGAGCCGGCGGCTCACGTCCTTGAAGTGGTCCAGCAGCCCGCGGTTTTCATGGATGACCACGACCGCGGGGAACGGCCCGGTGCCTTTTGGCCGCGAGAGGTACGCCACCACCGGCACCCCACCTGACGTGAAGGAAACCATCTCCGCGGAGAGGTCGGGATCATCGGGTGGAACGGTCACGCCCTGGGCCTGGGCGACGATGGGAGAGGGGGCCTGAGCCGCGGCGGCGACCTCATCCGCCGAGGCGGTCACGCCCAGGCTGTGCAGGATCGGCACGGCCAGCGCAGCGCCTCCGGCCATCAGGACCGTGCGGCGCAGGAACTCACGCCGCGGCAGCCGGCCGGCGCGAAAATCCTCCGCCCACTCCTCGACGATGTATCGTTGCAGGTCGCTCATTCGCCGTCCTCCTCCACCCGGCAGAACCCGGACCGGGAGAGTCCTCTTTCATATACGAGAGTCGTGTCACGGCCGGGTAACCTTGCGCTAACCGGCAACGCCGCGGATAAGCGTGCGCCACCACGTCTCGTCCGCCGGAGAGAAAGCCCGGTAGGGGCCGACCCGGTCCGCCAGGCCCCCGTAGCGTGCCCGGATCGCCGCCCCCGCTTCTTCGAGCGGTGCCACGACCGCGATCGTGGAAAGCATCTTCCCCGTCACCTCACCCGCCATCTTCTCCCACTCGCCGCGGGCGGCGAGCGTGCTGAGCCGGGCGCCGACATCCTCCCAGCCATGATGGGCGAGTACGCCGCGGTATGACGGCGTGCTGGCGTAGAAGGCGATGGCCCGCTTCGCCCCGGCCGCACCGGGCCCGTCGGGGCCGTCCGTGACGACGAAGACGCTCGCATTGACCCGGATCGGAACCGAACCCCGGCCCGATCGCGTTTGTCCCTGGTGGATGGCCGGCAGGACGACATCGCGCAGGTACCCGGGTGTGTGCAGGGGGTGGACCTGGAAGCCGTCGGCCGCCTCTCCCGCCACGCGGCACATCACGGGATTGACGCCGGCGGTGACGATCGGGATCGCGTGCTCATGCCGCGGCGGCGTGAAGAAGGGCGTCATCAGAGAGAGCTGATACCACCGGCCGGTGTGGCGGAGCGGCTCTCCGGTCCTCCAGGCGTGCCAGACCGCCCGGATCGCCCCGATCGCGTCGCGCAGCCTGGGCGCGGGGGCATCCCACGGCATCCCGTAGCGGCGGACGATGTGGCCTTTCACCTGCGTGCCCAGTCCGAGGACGAAGCGGCCCGCGGAGAGGGCGGCCAGGTCCCAGGCGAGATGGGCGAGGAGCGTGGGGCTGCGTGTGAACGCGATGGCCACGTTCGTGCCCACCAGCAGACGCTCCGTGTGTTCGCAGGCGAGCGCGGCGCCGAGGAACGGTTCGTGCGCGGTTTCGGGGAACCACACGCCGTCGACGCCGGCCTGCTCCGCGGCCTGGGCCAGGGCCGGGACGTCCCGGAGCGTGCCGTACTCGATGTGAGCGTCGACCTTCATCAAGAGGAAAACCCTTCGTGATGGCTGAATGTCTTGCCTCCGGGAGAGGACGCTAGGACGATTCTCGACAGGCGGGTGGTGGGCGCACAGCAGAGGTAGAGGATGAAGGTCGTTGCCACCGCGATCCTGGCCGCGCTGGCCGTGTCGGTGCTCGCGGCGCCGGGGCTGGGGCAGGGCACCGGGATCAAGGTCATCGTCAACGGCGTTGAGATCCCTCTCGCTGCGCCTGCCCTCATCACCAGCGGTCAGGTGATGGCTCCCATTTCCGGGCTCTTTGAGCCGATGGGAGCCATCGGCGCGTATTACGAGGTCGACCGCAGCATCATCGTCACCAACCGCGCCCGCGCGGCGGTGCGGCTTCAGGTGGGCGGGACCACGATGCACGTCAACGGGCAGAGCCGCGTACTGCCCGTTGCTCCCCAGGTTGTCAACGGCGTGGTCTTCATCCCCGTGCAGGCGGTGTTCGCCGCCCTGGGCGCCTGGACGAAGTATGAGGAGGCGGAGCGGACCCTGTACGTGAGCTCCCAGATCACGGCGATCTCCGCTGAGGTCAGGGACGGCTCGCTGCGGGTGAAGGTGGACGCCACCGGTCCGGTGCAGACCGAGACGCTGGTCCTCACCCAGCCGGACCGCATGGTCGTCGACTTCCTCCACGCCGCCCTGCGCACCCCGCCGGGCGAGATGCCTGTCAACGACGCCGGCGTGCAGCGGATCCGTACCGCACAGTTCCAGGTCAAACCGTACGTCTCACGCATCGTCTTCGACCTGCTGACGCCGGTTGAAGTCCGGGTGAACAACGATGCGGCGAGTTACCTGGTCACCATCGAGGTCCGCCCCCGGACGGCCGAGGCGGGTGCGCCGCCGCAGCCACCGGGCACGCCGCCGCCCGGCGCCCCGCCCGCCACGGTGAAGGCCCTCGGGCCCACGAAGGTGATGGGTGTCGCGTTTCAGCGGGACGGCAACGGCGGCCGCATCACGGTCGACGCCACCGGGCCGATCGAATACAAGATCCGGGAGTTCGTCTACCCCGACCGGCTGGCCATCGACATCGAGCGGGCCGTGTTCGTGCCGGTGAAGCAGGAGCTGGACCTCGAGCATCCGTCGATCATCGGGGTGCGCGCCGCGCAGTTTACCGCACGGCCCCCTGTGGCGCGCATCGTCGTCACCCTCAAGCGCAAGATGAACTACCTCGTCAGCCAGTCCGGCGGCGCGCTGGTCATCGACGTGAACAACCAGGTCGCGGCGCGCCGGCACCTCGTGGCCATCGACCCCGGCCACGGGGGCCGTGATCCGGGTGCGATCGGGCCCTCCGGGCTGCGCGAGGCCGACATCGTGCTCGACATCTCCCGGCGCGTCCGCGATCTGCTGGTGCGGGACGGCCTGCGCGTGGTGATGATCCGCGAGGCCGACGTCACCGTGGAGCTGCCGGACCGGCCGCGCCTGGCGCGCGACGCGGGCGCCTCCATCTACGTCAGCGTCCATGCCAACGCCAACGGGCGGGCGACCGTGAACGGTTCGGAGACCTACTACCTGACGCCGCAGTCGCTCGTCCTGGCGCAGATGATCCAGGACGAGCTCGGCATCGTGCTGCGCCTGCCAAGCCGCGGCATCAAGACCGGCGACTTCCTCGTCCTGCGCGACAGCGGCATCCCCTCGGTCCTCGTCGAATCGGCGTTCATCTCGAACGGGGACGATGAGGCCCGCCTGCGCGACGGCGTCTTCCGCCAGGCGCTGGCGGCGGCGATCTACCGTGGGATCATGCGCTTCCTCGCCATCTACCCCGCCCCGGCGCCCTGAGGCCGTGAGCTCACGTCTTCGCCCCGCACCACGCGGTCAAGGAATCGGTTGCGGCTGCAGCGAAGGAGTTCGGCGCTATTTTCCCGGTTGACGAAGGATCCACCGACGAGGTCTAGGAGCCCATGCCCCGGGCCGACGGGCGGCAGCCCGACGAACTGCGTGCGGTCACGGTCACGCGCCACTTCCTCAAGTACGCTGAGGGGTCGGTCCTCATCACGCTCGGCGACACGAAGGTCGTTTGCTCGGCGAGCATCGATGAGCGCGTCCCCCACTGGATGCGCGGCGGCGGCCGGGGCTGGATCAGCGCCGAGTATGGGATGCTGCCCCGCGCGACCAGCGAGCGCACCCAGCGCGACATCGGGCGCCCGAGCGGCCGGACGCAGGAGATCCAGCGTCTGGTGGGGCGGTCCCTGCGCGCAGCGGTCGATCTGGACAAGCTCGGCGAGCGGACGATCTGGATCGACTGCGACGTGATCCAGGCCGACGGGGGAACGCGCACCGCGGCGATCACCGGCGCCTTCGTGGCGCTGCTCGACGCGCTCCACGTGCTGCGCAAGACCGGCGCGCTCGGCTGGTGGCCGCTGCGGGAGTTCGTCGCGGCGACGAGCGTGGGGATCGTGGACGGGGAGACCGTGCTCGACCTGAACTTTCAGGAGGATTCGCGCGCGCGGGTCGACATGAACGTGGTGATGACGGAGACCGGGCGGCTCGTCGAAGTGCAGGGCACCGCGGAAGGGCTCCCCTTCACGCGCGAGGAGATGCAGCAGATGCTGAGCCTGGCCGAGCGCGGCGTCAAGCATCTGATCGCCCGGCAGCGCGACGTGCTCTCGGACGTCCTCGCTGGGATTCCCCGCTGATGGCCCGGTCATCCCTGCGAAGGCGCACCCCCGCGGTGCTCCGCCCGCGCAAGCGTCCGGCGTCTGTGCCGGTGCCCGTCACCCCGGGATTCCTCGAGATCGTCCTCGCCACCCGCAACCAGGGGAAGGTGCGCGAGTTCATCGAGCTGATGCGGGAGCTGCCGATCCAGGTGTACTCCCTGGATGCGTTTCCCCAGATCGGCGAGCTGCCGGAAGAGGGACTCACCTACACGGAGAACGCGATCAGCAAAGCCTTCGCCGTGGCGCATCTCACGGGCCGGATCGCCGTCGCGGATGATTCGGGCATCGAGGTGGATGCCCTCGACGGCGGGCCCGGGCCCCAGTCCCGGCGCTTTCTCGGGGATCACGCCTCCGACGCGGCGCGCAACGCGCGCATCCTCAAGCTGCTGCACCCCGTCAGCTCGGAGCGGCGGACCGCCCGCTACCGCGCCGTGGTGGCGGTGGCGCTGCCCACCGGCGACGTGCGGACCTTTGAAGGGACCTGCGAGGGGAAGATCGCGACCGCCCCGCGGGGGTCGGGCGGCTTCGGCTACGATCCGGTCTTTCTCGTGCCGGCGTATGGGAAGACGATGGCGCAGCTGCCGCTGGCGGTGAAGAACCGCATCAGCCACCGCGCGCGGGCGTTCGCTGCGGCGAGGCCGTTCATCAAGAAGCTCGCTGTGCGGAGCCGGGACGCGGTCGACTAGCTAGAGGTGCTGCTCGAGGCGCTGCCGGACGGCGAGCAGGTCACGCCAGGGATCTTTGCGCTTCCGCATCAGGTCCGGCACCGTCCGGAGCGTGAAGTCGAGGGGATCGAACCCCCGGTCGAGCTCCTTCCAGGTCACGGGCATCGCCACCGTGGCCTGCGGGGTGGGGCGGAGGCTGTAAGCGCCGGCCAGGGTGGCCCCCAGCCGGTTCTGGTTGTAGTCCAGGAAGACCTTGCCCACCCGTTTCTCCGCGGCCCAGGCGGTGGTGAGTTTCTTCGGGTACCGGCCTTCGAGGTACTGCGTCACCGTCTTGGCGAACTCGTGGACCTGCTCGAAGGTGTAGGCCCGCACGATCGGTACGAACACGTGCAGTCCGGTCTTCCCTGAGGTCTTCACCGAACTGTCCAGCTTCAGCGTCTTGAGGAGATCGCGGACGAGGAACGCCGCCTCGCGCGCCGCGTCGAACCCCCGCCGCGAGTAGTCGGGATCCTTCTCGCCCTTGCGCTGCGGCAGCTTGTTGTCGGGGAAGAGGTACGGATCGATGTCGAACGCCACGTAGTCGGGGCGGTTGAGGACGCTCTTCCGCAGGGCGTCCGGGGACTCCCCGAAGCTCGTCCCGGCCTTCCCGGCCCCCTCACTCCTCTTGAACGGCGCGATCCGGCTGAACCAGGTGTGGATCTCGATGTCGGCGAGCTGCGCCAGCCAGAGCAGGGTCTCCAGGTTGTTGCAGACCGGGGCGCCCATCGTGTCGCGGCCGCTCTCGCTGGCGATGGGCACGATGGTGACGAAGGGCGGGGCGTCGGGCACGTCCTTCTGGTAGAAGCTCTCCCCGGTGATCCCGTTGGGGAAACGCCGCAGCGTGACCGGGCGGTCGCGGAGGTGGGGGAGCATCAGCGGGCCGACCCTCAGGTAGTACTCGATGAGGTCCCCCTTGGTGTAGCCTGGCTCCGGCCAGAAGACTTTGCCGAGGTTCGTCAGGTCTACACGCAGACCGGCCTCCTCTAGCGCCTGCTCGAGAGGGTGCCGCTTGCGCGGCTTCGCGGATCTTACCACCGGTTGTGCCCGGATGGTCGCGTCCCGCCCACCGGGTGGCTCCGGCTCCTGCCTGCCGGCGGACGGTGGAGGGGGGGCCGGCTGTTCCAGCTTCACCTCGAGGGCGGGCTTGTCGTCTCTCAGGCCCTGATAGACCGGGAAGCGCAGCAGCCGATCCGCCGTCCAGCCCCCATACTCGATTCGTGCCACCAGATCGGGCCGTACCCACGTGACCTTCTCGTTCGAGGGAGGCACGGCATCGAACGGACACGTCTCCTGGACCCGCTCCGTGAGCAGCGCATGGATGCGTCGGAGCTCGGTGTCGGTGAAGCCGCCGCCGCAATGGCCGATGCAGCGCAGGCGGTCGCCGTCGTACGCGCCCAGCAGCACCGCCCCGAACGTCTTCGAGCGGGCCCCCAGCCCACGCGTGAAGCCCCCGATGACCGCGTCCAATTGCTGTGTCACTTTGAGCTTCACCCAGTCCCCGGTGCGCCTGCCGGGGTGGTACGGGCTGTCCGCCCGCTTGCCGACGATCCCCTCGATCCCGAGATCACGCGCCGCCGTGTAGAAGGTGATGCCCTCCTCAGGGACGGCTTCGGAGATCCGTACGAGCGGATGCTCGGGGAGCAGGGCGGCGAGGGCCCGGCGCCGCTCGCGCAGCGGCCGGCCGGTCAGGAGGTGGCCGTTTACGAACAGCACGTCGAAGGCGTAGTAGGCGATGGGAGGCCTGGACGCGTCCTTCAGGGTCGCGCGCTGCTGCAGCAGGGGGAACGACGAGCGCCCCGAGGGATCCAGGGCCACGATCTCCCCATCCAGGACGGCTTCGTGCAGGTCGAGGGCATACAGGGCGTCCACGATTT
>DASSGA010000262.1:0-5428 GCA_035693805.1 bacterium | reverse complement strand
CGGTTGCTGGCCCAGACAACCGGTATTTGGGGCGAGCCAGCCGCGGTCGCGGGCGTGGCGGCGCTCCCGTACCTGATCGCAGGCGGCGCGATCACCCGGAGCGAACGCATCCTCCTGGTAATCACGGGCCCCGGCCTCAAGGACATCCCGAGCACACTGCGCGCGTCCGGCAGCGCGGTCGAGATCGACGCCTCGCTCGAGGCGGTTGCGGACATGATCGCAAGACGTGATGCGCCGAAGCCATCGCCCGCGGCAGAGAGGACGACGCGTTGAAGAACACCCCGCCGAACATCCCCGGCCCGAGCTACGCCGAGATGCGCGACCCACGTCTGCTGCCGGAGGCCTTCCGCGGCCGCGTGCTCGCCGCCCGCCCGCGCGAGGACGACCCGCTCAACCTGTTCAATATCACCTGGCGCCGCACCGACGGATCGATCAACCACGTCCTTCTCCCCCGCGAGCTCACCGGCGTGGACGCGAACGTCATCGTCCTCATCGGAAGAGACTTCCCCTCCGGCAGCCACAAGGTCGGGCCGGTGTACACGACGCTGATGGAAGCCGAGCTGGACGGACGGGCGCGACCGGGCGTGCACACGGTCGTCGGCCCATCGACCGGGAACTTCGGCATCGGCACCGCTTACGTCGCGCGCCTCAAAGGCTACCGGGCCGTGGTCGTGATGCCGGACGGCATGAGCCGCGAGCGCTACGAGCGCATCCGGCGGTACGGCGGCGAGCTCGACCTGACGCCCGGCACGGAATCGGACGTGATCCTGACCCTGGAGCGCACGCACGCCGCCTACATGAACCGGCTGGAGTTCATCGTCCTCGAGCAATTCTCGCTTTTTCCCAACTACCGGTTCCACCGCCATGTCACCGGTCGCAGCGCGCTTGAGGCTGCGGCCGGTTACGGCAACGGAGAGATTGCCTTGTTCGCTGCTGCCCCCGGCTCAGCGGGGACCCTGGCGGCGGGGGACGAGATCAAGGCGAGGTCCCCTGAGGCGAAGATCGCCGCGCCCGAGCCCCGGGAGTGTCCGACCCTCTACCGCAACGGGCTCGGGGCCCACCGGATCGAGGGCGTGGGCGACAAGATGGTCACGCTCATCCACAACATCCTCAACACGGACTACGTCCTCCTCGTGCACGATGAGGACTGCCTGTGGAGCCTGCTGGCCCTGCAGGAGAGTTCCCTCGGCGGCCTGCTGGGGATCTCGGGCGTGTGCAACATCATCGCGGCCGTGCGTATGGCCAAGCACCTCGGCCTCGGGCGGACCGACAACGTCGTCACCGTGGCCACCGACGGCTTCGACCGCTACCCATCGGTGATGGATGACCTCAGGCGCCGCGCGGGGACGCGGCTGGCCGCCGAGCTCGCCCGGTGGAAGGAACGTCCCTTCGCCGCCTCGACCCCGGACGAGATCCTCGATACCCGGACGCCCGAACAGAAGGAGCGACTCTTCACGCAGAAAGAGGCGATGTGGAGTCGCCTCGGCTATTCTGCGGAGTACCTCAGGAGGATGCGTGCCCGGGCATTCTGGGATGAGGAAGGTGATCGCGTCGAAGAGGTGGACCGCCGCTATGTCACCGCGCGCGGTCCGTTGCGGTAGTCGCTAGAACGCGAACGGCGCGCGGCGCAGGAACTGACCGGAGCCCGCGCGGCCGGTGAAGCGCTCGCCGTCCACCACCTGCGCACCGCGAACCCATGTTCCCATGGGCGCGCCGTCGACGGCCATGCCCTCGAAGAGACTGTAATCCACACGCATGTGGTGCGTCCGGGCACTGATCGTGCGGCGCGCCCGTGGATCCCAGAGCACGATGTCGGCATCCGACCCGACCGCAAGCACACCCTTCCGGGGATACAGGCCGAAGAGTCGGGCAGGGTTGGTCGCCGTAAGCTCGACGAAACGCGACAGCGAGATGCGTCCGCCGTTGACGCCCGCCTGGTGGAGCATGACGAGTCGGTCCTCGATCGCGGGGACGCCGTTGGGGATCTTCGTGAAATCCGCTCGGCCGCGCTGCTTCTCCTTGCCGAAGTTGAACGGGCAATGGTCGGTGGAAACCACCGCCAGCGTTCCGTCCCGGAGTCCCTCCCACAATGCCTGCTGATCGCGCTGCGTCCGGAACGGCGGTGAGCAGACGAATTTCGCGCCCTCGAACTCGGGCCGGTCCAGGTCGGCAGCGGTGAAAAACAGATACTGGACGCATGTCTCGGCCCGGACCTTCTCCCCACGGCACTGTGCAGCCCGCACCTGGATGAGGGCAGCCTCGCAGGTGAGATGCACGACGTAGAGCGGGGCACCGGCGACCGAAGCGATGGCGATGGCCCGAGCGGTGGCTTCTCCCTCGAGCGCCGCCGGCCGCGTCATGGCGTGATACTTCGGCTCCCGGTGGCCTGCCGCGACCGCTTCCCGAATGAGGACATCGATCACGTCGCCGGTCTCACAGTGCACCATCGTGAGCAGCCCATGCTCTGCGGCGCGCCGCATCACGGCCAGCACCTGCGCATCGTCCAACTGCAGGCGGCCCTTGTACGCCATGAGCACCTTGACCGTCGTGATCCCCCACTCCGGCAGATGCACGATCTCGTCGAGCACATCCGGGCGCGGGTCGGCGATCGTCATGTGAAAGCCGTAATCGATAGCGGCCTTGCCCTCGGCCCGGGCGTGCCAGGCGTCGAGGGCCTGCCGGAGGGAACCGCCTGCGGACTGGATCGCGAAGTCGATGTGCGACGTGGTGCCGCCGAAGGCCGCGGCGACGTGCCCGGTGTAGAAGTCGTCGGTCGATGCGATGTCGTCCAGCGGCATATCGAGATGGGTGTGCACGTCGATGCCCCCGGGCAGCAGGTACCGCCCGGCGGCGTCGACGACGCGGGCATCAGTACGGGGCAGATCGGCTCCGATCGCGGCGATGCGCTCGCCGTCCACGAGCAGGTCGGCCTGGAGGGTGCCTTCCGGTCCGACGAGCGTCCCGCCGCTGAAGAGCGTGCGCATCCCGATCAGGCGACGCCTTTGACGGCCGGAGGTGGGCCGGAGGACTTTCGAGGCGGCTCGAGCCCGATCAGATCGTCCGGACGCACCGGCACGCGGTTGAGCTCACGCCCGGTGGCGGCCCGCAGCGCGGCGGCGATCGCCGCCGTGGCGACCACCGCCGAGGGTTCCCCGACACCCTTGGCGCCGAAGGGGACGCCCGGTTCCGGCTCTTCCACCAGTTCGGAGACCACCGGCGGCATGTCGAGGATCGTGGGGATGAGATAGTCGGTGAACGACGGATTGAGCACGCGGCCGTCCTTGATCTGGATCTCCTCCATGACCGCGAGGCCCAGCCCCTGCGCCGTGCCGCCCTCGATCTGCCCGTAGACGCTCTGCGGGTTGAGCGCGTGGCCCACGTCTTGGACGCAGGCCACCTGCACGACGCGCACCAGGCCCAGCTCCTCATCCACCTCGACCACCGCGCGCTGCGCCGCAAACGCAAACGTCACGTGGACGTCCCCCTGCCCCCGCTCGTCCATGGGCGTCGTCTTGCGATGATGGTAGACGCGGGTGGCGACGATCGGCTGCTCGAGAAAGTCCACGACGGGCGCGAGACCCCGTCCATCCGTGACCACGTCCGCGCCCATGATGCGCAGCGCACCGCCGAGCGTGAGCCCGCGCGTCCGCGCCCATTGCCTGACCCGCTCGAACAGCTGGTCCCGGACGGCCCGGCAGGCCAGCTGCACCGCCCCGCCCGACATCATCGTCTGGCGGGAGGCGGAACTGGACCCGGCCGAGCCGACCAGCGTATCCGGCGGATGCAGGATGACCTGCTCGATACCCAGTTCTTCCCGGGCGATCTGGACCAGCACGGTGTGCACGCCCTGGCCCACCTCGGCCGCGGCACTGTGCACCTCGGCCACCGGGCCGCCCGCCCCAGCGAAGAGCTTCACGCGGGCTTCGGCGGAGTCGTCGAATCCCGCGCTGTAGGCGATGTTCTTGTAGCCGATCGCAAAGCCCACGCCCCGGCGAAGGCGCTCGCCGCGGCTCACGTTCCCGGTGCCCCCGGGATACGTGATCGGATCGCGCTCAACGGGCTCCGGTGGGAGCGGGATCGCGGCGCAGCGGCGGATCACCTCGCGCACCGGCGCGCTGCCCCGGATAACCTGGCCGGTGGGCAGCACGGAGCCCGTGGACACGGCGTTGCGCAGACGGAGCTCGACGGGGTCGATCCCCACCCGCGCGGCGAGCCTGTCCATCTGCGCCTCGTACCCAAAGCAGGCCTGCACCGCGCCGAATCCCCGCATCGCCCCGCACGGAGGGTTGTTCGTGAACACTGCCGTACCGTCGATGAGCACGTTCGGAACCTCGTACGGCCCCGCGGCGAACGTTGACGCGTTGGTGATGACGGCGGGTGAGGAGGAGGCGTACGCGCCCCCGTCGATGACCATGCGCACGCGCACGCAGACGAGCTTGCCGTCGCGGGAGGCCCCGTGGCGCATCCAGATGTGGGCCGGATGGCGATGCACGTGGCCGAAGAACGACTCCTCACGCGAGTACATCATCTTCACCGGCCGCCGGGTCCGCAGGGCGAGCATGCACGCATGGATGTGCATGCTCACGTCCTCGCGAGACCCGAAGGCGCCGCCCACCCCCGCAAGGTGCAGGCGCACCTTCTCCTTCGGCAGGTCGAGGCAGGGCGCGACCTGCTCCTGATCCACGTGCAGCCATTGCGTGGCGACGTAGAGATCCACCCCGCCGTCCTCGGCCGGGACGGCCATGCCCGACTCAGGGCCGAGGATGGCCTGGTCCTGCATGCCGGTCTCGTAGTACCCGTCCACCCAGAGTTCCGCTCGGACATCCGGATTGCCGTGCTCGATGTGGATGTGTTTGAGGACGTTCCCGTGGTCGTGGACGCGCGGGGCGCCGCGGCGCAGCGCCTGCTCCATGTCGGCCACCGCCGGGAGCACCTCGTAGTCCACCTTGATGCGTTCCGCCGCCCGCTTGGCCGTCTCCAGATCCGTGGCGGCGACGAGGGCGACGGGCTCGCCCTGGTAGCGGACGCGTTCCCAGGCCAGCACGGGCTGGTCCGCGATCTCGAGGCCGTAGGTCTTCTTGCCCGGGACGTCCGCGGCGACGAGCGCGGCGTGCACGCCCGGATGGGTGAGGGCCTGCGAGATGTCGATGGCGCGGATGCGCGCGTGCGGGTGCGGGCTGCGCACCGTGAATCCCCACAGCATGTCCTCCGCCCAGAGGTCGCTGCCGTAGAGGAACTGCCCCTTCACCTTCGGGGCGCCGTCGACGCGTCGCAGGCTCTCGCCCACGCCGCCTTTCGTCCGCTCACGGACCTTGGTGCTCATCGTCTGCCCTCGCTCGCGATCGTCCGGCCGAGACGTCGGGCTGCCCGGCCGATCTCGCCTTCGTCGGCAGTGACCAGTCCCCCATCCCGCACGACCGGACGCCCT
>DASSGA010000261.1:0-4751 GCA_035693805.1 bacterium | reverse complement strand
CGGAGATGTCGCGGTCGCCGATCCGGAAGACGCGCACCGCGCCGGTCCGGCCGTCCACGCGGACGATGGCGTTGAGTCCCTGGTCGGTCACCCACGCCGCGCCGTCGGGACCCGTGACGACGCCGTGCGGCGAGGACCCCTCGCCCAGCTTGATCAAGCGGCTCCGGCCCGTGGCGGGATCCAGATGGCCGAGCTCGCCGGTGAACTGGGACGTATACCAGACGCCGCCGTCGGACGCGGGGGCCACGTCGTGCGGATGATTGCCGGCGACGGCATACTCCTGGACCTGTGGTGGGCTCTGCTGGCCGGCGGCGGCAGCCAGGATGAGGGCGGTCACGAACCGGGCGGAAGCCCGCACTTAGCGCCCCCCGAACGCTGCGACGGCGTCTCCGACGGCACGATGGACCGGCACCTTCTCTTCCAGGCGGGCGATCTCGAGGATGGTCCTGATGTACGCCTCCTGCGGGACGGCAACGCGAAGCTGCTGCAGCCGTGACCGCAGCTGCCCCTCGAGCTCGAAGAGCAACCGGATCGCGGAGCTGTCGAGATAGGTCACACCGGACAGATCCACGATCACGCCGGGATCGGCATTGATCACCTCGCGGCGGATCTCAGCACCGATGCGGCCCGTGTTGGACAGATCCAACTCACCCCGCACTTCCGCCACAGGGACACCGGAAACGCGGGTGAAGCTGACATCGCCAGGCCGTTTCATCCTCGGACACCCCACCGTACGTGCCTGCGTGACGGCACCTCCCCGCAAAAAGGCCACGGACGGCCGGATGTGAGGGGACAATAGACAGTATTTGGAGACTAACGGTTCACTTTCCTCCGCGGCGATCGGGACCGGGGATGCGAGCGAGATCGTTGCACACGGGCGAGGACGTCGGCGAGCACGAGCCGGTTCAGGCGCAGCGGCACCCGGCACAGTGCCATGATGAGGTCCTCCCGCATCTCGAGGGCGCCGTCGGGCGTGGCCCAGACGAGGCCCTCGCGCTGGAGCCGGATGATGTGCCGTGCCAGGAAGTCGCCGATCTTCAGCCAGCGCGTGAAGTGCGCGAGGCCGCGCGTCCGGCCGTAGCGCTCCACGAAGTAGGACGCCATCGGGTTGGCCCGGCGCGAGGCCGGCGGCGTCGCGACCAGATCCTGCCAGCGCGCGAACGCTGCGAGGAAACCCTCTTCGTCCCAGGGGATGCTGCGTCGCCGTCCGGTCATCCGCCTCCCGCTGCCTCGGGGTGAATAGCTCGACGCCTGGAGGTTCGACGCGAGGTCCCGCTTCGCATTCCCGCGGCAGGGAACGCCGGGGGCGGGGAGAACATCAGACGGAGTTCCTGGCGGTTCGGCGAGGAGGACAGCCATGCCCGACACGTCCGCCTATCTGGAGTACCTGCGCAAGGTGCCCATCTTCAAGGGTCTGCCGGCGAAGGAGCTCGAGTTCATCGCGCGATCGGTGAAAGAACGCGTCTACGAGCCGGCGGCGGTGATCGTCAAGCAGGGCGACCCGGGCATCGGCTTCTTCATGATCATGGAGGGTCGCGTCGACGTGGGCCACGACGGGCACAAGATCCGCGAGATGGGTCCCGGCGAGTTCTTCGGTGAGATGGCGCTCATGGAGGAGCGCATCCGCACCGCCACCGTGACGGCGAAGGAACGCACGCGCTGCCTGCAGCTGGTCCGCTGGGATTTCCGCGCCCTGCTGAAGGAGAACCCGGAGCTGGCCGTGCGCATGCTGGAAGTCGTCGTGAAGCGGATCCGCGAGCACCCGCTCTCCCACGACGCCGACTAGCCACCCCGACTGACCGCACCGACTGCCCACCGGAGGGGGCGGGCAGGACCTCGATGTGTTCACCTGCCCGAACGACCACGCGGCGCTGAGCCGGACCCGGGGCCCCTTCGGCATCTCCTGGACCTGCCCGCAGTGCGGCGGTCGCGCGGTCGGTTTGGGCGTGGCACGCCGCGCCATTTCCCCTGACGCGGTCACCAGCCTCTGGGTGGCCGCCCGCAACGTCCAGGGCCCGCTCCGGCGAGAGTGCCCGTCGTGCCGGATGGCCATGGTGGAGGTCACCACAGGGACGGCGGGCGCGACGCCCGCCGTCGACATCTGCACGCGCTGCCACTTCCTGTGGTTCGATCCCTCGGAGTTCGAAGCGCTGCCCGCGCAGCCCACCCCGCCCCCGGCGCCGGAGATGTCCGACGAGGCGCAGGAGATCGTGGCCACGACGGCGGCACAGCAGATCGCCGAGCAGTACCGGCATTCGGGCGACGGGGCGGCCGCGCCCGAGGAGATGTGGAAGTACCTGCCCGCACTCTTCGGGATGCCGGTGGAGTACGAAGGGTCAGTCCTGGCCCGGCTGCCCTGGATGACGTGGCTGGTGGCCGCGCTCGCGACCGGGGTAAGTGTGGCGGGGTTCGTGAACCTCGACAGCGCGGTCAGGCAGTATGCCCTCGTCCCTGCCGACGCGTGGCGCCACGGCGGCGCGACATTGCTGACATCGTTCCTGCTCCACGGCAGCATCTTCCATCTGATCTCGAACATGTACTTCCTGCTGGTGTTCGGGGACAACGTGGAGGATGCGCTGGGAAAAGGGGCTTACCTCGCGATGCTCGTCGCCGCCGCGCTGGTGGGCGACCTCATGCACATCGCCTTCGATCCCCGCCCGGATGTCCCCGTCATCGGGGCGAGCGGCGGCATCTCCGGGATCGTCCTGTACTATGCGCTCCGATACCCTCGGGCGCGGCTGGGGATCCTGTTGCGGATCATCTTCTACTTCCGCTGGATCCAGGTGCCGGCGTACGCTTACGTCGGCTTCTGGATCTTCTTCCAGGTCATCGGGGCCGCCCAGCAGCTGGCAGGCGTGACGAACGTCTCCGCCCTGGCGCACCTCGGCGGCGCCTCGGTCGGCCTCGCCGCCTGGATCCTCACCCGGTCGCGGTAACGGGCCGTCAGCGCTTCTCGCCGTTCTCCGCACCCGCGACCGGCTGCGGGAGCCCCGCCGGCACCGTCCGCCGGCGCCGTGACCGCGCCAGCAGATCGTCAAGCAGCGTGTACACGACCGGGATGACGAACAGTGTGAGGAACGTGGACGTGGTCAATCCCCCGAGCACCGCGATACCGAGCGGCTTCCGCCATTCCGCGCCGCTGCTGCCGATGCCCAGCGCAACGGGCAGGCCGCCCATGATCGAGACCAGCGCGGTCATGAGGATCGGCCGGAGGCGCGTCTGCCCCGCCTGCAGGATGGCCTCGCGCCGCGCCAGACCCCGCTCCCGCAGTTGGGTGATGAACTCGATGAGCAGGATGGCGTTATTCACGACGATCCCGGCGAGCATCATGATCCCCAGCAGCGACATGATGCTCACCGTGGTGCGGGTGACGAGCAGCATGACGAAGACGCCGATGCCGGCCAGCGGCAGGCTGAACATGATCGCGAACGGGTTCAGCAACGACTCGAACTGCGCCGCAATCGTCATGTAGACAAGCAGCGCGCCGAGGGCCAGCGCGAACAGCATGTCCGAGAACGTCTCGCGCTGGAACTCCGCCTCGCCGCCGAAGGTCACCACGTAGCCCGAGGGCACGGCCACCGACTTCAGCTTGCTCTGGATCTCCGAGACCACCGCGCCGAGCGGCCGGCCCACGAGACCCGCCTCGACCGTGACCAGGCGCTGTCGGTTCAAGCGGTCGATCGTGATCGGACCCCGCCGCAGCTCGAGGGTGGCGATGTCGCTCAGGCGCACCGGGGTGCCATTCGCCGTCCCCACGCGCAGGTCCCGGAGCTCGAGCACGGAATCCCGGTCGTCCTCGCGCGCCTGGACTGTGATGTCGTACTCGGAGCCGCTCACGCGGTACTTCGTGACCGCGCTGCCCGCGATGTTCGTGCGGAGTTGAAGACCGACGTCCGCGGTGGTCAGTCCGAGTTCGGCCATGCGTGAGCGGCTGAGCATGACCGCGACTTCCGTCTTGCCGGAGCGCAGGTTCGTGTCCACGTTGGTGGTGCCGGGGGTCCCTTCGACGATCGCATTCACCTGCTCGCCGAGCTGCCTCAAGACGCGCTCGTCGGACCCGGTGATCTCGATCTGCACCGGCGCGGTGCCGCCGGCCACGCCCTGGGCACCGATCTTGACGGTCGCTGCCGGAACGTCGTGCACCCGCTGCCGCAGGTCCGCCATGACCTGATCCACTGAACGCCGGCGGCGATTCTTGTCCACCAGGTTGACGAAGATCTGCGACCGCTGGCTGCCCCCTTCCGAAAACCCAAACCCGGTGTCCGCGGCGCCCACGAGCGTGAAGAACGTCGAGACCTCCGGCGTCACGCGGAGCACCCCCTCCACGGCCTTGGTGGCTCGGTCGGTCTGGGCGAGCGAGCTGCCCGGCGGCATCGTCAGGTCGATCTGGAACTGGCCGTAGTCGCCCATCGGCATGAACTCCTTGCCGATCAGCGGCGAGGCGACCAGGGCGATGCTGGCCGCGAAGAGCAGCCCGGTGGCAAGCAGCACTCGGCCACGGTGGAGCAGCGACCACATCAGCCCGGCGCGGTAGCGCACGGCGAGCCACTCGTAGGCGCGATCCCACCTCGCAAACAGCACGGCGGCCCGCCCCCGACCCGGCTGGGGCGGGCGCAGCCAGCGCGCCGAGAGCATCGGGGTGAGCATGAAGCCGATGAGGATGCTGAAGATGTTGGCGAAGGCCACGGTCAGGCCGAACTGGCGGAAGAACTGCCCGACGAGCCCGCTCATGAACGCGATCGGCAGGAAGA
>DASSGA010000260.1:0-12582 GCA_035693805.1 bacterium | reverse complement strand
CGCGTCCGAGCGGAGCGCGAGGTCGAGATAGACTCCGGCGTGGTGTGAGATGCTGCCGCGGACCCAGACCGGTGAGCCATCGACCGCCATTGTGAGCCCCTCGGTGGCCACCCCGAGGTTGTCGACGGCGAGCGGACCATCGATGTCGGAGAGCAGGGTCCCCTGCGGACGGAGGAGAGCCTTGCCGTCCCGCATCCGCAGCGTCCCCCGATAGTCGAGGGCGATGGCCGTCTTCCAACGCGCCGCGAGGAGGTGGAACGTGCCATCGAACGTCCCCCCGCTCCACTCCAGCCAGGGCAACCGCACGATGTACGGACCCCAGAAGTCGACCGATCCGCCGCGGGTGGTGAGGTCCAGGTCGAAGGTCGACTCTCCAAGCGAGGCCTTGCCGGTCACGCGGGCGATGGCCGGGGTACGGCCGTCGGTGTTCACCACGTCGAGCACAACGCCGACCGATGGCGAGGTGCGGAAGTCAAGGGCTCCGGTGATCCGGTCGAAGTGCGCGGCGAACGGCGACGGCGGCCGGGCGCCGGCCCGCTGCGGTACGCGCAGGGCGTCGGAGAAGACGACGGACCCCTCCGCGATCTCGACCTGGCCGCGGAACGCCACGGGGCCTCCCGCATCGCGCTGGCGCGAGAGCAGGTCGGCGTAGTTCCACTGACCGTCGGCGTCGCGGGCGAGGATCAGCAGCGGACGCTCGAGGACAACGCGGGTGATACTGGCGGCGATGCCCCGCCGCCGGGCAAGATCGCGGACGAGCCGGCCGCTATCGAAGTAGATGGTGACGCGCGGGGCGGCGAAGATCGGCCCCGCCGCTGGCGGGGGACTGCCGATGCGCACCCCGGAGAGGACGACACCGCGGAAGGGATCGCCGGCGATGGCGTCGACCTGCACCTCGCGGCCCAGCGTCCGTGTCGCCTCGTCGACCACGCGGACGCGGGTCGACTCCAGCAGGACCCCGGTCCCGGTCAGCCACCGGAGCCCGGCGGCCAGCGCGACCACGAGCACAGCGACGGCGATGCCGATGTACGCTCTGCGCATCCGTCCACCCGACCCCTCCTACCTCATTCCCGCAAACCGGCGCGGCTGGACCTCGTCAGCGGACGAGGATCGGGATCTGGGTCTCTCCTTGAATCACCCAGTCGGTGCGGATGATCCGACCGGCGAAGACGTCGAACTTCAGGAATTCCGCGCCCTCGCTCGGCAGCCCGAAGGGCACCACGCGGATGAGGATGTCGGTGTTCTTGCCGAAGTCCTCGAACAGCGTGATCGCGTCCTCCAGCGCGTCGACCGGGCTCGGTGCGGGCTCGCGCAGGAGGAACTGCGTGACACGCTCCTCCAGCGGGAACTCCACGGTAATCTGCGGTCCCGCCGAGCCGACGACGAGTACCGCCGGCCCCCGCGGGAAGTTCCGCGGCACGACCACATCGATCACCCGCGAGTTCACGACCTCCTCCTGGAACGGCCGCACGTTCAATCGTACCCGCAGGGTCTCGCCGGCGGCCACTTCGCGGCGCTCCACCTGTGCATCCACCAGCGCCGCGGTCTGGCGCTGTGTCGTCAGGGTGATGTCCACGCTGACATCGATCGGGTCGATCTGCGCCAGATCGTTGTAGAGGAGGAAGTTCAGGGCCTCCGGCAGCTCCAGCAGCGAGGCCAGCGCGATGTCCCGGCTGTTGTAGAAGAGGTTCGTGCGGGTGATGACCCGCGGCAGCCCCTTCCCGCGAAGGTTGATCGTCACCGTGGCCGTCCCCCCGCCGAGGACGGCGTCGCGCGAGCGGTCGATCGCCGTGAGCGCCATCGCTGTGGCGAAGACCTTGGCCAGGTCGGCGCGCCGGACGACCTGCGTCCCCTTCTCGACATGCGTACCGGTGTCCTTATCGGTGACGGACACGCGCACCGCGAACATGCGGGGCATCTGGCCGAGCACGCCGCGGATCGCTGGGCCGCGGTCCTGGTCGATCTTGCCGATCATCTCGCCCAGGTTGCCTTCCTTGAAGGGCCGCTCCAGCGTACGGACGACGGTGACGATGTCAGAGGTCGTGAGGACGTACTCCACCTCGCCGAGGTTGTCCCAGGGATGGCCGCAGATCAGGAGCTTGTTCCCGACGCGCAGCGTCGCCGTGCAGATGCCGCCGAAGCTGAGGTCACCCTTTGCCTGCAGCACCCCGACGGAGCTGCCGTGCGTAATCGCCGCCGCCTTGAACGCGGTGGGCTCCACCTCGCTCTGGAACAACGGCTGCTTCAAACCCAGCGTACGCTCCACGAGGCGGATCGCCCGCGGCGACAACCCGGACACCGTCGTGGGGAAGCTGGCCGGCACGAAGGCGCTCACGCCGGAGAGCGCGGCCTCGACCTGTTCCGCCTGCGGGACATCCTGCGCGATGACGACGCGATCCACGAGGCGCTCCCCGATGCGCAGCGGACGCTCGGCGCGGAAGGTCCGCGGCCACGCGGACGACGGCGCGCCGGAGGGCAGGTCGAGGACGCGGAGCATCTCTTCGATGGGCGTGGCGAGGGCGAGGTCACGCTTGTCGGGTTGGAACAGATACCCGGCACTGAGCGCGCCGATCAGTTTCCCGTTGATGTACAGCGGGCTGCCGCTCATGCCGGCGGCGGTGCCGCCCGAGCGCTCCGCAACGGAACCCGCGATGCGGAATAGGATGAGGTGGCGGACCGGGATGATGCCGCCGCCGCCCCGCAGCGTGCCGATGATCTCGATGTCGAACTGCTCGATCTGCTGGCCGCGGATGACCGTGCGGCCGACGCCGCGCATCCCCGGCTTGATCTCGCTGATCGCCATGATCGGCGGGATCCCCGCCCGAGCTGCTGCCTGCGCCCAGCCGATCGCGGGCACCCCCAGCGCCGCGATCACCACCACGATAGCCACGATCCGGGCCACGACCCTGCCTCCCCTCGCCTCGATGCCAGACATGTGCATTTCGCGCCGGCGCGCGGCAAATCCCCCACAGGCCCGCGCGCTGCAACAAAAAAAAGACCGGGGGGCTCCCCCCGGCGCCCGTCGTCCTGCGCGCCGTGCGTCCGCTGGTCCTGCTACCTGGGTTCGATCCGGGCGACGACATCCCCGCGCTCGATGCGCTGGCCGACCTTCACCAGCACCTCGCGCACGGTGCCGTCCTGCGGTGCCCGCGCCGCGACCGCGGTGGTCCCGGTGAGCACCGTACGCACGTAGACCAGCGGCTGCGCGTCGTCGACGCGTGCGCCTTCCACCACGAGGTCGTCGGCCAGCACCGTCCCGGCCAGGGTGCTTTTGACCTCCAGCACCGCCGGGCGCGGAGCAGCCGCCGCCGTCGCGGCGATCAGCATGAGGACAACCAGCACAACGTTCGCGGTCCGGTCCATCATCCTACATTATACCTCGGAGGGCACCCGCTCAGCCCCCGAACTCTTCGGGGGGCGCAGCACTCCTCCCGAAGTAGTAACGCAGGGCCTGGATGATTCGTTCCGCGGCGCGGCCGTCCCCGTAGGGGTTGTGGGCCTGGGCCATGGCCGCGTACGCTGCGGCGTCGGTGAGCAGGCGGGCGGCCTCCTCGACGATCCGGCGGCGGTCCGTGCCGACCAGGCGCAGCGTCCCGGCCGCCACCCCTTCCGGGCGCTCCGTCACCGTACGCAGCACGAGCGCCGGGCGGCCCAGTGCGGTTGCCTCCTCCTGGATCCCCCCGGAGTCGGTGAGGATGAGATACGCGCGCCGCATCAGCTGCACCCAGGGGCCGTAGTCCGGGGGCTCGATGAGGTGCGCCCGGGGATGCCCGTGCAGCACGTCGCGCACGACCCGGCGCACCGCCGGATTGCGGTGCACGGAGAAGACGAGCTCGAGGTCGTCGAAACGCTCGAGCAGCTGGAGCAGCGCCAGGTAGATCTCACGCAGGGGCTCGCCCCAGTTCTCGCGCCGGTGCGTGGTGACGAGCACGAGACGCCGGCCGTCCAACGGCGGCAGCCCGTCCACGGGCGGGATGCCGGCCAGGTCCTTCACCGCGTACAGTGCGTCGATCACCGTATTCCCGGTGACGACGATGGCCGTCGGGGCGATGCCCTCGCGGAGCAGGTTGGTTCGCGCGGCGGGGGTCGCCGCGAAGTGCAGGTCGGCGAGCGCCGAGGTCATCCGGCGGTTCATCTCCTCGGGGAACGGCTGGTACTTGTCCGCCGTGCGCAGCCCGGCCTCGACGTGGCCGATGGGGATGCGATGGTAGTAGGCAGCCAGCGCGCCGATGAAGGTCGTGTGGGCGTCCCCCTGCACGAGCACCATCGCCGGGTGCGTCTCGTCCAGCACCCGGTACAGCCCCGCCAGCGCCCGGGTCGTGATGTCGACGAGGGACTGCTCGGGCAGCATGATGTCGAGGTCGTGGTCGGGGGTGATCCCGAACAGACGCGTGACCTGATCCAGCATCTCGCGGTGCTGGCCGGTCACCGTCACCGTGGGCCGGAAGTCGGCGGAATTCCCCAGCGCCCGCACCACGGGGGCCATCTTCACCGCCTCGGGGCGCGTGCCGAAGATGGTCATCACCGGGATCGGCGTCACAGACACCTCGTCAGTGCACCTCTAGGGAAGCGGGTCGACTAGCTCGGGCGGGTGAGGCCGCAGCCGCAGCAGCCCCAGGTGCCGGGCGACCGCGAGCAGGACGACGACGATGACGGTGAGGATGATCAGGGATGGCGTGCGGTTGATCCCGGCCGCGGCCAGCCCGCCGAGCCCCAGCAGCGCGCTCAGCAGGTAGAGCACGAGCACGGTCTGGCGCTGGCTGAGCCCGCGATCCAGCAGGCGGTGGTGCAGGTGGCCCCGGTCGGGAAGGAAGATCGAGACGCCGGTGCGATACCGGCGCACGATGGCGTAGCCCGTGTCGAGGATCGGCACGGCGAGCGCCAGCAGCGGCACGGCGAAGCTCAGCGCGGTGACCGTCTTGAGCAGCCCTTCCACCGCAGCCGCGCCCAGGAGGTAGCCCAGGAGCATCGACCCGGAGTCGCCCATGAAGATACGCGCGGGGTTGAAGTTGTGCCGCAGGAACCCCAGCGCGGCCCCGCCGACGGCGGCAACGACGGTCATCATCGACCCGTCCCCGCGGGTGGCCCCGGCGGTGAGGAGCGTGGCGGCCGTGATCGTCGCGATGCCCGCGGCCAGGCCGTCCACGCCATCGATAGAGTTCATCGCGATGCTCATCGAGCCCAACCACAGCACGGTCAGGACGTCGCCAACGAGCCCGAGGGGGACCACGCTGCCGTCGAAGGGGTTCGTGAGGAACGAGGTCGTCATGCCGAACCAGACCGGAACCGACGCCGCGGCGTAGATCAGCGGGAACTTCAGGCGGCCGGGGAGCGCGCGCAGGTCGTCCACGGCGCCCAGCGCCGTGATCGCGAGCGCCCCGAGCAAGAGGCCGATGAGCGGGCTGCCGAGCGGCCGGTACGGCACGGCCAGCACGATGTAGCGCGGTTCGCGCACGAGCGCGATGGGCTGGTCGATCGGCAGGCACAGGACGAGCGCGGCCATCACGCCGATGAAGATGGCCAACCCCCCCATGCGCGGGATCGGCGAGGTGTGGATGTGACGGCCCCCCGGGGGCGCCACTGCGCCCAGCCGCCGGGAGATCCACTGCATCTCGTGGCTGAGCGCGTAAGTCGCCAGCAGGGCAACGAGGCCCGCCACGACGTACGGGGGGAGGCTCATATCATCATTCTAGGCGTACCCGAGGAAAGCCGCCCACACACGGGTCAGCGCTCGAACAGTTCGCTGACCGAGGTGTCCTGGTGGATCCGCCGGATGGCCTCGGCGAGGAGGGGGGCCACGGAGAGCACGGTGACCTTGTCGATGAGCTTCTCCGGCGCCAGCGGGATGGTGTTTGTGACGACCAGCTCCGTGATCCGGCTGTTGCTGAGGCGCTGCACGGCCGGGCCGGAGAGGATGGCGTGCGTGGCGCAAGCGTACACCGTCGTCACCCCGCGCTTGAACAAGGCCTGCGCGCCCACCGTCAGCGTGCCGGCGGTGTCGATGATGTCATCCACGATGATCGCGGTGCGCCGGTACACTTTGCCGATGACGTGGACGACCTCCTTGACCTGGTTGGGCCTGTCGCGGCGCTTGTCGATGATCGCGATCGGGGCGCCGAGCTGTTTGGCGAACTCGCGCGCCCGGGGGACCCCGCCGACGTCGGGCGAGACCACGACGACGTTCTCGAGGTGCTTCTTCGCGAAGTAGTCGCCGAGGATCATCCGGCTGGGGAGATGGTCCAGCGGGATGTCGAAGAAGCCCCAGAGCTGCCCGGCGTGCAGGTCCACGGCCAGGATGCGGTGGCAGCCCGCCGCGGTCAGCAGGTTGGCCACGAGCTTGGCGGAGATGGGCTCGCGCGGGCGCATCTTGCGGTCCTGGCGCGCATAGCCGAAGTACGGGAGCACCGCCGTGATCCGGTCGGCCGAGGCGCGGCGGAGGGCATCGATGATGACGAGCATCTCGATCAGGTTCTCGTTCACCGGCGGCGAGGTCGGCTGGATGACGAAGACGTCTTCGCCCCGCACGCTCTCCTCGATGCGCACGCCGACCTCCCCGTCGGCATAGCGGAAGATGCTGAGGTCGGCGAGGGGCACCTCGAGCGTGTCGGCGATCTCCCGAGCGAGCTGCGGGTTGCCGCTGCCGCTGAAGAGCTTCAGCCGCGCCCGCGAATCCCGCGCGCGGAGCAGGCGCTGGGGCTCAGCGCGCAACGTCTGCTGAAACATGCTTGATCACCCTCGCCGGGACGCCGACCGCGACGCCCCCCGGCGGCACGTCCTTGTTCACCACGGACCCCGCCCCCGTCACTGCGCCACGGCCGATGCGCACGGGCGCGATCAGCATGCTGTCGCTGCCGATGAAGGCCTCGTCCTCGATCACCGTCACGTGCTTGCGCTTCCCGTCGTAGTTGCAGGTCACCGTCCCGGCGCCGATGTTCACGCGCGTTCCGAGCGTGGCGTCGCCGATGTAACTCATGTGGTGGACCTTCGTGTGGTCGCCGATCGTCGCATTCTTGATCTCGGCGTAGTTCCCGATCTCGACGAACCGGCCGATCCGGCTTCCCGGGCGCAGCCGGCTGTAGGGGCCGATCCGGGTCCCCTCGCCCACCGCGCTCTTCATCACAGTGGACGCCTCGACGGTGACGCGGTCGCCGAGCACCGCGTCCACCAGGCGCGCCTGCGGCCCGATCACGCACTCCCGGCCGATCACCGTCTCGCCTTCCAGGTAGGATTGGGGGTGAATGACCGTATCGCGCCCCGCCCGCACGCCGGCGTGGACGTACGTCGTGGCCGGGTCGACGACGGTCACCCCGGC
The DNA here is from genome assembly GCA_035693805.1 of bacterium. Lineage (GTDB taxonomy): Bacteria > Sysuimicrobiota > Sysuimicrobiia > Sysuimicrobiales > Kaftiobacteriaceae > Kaftiobacterium. The sequence continues at coordinate 5,270 of DASSGA010000260.1, read as the reverse complement.
GTCCATGAGACGGTCCAGGAGTCGCGCACGCATGATCTGCTCCGCGGCCGCGAGGTCGCGGCGCGAGTTGATGCCCATCGCCTCCTCCGCCGCGACGAGCAGCGCGGACACGCGCCGCCCGGCGCGCAGCAGCCAGGCGATGGTGTCGGTGAGGTAGTACTCGCCCTGGACGTTGTCGGGCCGGAGCTGGGCGAGAGCCTCGCGCAGGGCCTCCGCCTCGAAGACGTATGTACCGGCGTTGATCTCCCGCAGACGCGCCTCCTCGGGTGAGGCGTCCGCCTCCTCCACGATGCGCTCGACGCCCCCCCCGGGACCACGGATGACGCGCCCATAGCCCGTGGGATCATCGAGCGCAGCGGTGAGCATCGTCGCATCGGAGCGCGAATTGCGGTGCAGATCCACGAGCGCCGTGATCGTCCCCGCCGACAGCAGCGGCGTGTCGCCGTAGAGGACGAGGACGGGACCCCCCGCGGGACCGAGGTGGGGGAGCGCCTGCATCACGGCGTGTCCCGTGCCGAGCTGCTCATGCTGCTCGATGAACACGGCGCGCTCGCCCAGCGCCGTCCGGACGCTGTCTGCGGCGTGGCCGATCACGAGGAGCGGACGCTCGATGACCGCTTCGGTCAGGGCGTCCAGGACATAGGTGACGAGCGGGCGGCCGCAGAGCAGGTGGAGCACCTTGGGAAGGTCGGACTGCATCCGCTTCCCCTTCCCTGCGGCCAGCACCACGGCGCGCACGCGCTCCATCAACGCCTCCGGAGATGACTCACGATTGAATTCCGTGGCCGATGCCCCCAACCCTGCCCGGGGATGAATGACCGTCCCGACCCCGCGTCTGGCGGAGGTCGGCACCGCCGCCGCGAACTACACCACATCTCCATCATGCCCGACGTCGTGATCCGCAATGCGCTTATCTACGACGGGAGCGGCACGCCCCCGTTCCCGGGCGACGTGGCGATCCGCGGCGACCGCATCGCCGGGGTGGCCCCGCACGTGGCGGGCGACGGCCGCGAGGAGGTCGACGCCCACGGTCTCGCCGCTGCGCCCGGGTTCATCAACATGCTGAGCTGGGCCAATGCCTCGCTGCTGGTGGACGGCCGGTCCCAGGGCGATCTGCGTCAGGGCGTCACCCTCGAAGTGCTGGGCGAGGGGACGTCGATGGGCCCACTGAACGCGCCGATGAAGCAGGAGATGGCCGAGCGCCAGGGCGACCTGCGATACGAGGTGACCTGGACCACGCTTGGGGAGTACCTGGACCATCTGGCCTCGCGCGGGGTCTCGTGCAACGTCGCCTCCTTCGTGGGCGCGACGACGGCGCGCATCCACGTCCTCGGCTACGAGAACCGCCGCCCGTCGCCGTCCGAGCTCGAGCGGATGTGCACCCTGGTGCGCCACGCCATGGCCGAGGGCGCGGTCGGCCTCTCCTCCGCGCTCATCTACCCGCCGGCCACCTACTCCGACACCGCGGAATTGATCGCACTCGCCGGGGTCGCATCCGAGGCCGGGGGGCTGTTCATCTCGCACATCCGCAACGAGGAGGCGCGCATCGACGACGCCCTCGATGAGTTCTTCACCATCGTGCACGACACGGGTGTCCGCGGGGAGATCTACCATCTCAAAGTCTCCGGGCGTTCCAACTGGGCGCGCCTGCCCGGCGTGCTCGCCCGCATCGAAGCAGAGCGCGGCCGAGGCGCCGAGGTCACCGCCGACGTCTATCCGTACACCGCCTCCTCGACGGGACTTGACACCGCCATCCAGCCCTGGGCGCACGAAGGGGGCGAGGCGGCGCTGATCGCTCGCCTGCGCGATCCCGCCACGCGGGGGCGCCTCCGGGAGGAGATGGTGCTGTCCACCGACCCCGGTCAGATCCTCGTCGTCGGGTTCAAGCGCGACGCGCTCAAGCCGCTCACGGGCAAGACCCTCGCCGAGGTGGCCGCGGCCCGGGGGACATCCTGGCAGGATGCCGTCCTGAACCTCATCATCGAGAACGACGGGGACGTCGGCGCGGTCTTCTTCACGATGGCGGAGGAGAACGTCCAGGCGATCATCGCGAGACCCTGGGTGAGCTTCTGTTCCGACGCGGGATCTTACGCCGCCGAGGGGATCTTCCTCCGGCTCGGCACACACCCCCGCGCCTACGGCTCGTTCGCCCGCGTGCTGGCGAAGTACGTGCGCGAGGAACGGGTGATCACCCTGGAAGAGGCCGTGCGGAAGCTCACCGCCCAGCCCGCGGACGTCCTGCGCCTCGTGGACCGGGGGCGGCTTGTCCCCGGCGCCTTCGCCGACGTCGTCGTCTTCGATCCCGCTGCGATCATCGACCGGGCCACCTACCAGCGGCCGCACCAGTACGCCACCGGCGTGGAGCACGTCTTCGTGAACGGCGTGCCGGTGATCCGGAACGGCGCGCACACGGGGGCGACCCCGGGCCGGGTCGTGCGCGGCCCGGGAGGGCGTGGCAGACCGGCCTAGGTTCTCGCGGGACCATCACATCGCATACCGGTTCCATCTATCACGAGTCGTGCCTGGACGTCGCTCGCCTGTGTTCCGCTTCCGCATGTGCCGGATGCCGGTGCATGTGGCGGCGGATGATCGGTCTGGAGTTCGCACGACGGGCGGCGCGTGATCGGCTGGTGCTCGAATCGCCTCGCGGAGTGAGTTCATGATGCGCCTTGGGCGCTGGACGGCGATGCCCCGGATCGCCGGGTTGACAAAGCGCCGCGACGCGCTCTGGTTCACCGACTTCGAAGGGAACTTCTTGTGGGCATCGACCTGCCCTCTGGGGTGGATTGCCCACTTCCAGCTTGAGGGAAATTCAACCGGCCTCCGTTGGGATGGATCGCGCTCTTGGTACGGCGACTCCAGTGGACGGTGGATCTGTGGGGTAAGGCTGGACGAGTGAAGGCCGATGATGGGTGGCGGGCATTCACAATGCGGCGAACACGGGACGATGTCAGAGAAAGGAACTGGCTGCGGGGCCGGGCCTCGATCCCGGATACCCAGCTCCAAAGGCTGGTGGCTTCCCAGTTAGCCGACCCCGCAGCGAATCGCAACGCAGCGGATCCACGCCGCGATGCGATGATTCAGATCGTTGCTGCGTCGAATCCGTATCCTGATAGTACCATGGTAGTTCGACCCAATGTTCTTGCGGCGGGGATGCGGATTATGCGCTTTGAGATACACGGTTAGATCGCTGTCAGCAATGTCCAGAACGTCCGCCCAGAATCGTCTGGATGCTGCAACCCCATTGAACCTCTCCCCGGGAAAGGAAGCGTTCCGCCTCATCGATCGCTGCCGCACCAATGCGGGAAACGCGCTCAATCCGCGATCGGCGCCTAAACCTCAGCCCCCTTCGACTGACCCTGGCTCTTGAGAGTACTAAGGCGGTCTCTCTGAGTCTCATCGAGGACCACATGCCTGAACCACAGCGAAAGCGAGGCCTGCGAGACCGGCACCTGCGCCCGGATCTCAGAGTACGACAGGCCTCGCTTTCGCAGCGCGATCGCCTGCACACGCTCGGCGGTCTTCCCTCTCACCTCATCATCAGCGCCCCCGCCCTCCGGATCAAAGTGAGGCGATCGCCTCAATCTCCACCAGCGCGTCCCGCGGCAGCTTGGCAACCTGGAACGTGCTGCGCGCCGGCGGCAGCTCCTTGAAGTAGCTCCCGTACTCCTCGTTCATCGGGCCGAAGTCGTTCATGTCCTTGAGGAACACCGTGCACTTCACGACCCGGTCCAGCGACGACCCGGCCGCCGCGAGGATGGCCTGGATGTTGTCGAGCGCGCGGCGGGTCTGGGTCTTGATGTCCTGCCCCACGATCTGACCTGTCCGCGGGTCGAGGGCGATCTGGCCCGAGACGAAGACGAAGCCGTTCGCCTTAACCCCCTGCGAGTACGGGCCGATGGCGTTTGGAGCGCCGTCCGACTTCACGATGTCACGTGGCACGAGGGGTCCCTCCTGATGGTGTGGGTGACGCCTGCCGTCTTCGGCGGCGCCGCCGCGCGACTCCTGCGAGCTGAGGTGCTGGTCGACCGCGGCACTCATCGCGCCAACTCGGCGCAGATCGATGTCCCCCAACAGTCCGGCGCGACGCGCGAAGTGCAGGTAGTAGCCGAGCTCGCTCAACGCGGCCGAAGCGATCTGGACCCCCCGCCGTCCCGGCGGGCGGCTGCCCGCCCGCGCGCCATCAGAGAGACTCGCGCCGACGGTGAGCGCGGCGGAGCGCATCCGCTGGGCGAGGCCGGGGTCGCTCTGCATGAACTTCCAGGTAATCCGGTAGACGTGCTGCGCCAGGTCGTCGGCGTGCTGCCAGGCCTCGCTCCCGGGCTTGAGGTGCGTCGGAGAGATGGACACACAGCCAGTCTCGCACGGCCGGGCGCAGAGGTCTCCGAAACGCCCGCAACTGGCGCCCGGAGAGCCATGACTGGCGTACCCGAAGGGGTGGGGGGAGACCGGTCAGGCGGACGCCGAGGCCCAGCCGATGCGGGCTCGGAACGCGCGCACCTCGGCGGCCTGGATGTCGGCGCGGTAGGAGGAGCGCACGAGGGGGCCGGACTCGACGTACTTGAATCCCATCTCAAGGCCGATGCGCCGCAGCTCCGCGAACTCGTGAGGCGTGTAGTAGCGGTCGATGGGATGGTAGTCGGGGCCGGGTCGCAGGTACTGTCCCACGGTCAGGATGTCGCAGTCTACCGCACGGAGATCATCCATGGTGGCGAGCAGCTCGCCCCACGTCTCACCCATGCCGAGGATGATCCCGCTCTTCGTGAACGAGGTGTAGCCCCACTCCTTCGCCCGGCGGAGCAGCGTGAGCGTCCGGCCGTAGTCGCCGCCGTGGCGCACGACCTGGAAGACCCGCGGCACCGACTCGATGTTGTGGGCGAGGATCTCCGGCGAGGCCTCCAGGACGGCGCGCAGCGCCTCCGCGTCACCCTTGAAGTCGGGGATCAGCACCTCGACCGTGCAGTCCGGGCTCGTCTCGTGGATGCGCCGGATGAGCGCGGCATACACGCCGGCGCCCCCGTCCTTCAGGTCGTCGCGGTTGACGGAGGTGATCACGGCGTGGCGCAGGTCCATCGCCGCCACCGCCTGGGCGATGCGCTCGGGCTCCTCCAGGTCGAGCTCGGTCGGCAGGCCGTGCACGATGGCGCAGTAGGCACAGTGACGCGTGCAGACGTTGCCGAGCACGAGGAACGTCGCCGTGCGGCGGTGCCAGCACTCCCCGATGTTCGGGCAGCGCGCCTCCTCGCACACCGTGTGCAGCGTCCGGGCAC
>DASSGA010000259.1:0-2466 GCA_035693805.1 bacterium | reverse complement strand
TGCGGGAGATCCCCTTCGGGGCCGACGGCGACTTCAACAAGGCCGCCCTCGTGCACCGCTTCAACGCAGACCTGGCCAACGATTACGGGAACCTCCTGAATCGCACCATCCCACAGGTGGAGCGGCACTTCGGCGGGGCCGTGCCCGCGCCCGGCCCGAGCCGGGGAAACGACGGGCTGCTCCGGGAGACCGCCGCGTCCGCGGCGGAGGGGCTCGACGCGCTCATCACGCGGCTGGACTTCTCCCGGGCGCTCGGCGAGATCTGGCGCCTGCTCGGCGTCGCGAACAAGTACCTGGATGAGGAGGCGCCCTGGCGCGCGATCAAAACGGACCGGGAACGGGCCGGAACGGCACTCTACAATACGCTCGAGGCCGTGCGTATCGCGACCGTCCTCCTGTCGCCGTGGTTGCCCACGGCGACAGCACGGGTGTGGGAGCAGCTGGGGATCGGGTCACCGCTGAGCTTGCAGCGGCTCGATGGCGCGCGCCGCTGGGGCGGGCTCGCGGCAGGAACGCGCGTCCGGCCGGGACCGCCGATCTTCCCACGCATCGAACAGGCCAAGCTCAAGGCCCGCGGGCCCGGCGACGTAAAGGCGATTCTGAACTCTCCGAAGAGATCCAAGACGGAGACGGCGGAGGCGACATCGGTGAGCGACAGCATCAGCATCGAGGAGTTCCGCAAGCTCGATATCCGCGTGGCGGAAGTGCTCGAGGCCGCTCGGGTGCCCAACACCGACAAGCTGATCGAGGCGAAGATCGACCTCGGCGGCGAGGTCCGGACGATCATCACCGGACTCGTCCCACAGTACCAGCCCGAGGAGCTGGTCGGCAAGCGCATCATCGTGCTCGCCAACCTCGAGCCGCGCCGCGTGCGCGGTGTGGACTCCCACGGGATGCTGCTCGCGGCCGAGTGGGAGGGTCAGGTGGCGCTGCTCACGGTGGAGAAGAACGCGCCGAAGGGTGCCAGGATCACGTGAGTACACGGATCCGGTCCACGTCTGTGCTAGACTTTCTTTGCTGTGGAGTTGTTCGACTCCCACCTGCACCTCGACGATCCCGCGTTCGACCCGGACCGTGGCGCCGTCCTCGACCGAGCCCGGGCGGCGGGCGTGGTCGCGATGGTCACGGTGGGCACCGATCTCGAATCGTGCGCACGCGTGCTCGGTCTCACCGGGCAGCACGAGGGGGTCTTTGCCTCGGTCGCGATCCATCCCCATGAGGCGGCGCGGGCGAGCGAGCCGGCGATGGACGCGATTCGCCGGATGGCCGCCCATCCGCGGGTGGTGGCCATCGGCGAGACGGGGCTCGATCTGGTGCGCGAGGCGTCCCCGCGCGAGACGCAGGTCACGGCATTCCGCGCCCACATCCGCCTGGCCCGGGAGCGCGACCTGCCGGTCGTCATCCACTGCCGGGAGGCCTATGCGCAGGTCCTGGAGATCCTGGAAGAAGAGGGAGCGGAGCGCGTGGTCATGCATGCCTTCTCCGGCTCGGTCGAGACCGCCGGGCGCTGCACCGACCGGGGGTACGCGATCTCCCTCGGCGGTCCCGTCACCTTCACAAAGGCTCGGGCCGCGCTGGACGTTGCCCGCGAAGCCCCGCTCGACCTCTTGTTGCTCGAGACGGATTCGCCGGTGCTGACCCCCGAGCCGCATCGCGGCCGCCGCAATGAACCATCGTACCTGCCATACATCGCGGCCCGGATCGCGGCCGTCCGCGGCATGTCCGTGGACGCCCTCGCCTCCGCCACGACGGCGAATGCCAGGAGGGTGTTCCGCGTTGATCAGAGGTAGCATGCGGCTCATCCTCGGCATCCTCCTCATCACCCTGCTCATCCCCGTGCCCCGGCTCGACGCGGCGGCGGGTGATGACGCGGAGATCCGTATCGGCCGCGATTACGCGCGGCGGCTCGAGGCGCGGTACAAGGTCGTGACGGAGGCGGATGTCTCGGAGCGGGTCGGGCGCATCGGCCGGCTCATCGCCGACGTCTCGGAACGGCCGGCGCTGCCCTGGACGTTCAAGGTTATCGACTTCGAGGAGCCCAACGCGGTCGCGCTGCCCGGTGGATTCGTCTACGTGACCAAGCCCATGCTGTCGTTTGCGCGGTCCGATCACGAACTGGCCGCCGTCCTGGCCCACGAGATCGCGCACACCGCGCGGCGGCATCAGATGGAGATGATCCGCCGCAGCAATCAGGCGACGTTCTGGACCATCCTCATCGCCGTGCTCAGCCGGGATCCGCGGATCGCCTCCGGGGTGCAGCTGATCAGCTACGGATTGCTCAGTGGATACACGCGTGATCTGGAGCGCGACGCGGATCTCACCGGCCTGGCCTACCTGGTCAAGACGCCGTACACACCCGTCGCCATCCTCACGCTGATGGAGCGGCTGGCGCGCGAGGAGCGATACCGCCCTCAGGTCGACGCGGGCGACTTGCGCGACCATCCCCGGACGGAAGAGCGCGTGGCC
>DASSGA010000258.1:0-13882 GCA_035693805.1 bacterium | reverse complement strand
CAATCTCCTGCATCTTCACGGTCCCCACCTCCTCGAGAAAACACATAAGCCGTCTGCGTCTGCAAACGGCTCCTGAATCCCTCCCCTCCTCCGGTCCACAACGTGCCTGAACGACGCGAGGTGGATGGAGATGGACCTCTGGGGGCTTTCGCCGGTGGGAAGCCCTCCCCCTTTGGGGTCAGGCTCGCTCGCGGGCTTCCAGCTTCTGCTTGATGCGCTTCAGGCGGAAGACGTCTTCGCGGGCGCGCTGCTCGAGCACGGCCGTGATGAAGCGGATCTCCCCGCGCAGTCGCGGGATGACGACCTGCTCGAGGGCGTTGACCCGGCGCGTGGTCTTCTTGATCTCCTCCCCGATCTTCCGTAAGCGGATCTCGGTGGCCGCGACCTCGAGGATGGCCGCCACGACCTCCTCGAAGTTCGCCGCGCTCTCCACGGTGCGGGCGCTGGTCGTGGCCGGGTTGTGCCCGCGTCCCATCAGGGTGCGGCGCACCTCTTTCACCGTGACCTCGGGGATCTTGGTCCCCCAGACGTTGCGCACCTCGATGTCCACGAGCACCTCACGCCGGTCGGCCATCGCCGCCGCCTCGAGCGACTCGCGCCCTTCCCAGGCCTTGGCCAGGGCGAGCAGGATGTAGGCCTCCCCGGCGGCCTTCGTCAGCCGCTCGCGCGCGGCCAGCGACTGGCGGACGATGTTGAAGAAATCTGCGACCAGGGCGTCGCGCTTCCGCTTCAGGAGGTCGACACCCTGGCCCGCGATCCGCGCCTGCTGCTTCCGCTGCAGCAGGTTCATCCTGGTCGGGCTGACGGTCTCCGGCATGGCGAGGTTAAACCCGCGTCTTCTCCTTCCACGTCTCTTCCATCAATTCACCGAAGTAGTACCGGTCGATGTGGTCCTGCTTCACGCGCTTGAGTTCGCCCTTCGGGAAGACCGACAGCAGCTTCCAGGCGAGGCCCAGGGTCTCCTCGATCATCCGGTCGGTCTGTCCCTGGTTGAGGAATTGCTTCTCGAAGTCCTCCGAGAACTTCAGGTAGAGGCGGTCGCGGTCGGTGAGCGCCTCCTCGCCGATGATCGCCACCAGCCGGCGCAGGTCCACACCGTTCGCGTAACAGGAGTACAGCTGGTCGCGCAGCCCGCCGTGGTCCTCCCGCGTCCGGCCCTTGCCGATGCCGTCGTTCATGAGGCGGCTCAGGCTGCGCAGCGGCGTGATCGGCGGGTAGATGCCGACGCGGTGCAGCTCGCGGCTGAGGATGATCTGGCCTTCCGTGATGTAGCCGGTGAGGTCGGCGATGGGGTGCGTGATGTCGTCGTCCGGCATCGTCAGGATGGGCAGCTGGGTGATGGAGCCCTTCCGGCCGTGGATGCGGCCCGCCCGCTCGTAGATCGTGGCCAGGTCGGTGTACATGTAGCCCGGGTAGCCGCGCCGGCCGGGGATCTCTTCGCGCGCCGCGCCGATCTCGCGCAGCGCTTCACAGTTCGAGACGACGAGCCCGCTTTCAACCAGGAACTTGTGCGTGCCTTCGACGGTGAAATCGTACACGAAGCCGTCGTACTCGAACGTCTCGATCGAACGAATCTGATCGAGGATGTAGTCTCCACCCAGGGAAGCCTCCAGTGCGTCGAGGGCCCGACCCGAGCCCCCGGCAGTCCGAATCGCGGTGCCGTAGCGCCGCATCATCGCCACCGATGTCCTCCGCGCTCCCGACTCCACCTGTGAGACCGCGCTGGTCGCTCCCACTGCGGCCAGGGTCACATCGGCTTCGGCCCTGGCTGCCCTCAGGAGTTCGCCGGCGGCCTCGGGGCTGCGCTCGTATCTCGTGCCATAACCCTGCCGCGCCGCAAGTTGCAGGAGCCCGGCAGCCTTGCCCGGGTGGGTCGCGCCGACCAGACGCTGGAACTCCCGGACCTGGTCTGCACCCTGGACAACGACGTCGTAGACGACGCGATCGTTGGTCGTTCGCTCGTGGAGCACTCCCACGAGGCCGAGCCGGCGCAGGAGCTGCTGAAGGCGCTTCGCGCGCACTAATCGACCCGTCGTGTAGAAGAGCCGGCCCTTCTCCACGCTGACTGACCCATCGCCGTCGAAGTAACCACGCAAGAAGGCAGCAACAAGCTCGCCGGTGAGTCGCATCACCGGTGTGAAGTCGCCGTCGACTCCCAGCGCTTTCGCCATCTTGACCAGCGGCAGGCTGTTGATCCGCAGCATCGTGACGCCATCCTGGTTCTGATGGCACTGAATCGGGAGCTGCGGGAACAGCTCGTTCACGGTGTGACTGAAGGCGGTCAGCAATGCGGCTTCCGTGTTCGAGAACATGACGAAGTAGCTGTGCTGGTCGTGGTTCTCCAGGACGGTCCCATCCGATGCGATCAGGCCGAACGCATAGAGCAGCTTTCGCACGTCCCAGCCGGCCCCGATACGAACGCTCCCCCGCTTCCCTCCGCTGACACTCTCTGCAAGGGCGGACAGCTGATTCGCATCGAGCCCCAAGTCGTCGCCGATCCGCCGCAGTTCACCTACCGAGAAGCGGCGCTTCCCCGCGGCATCGCTGACCCGCCTGTAGTCCAACCCCAGCTTCTCCGCGGCGGACCGTAGCGTTCCATGCTTCTCCTTGAGCCGCTCCTCCAGGCTCTGATCCCGCAGGTGCACAAATCCTTCGAAACCGCGGAGCAGATCGAGCAGCGAGGGACTCGATCCTGTCACCGGGAGCCTCTTTGCCGCATAGATCGCTTGCCCCGATCGCAGCTGCCCGGCCGGTATCATCTGCGGCCCCTGACGTGTGTCCACCAGGACCTTGTGATCGGGCGTTGCCGAGAACTCGGCGCCACTGGCGGTGTGGATCTTCAGCATCCTGCCGCGGTAGCGCAGTCTCTGCACGCCCCCGATCCGAGCCGGCACCGCCGCGCCCCCGTCCCAGGACAATGCGGCGGGGAGATCGCTCTGCGACCGCACGCCCGAAACGATCGCGTCGACGACAGCGCCAATCTGCACCACCGTGCCATCCTCGAACATCACTTCGGTCTCCGGCAGCAAGCAGTAATTCGTCATGTCCGTGAGGATGACGAGGACCTGCATGTCGAGCTCGAACGCCAGGTACTCGGCCGCGGTGAGCGCCACGCGCGGCGTGATGAGGCGCTCGATGGCGGGGTCGTCGGCCAGGTTGAGGAAGACCACGCTGCGCGCGAGCGCGCCGGTGGACTCGAACTGGTCGATGAAGAACGCCGCCTCGCGCTGCGTGATGCCCATCGCGGCGAAGACGACCGAGAACTCTTCCGTCCCGCCGGGCACCTTGGCCTGGCGGGCGATCTGGGCGGCGATCTCGTTGTGCGGGAGGCCCGCCCCGCTGAAGATCGGCAGCTTCTGCCCGCGCACCAGCGTGTTCAGGCCGTCGATCGCGGAGATGCCGGTCTGGATGAACTCCTGGGGCCGCTGGCGGGCGACGGGGTTGATCGGCGCGCCGATGATCGGCAGCCGCTTCTCGGGGATGATCGGGGGCAGCCCGTCGATCGGGGCGCCCAGCCCGTCGAACCGCCGGCCGATGATCTCCCGGGAGAGGCCCAGCCGCGCCACGTCCTCGCGCAGGCTGATGCTGGTCCGGGCGAGGTCGAGCCCCGTCGTCTCCTCGAAGACCTGGATGACCGCCTTCTGCTCGGAGACCTCGATGACCTGACCGCCGCGCACGGTGTCGTCGGGCAGGTGGATGTTCACGATGGCGCCGTAGGAGAGGTCCTGCGCACCCTCGACGAACAGCAGCGGTCCCGAGATGTAGGAGATCGATTGGTAGCGCTTCGTGGTGAGCTCCATCGTTACTCCTCCCCTCCGGCCACGGCGGGCTCGGCCGCCTTGCCGCCGAACGCCTCCGGCAGCCGGCGCAGCCAGGTCTCCAGGTACGCGGGGAAGTCGTCCTTCGGTACGTCCTTCATCCGCGCGATCTCCTCGATCTGCTTGAGGTTGAGGATCTCGTCGAGGAGCATGCCGCGCTTCAATGCGACCAGGGACTCATCGTAGAAAAGGACGATCGCCTTCAGAAACCCGTAGGACCGCAGCAGCGGGCTGTGCGCGTCGTCGGTGAAGGCGTTCTGCTGCAGGAAGTCCTCCCGCAGCATCTTGCCCGCCTCGATGACCATGCGCTGGTCGTCCTGCAGGGCGTCGGGGCCGACCAGCTGCACGATCTCCTGCAGCTCCGCCTCGCGCTGCAGCAGCGCCCCGGCGCGATCCCGCAGCTCCTCGAAGTCGGCCGGCATGTTGTCCCGATACCAGGGTTTGAACAGGTCCGTGTAGAGGCTGTAGCTGCGCAGCCAGTTGATCGCCGGGAAGTGCCGGCGGCTGGCCAGCTTGTCGTCGAGCGCCCAGAACGTTCCGGTGATGCGCAGCGTGGCCTGCGTGACCGGCTCGCTGAAGTCCCCGCCGGGCGGGGAGACCGCGCCGATCACGGTAATCGAGCCGCGTCGCTCGGGGTGCCCCAGGCAGACGACGCGCGCGGCGCGCTCGTAGAACGCGGCCAGGCGGCTGCTGAGGTAGGACGGGTAACCCTCCTCCGCCGGCATCTCCTCCAGGCGGGAGGAGATCTCGCGCATCGCCTCCGCCCACCGGCTGGTGGAGTCGGCCATGACCGCGACCTTCAGGCCCTGATCGCGCCAGTACTCGGCCAGCGTGATGCCGGTGTAGACCGAGGCCTCGCGTGCGGCGACCGGCATGTTCGAGGTGTTGGCGATGATGATCGTCCGCTCCATCAGCGGCCGGCCGGTACGCGGGTCCTCCAGTTCCGGGAACTCGTCGAGGACGTGCGTCATCTCGTTGCCGCGCTCCCCGCACCCGACGTAGACGATGACGTCCGCGTCGCCCCACTTCGCCAGCGTCTGCTGGGTGATCGTCTTGCCCGAGCCGAACGGTCCCGGGATGGCCGCGGTGCCGCCCATGGCGACGGGGAACAGGACGTCGAGCACGCGCTGCCCGGTGATGAAGGGCTCGCGGGGCTCGAGGCGCTGCCGCACCGGCCGTGCCTGCCGCACCGGCCACCGGTGCATCATCTGCACCTCGGTCCCGTCGCGCAGGCGGCACACCGCCTCTGTCACGGTGAACTCCCCGCGCTTGATCTCCGCCACCTCCCCGCCCTGGACGGATGGCGGGATGAGGATCTGGTGCTTGAAGTTGAACTCCTGCACCCAACCGATGGCGTCGCCGGGTCCGACCTTGTCTCCGGCTTTTGCGGTCGGCTCGAAGGCCCACTTCTTCTCCCGGTCGAGGGCCGGTACCACGGCGCCCCGGGCAATGAAGTCGCCCTTCAGGGACTTCACCGCTTCGAGCGGCCGCAGGATGCCGTCGAAAACGCCGAAGAGCAGCCCCGGCCCCAGCTCCACGGTGAGCGGGTTGCCGGTGCTCTCCACGGGTTCCCCGACATACAGGCCTGAGGTATCCTCGTAGACCTGCACGAAAGCGGTGGCGCCGTCCAGGCGGATGATCTCTCCGAGCAGGCCTTCCGTGCCCACCCGGACGATGTCGTACATCCGCGCCCCGGTCATCCACTTGGCGATGACCGCGGGACCGGCGATCTTGATGATCGAACCCGTGATGGCCATGTCCGGTCCTCCTACCTCAACTTCACGTAGAATCCGATGTGCTCTTTGACCAGACGCGCGATGTACGCTTCCCCGGTCTCCATCTCCGCCTTCGCGGCGGGAAACGGCACGACGATGGGCAGGTCGCGGTCGCGCAGCAGGCGCGCGCGCTCCTCCTCGGTCCCCTGCAGGAGGTCCTCGTTCACGGCGACCAGGCCGTAGTCGAGGGGGAGGAGCGCCCGCAGGTGCTCGACCGCCGCCTGCGGGGAATCGGCCTCGCGCACCTCGACCCCCGCGAGGCGGAAGCCCGTCGCGGTCTCGGGGTCGGTGATCACCACCATGCGGTAGGCCATCCCTACACCACCACCATCTCGCGGCGCACCCGGTCGCGCGAAATGCCGAGCTGCTTGCTGCGGGCGATCAGCCGCAGGTTCTTCACCTCATTGTACTTGAGCGCCAGATACGCGACGACGATGTCGATGCCGAGCGGATCCCCCAGGTAGAGTCCGGTCTGGGCGCGCGCCATCGCCAGGTCGAGGTCGCGCTCGAAGGCCGTGAGGTCGTCGCTCACCGACTTCACCGGAAAGCCCTGCACACGGAGCCCCTTCATCCCCTGCTCCGCCGTCTCGCGGTCGGCGAGCAGCAGGAACAGGTCTTCGCTGACGATCCGCCCGCCCGGGATGAAGAACCGCGCCTTCGCCTCGGGGGAGAGGTCCGCCGCGCGCTGCAGCTTGAACGCGGTCTTGGCGTTCGTGGCGTCGAGCTCGGCCTGCAGCAGCGAACGCACGACCTGCTGGCTGTGGCCGCCCCCGCGGGCGGCGCGCAGGCCGTGCTCGGCGTAGAATCGCTCCAGGCGCAGCTCGAGGGCGAAGAGGTCCTTCGTCTCGAGGTACTCGCGCAGCCCTTCGGACAGCGGCACGGCGAAGGGATGCTCCAGACCGCTGAACGCGCCGACCACGGCCGGGATGTCGGGCTGGGAGGCGAGCTCGCGCAGCGCCGCCTCGTTCAGGCTGCCGGCGGGGATGAGGTTCGCCGCGATGTCCTCCTGCGCGGTCCCGCCGTGCTTCCCCCGCAGGATGAGGCGCAGGTTCGAGAGGTCCCAGCGCATCAAGACGACCTCGATGAGCGCCCGTGGGGTGCCGTCGGCGAAGGAGAGGATCTTCGTCGTCGTGTGGTAGAAGTTGCGCGCCAGCGCGACGTCCACCGCCGGCAGGGCCGGGAAGCGGGCCAGGGCCTCCTGCAGGTCGTGGCCATACGGCGTGTTGTTCAGCGCCTGGACGAATGCCTCCAGCGTCGGCAGCACCAGCAGTTCCTCGATCCGGCCTGGATCCAGCAGGCGGCTGCGCATCGCGCGCACCCTCGCGTTGATGTAGGGAAAGTCAGGCACCTACTGCCCCCACAGCAACGCCGCCACCTCGGAGGTCAGCACCGGCTTGACGCGCTCGATGCGCGAGGCCAGCGTGTTCTCCACGACGAAGCGCCGGTCGGCGGTGACCACCCGGGCCCCGCCGCGCAGGTCGTCCGCCGTCGCCGCCTCGGCGTCCAGGCCCAGCTCGCTCACGGCCTGCCGGGCGAGGTCCCGGTCGTCGGGATGCACCTCCACCACGATCCGCCCGCTGAGGCCGGCCGAGGCCTCCCGGATGAGGGCGCGCAACACACCGGCGTAGCGGGTCTTGTCCTGCTGGAGGCGGGCCAGTTTCGCCTCGGCGCGGCTGAAGACCTCGGAGATCGCCCGGTCCTTCGCCTGCAGCACGAGGGCGGCGGCGCGCACCTGCGCGGCGCTGCTGGCCCGGGCGAGCGCCGCCTTCCGCTCGCTGTCGACCCGCGCCCGGGCGGCCTCCCGCTGCTCCTGCGCTGCCCGGCGGGCCTCCGTGCCGATCTGCTCCGCTTTGGCGCGCGCCTCGGCCAGAACGCGCTCGGCTTCCGCCGCGGATTCCTTCTCGAGGATCGCGACCAACTCTGAGCTCATCCGGCTAGATCTTGCCGATCACGAAGAATGCGACCAGGAAGCCCAGGATGATCATCGTCTCCGGCAGGGCCAGGAAGACCAGCATGAGGCCGCCGATCTCGGGCCGCTCCGCGATCGCACCGGCGGCTGCCGCGCCGATGCGCGACTGCGCCCACGCCGTGCCGATCGCGCCGAGCCCGACGCTGATCGCCGCGGCCAGACCCAGTAGACCCGCGCCCGCCCCGCTCGCCGTCGCCGCCGGCTCCTCCGGCGCCGCGAAGGCCGCGCCCGCCAGGAGCACCGTGACGGCCGACACCACCATCAACACCAGCACGACTTTCCTCACCCGACTCACCTCCCGAGTAATCCGTCCCCACCGGCCCTTCCACCTCGATGGTAGCAAGAACCAGGTGAAGCCTGCGTCAAGACAGGTCAAGCGTCTCCGGATTTGTGGAACGGCTGGTAGCGCCGCCCCGTCTCCTCATGGAACTTGAACTTGCTGAAGAACTCCACCCAGTGCAGACGCGCCGGCTGGATGATGTGCCCCATGATCGTGAAGACGAAGAACATGGTCTGAAATCCGGCGGCCAGCAGCCAGCCCGCGATGGTGCCGATGACTCCGGGGATCCTGAACTGCGTGGCCATGGCCGGGCCGACTTCATTGGCCGCGAGGGCGAGGGCCGCCGCAGCCAGCCCGAACGCCATCAATCGCGCGTGGGACAGGATGTGGCCGAACGCGGCGGTGCTCTCCAGGAGCCAGAGGATACGCTTGATGACATCGCGATCGACGATGAGGGAGATGCCCGCCATGACGACGGCGCCCATGAACAGATACAGCCCGACGGGGCCGAGGGCGGCGGGCAACGTGTCCCCCTCCGCTCCCAGGAACAGGAGCAGGCCCCCGGTCCCAAGCATGATCACGACCGACTCGAAGACCCCGACGAAATGGCGCTGCCGGAGGGCCTCGATCAGATGCACGAGCAGCCCCAGGAAGATCATCAGGATCCCTGCGGCGAGGATCATCAGGAAGTATGGGGTCCAGTTCTGCTCGGCCAGCCGGTTGAAGAGCGGAGCGATGGGCCAGTGGTACTTGTGCGCAAGCAGCTCCACGAGATTCCCAAAGAACTCCAGGTAGACGATGCCGAACAGGATGATCCAGAAGGCGCAGACCCGGAGCAGGAACGAGAGGTCCGCCACGAGCGGCGGCGGGAAACGCACGTTCAGCAGGTTGATCGTCAATGGCTGGCCGGCTCTGGCCCGATTCCGGAGCATCCATCCGAGCGCAAAGAGCAGCAGGCCATACGCGACGTCGCCGATGACCAGACCGACAAAGATCGGGAAGGTGATCGCGACGACCGGGCTCGGGTCCCAGGCGCCGTAGCGCGGCGGCTGGAACAGCGCGAGCAGCCGCTGGAAGGGGCGGATGAAGCCGGGGTTGTCGAGCATGACCGGCACGCGTTCGGGGTCATGGTGCGGGTCGGCGGGCGTGTCGTAGACGACGATCTCGGCGCCGAAGCGCTCGCGCAGGCGGCCGCGGATCTCGGGCACCGCCCGCAACGGAGACCAGCCGTGCAGGATGAAGGTGTAGCGCGACTGGGCGAGCTCCGGGACGACCTTCATCCGGGCGAGGCTGTCCGCGAGGACGGCCCGCGCCGCGGCGATCCGGGGGCGCTCCGCACCGGCGATCTGCGTCAGCTCGCGGTCGATGCGCTCGATCTCCTTCGGGCTCTCCGCCTTGCGGCGCTCCATCATCGCGATCGTGTCGGCGGTCTGCGCACCCGCGAAGCGGGCCGGGAGCCTGAGCTCGCTGACGCCCGCGCGCGAGAGCACGGGACGGACGAGATCCGCGTCGGCGCGGCGGAAGGCCACGACGACGCCGATCCGGTTGTCGTCCACGATGCGGCTGATGACCTCGACCCGGCCGTCGGTGGCCTTGACGAGCTCGTTGCGGATGGCGGTGACGACGGTGAGGTCCTTCGTGTTCAGGAGGAAGCCGATCGACTCCAGGGTCTTGCTTGCGGCCAGCGCGTTGAGCAGCGGGGACAGGGCCCGGACCGCGCCCTCGTAGGATGCGATCAGCGACAGTTCCTCTTCCAGCTCGAGCCGGGCGCGGGTCAGCGTGCGAACGCGTTGTTCGACCGCGGCGATCTCCTCGTCGATCTCTTCCGCGGGGGTTCCCGGGAGATCGGCCGCGGTCGCGGCGCCGGCCGCAGGGGCCGCGCCGCGGACGGGCAGCAGGATGAGCAGACCGTCGGCCCGCGTCAGGGCGCGCTCCAGGACGTGCAGCCGGCGCGTCTCGTCCTCCGACAGCTGCAGCGCCGTGACCGGAGCTTCTTCCGATTCGATGTGGTCGATGTGCAGGGCACCGATCCGCTGCACCTCCTCGATGACTTGCCCGAGGAGGCGCTTCGGCCCCAGCACGATGACCCGAGCCATCTCAACGATCAGGAGAGTCCGCCCATGACGCGGGTGACGACGAGGTCGACCGCCCGGTCCATGCGTTCGGCGGCGCGCGCACTGACCTGCTTCGCATCCGCCTCTGCCTGGGCGAGGCGCTGTGCCGCGGCGGCCTCGCTCTCGCGGGCGATCTCGGCCTGCGTGCGCTCCGCGAACTGCGCCGCCTCGCGGCGCGACTGCTCGAGCAGCGCCGCGGCCTCCCGCTGCGCGTCGTCGATCAGCGCTCGGGCCTGCTCGCGCGCCTGCGCGACCCTGTGCTCGAGTTCCTGTTCCTTCGAGGCGATGAGCTGGAGGAGGTTGTCGTCCGAGTGGCCGCCCTTGGCCGTCATCGTTCCACCTGGCTACGGGTTCTCTGAGCGCCGAAAACCCAGGACCACGGGGCCTCCCCGCAGTCCTGGGCCGGAATGACCGGGGCCATCATAACAGACGGACGGAAAGAGCGTCAACGGCTACAGGCGGAGCAGGAGCGTGGCGTTCTTCGCCAGGTCGATGATGGGCTGCGGATAGAGGCCGATGATCAGGGTGCCCAACCCCGCGATGCCGAGCGCGACCTGCAGGGCCGGCGGCTCGGGGATGGGCGTCTCGCTCGTCGCGGGCATGACGTACATCGCCCGGATCACGCCGGCATAGTAGTAGAGAGAGATCACGCTGTTGATGATCCCGACCACGGCCAGCCACAACAGCCCGGTCTCGATCGCCGCGCCCAGGACGTAGAACTTCCCGATGAAGACCGCGGTCGGCGGGAGCCCGGTGAGGGAAAGCATG
Organism: bacterium; assembly: GCA_035693805.1. Taxonomy (GTDB): domain Bacteria; phylum Sysuimicrobiota; class Sysuimicrobiia; order Sysuimicrobiales; family Kaftiobacteriaceae; genus Kaftiobacterium. The sequence goes on along the minus strand of DASSGA010000258.1, from coordinate 3,158 downwards.
AACACCGCCATCAGGAACGCCGAGACCGGGGCCCGTCGCGAGAGGCCCGCGTAGTCCCGGATGTCGTCGGAGCGCAGCTGCGCGCCCACGAGCACCGCGACGAAGAACGCGCCGAGCTGCGTGAACGTGTAGCCCAGCAGGTAGATGAGCAGTCCCGGCGTGCCGAAGTCCCCGCGGAACGCCGCGACGCCGATGAGGATGAAGCCGGCGTGGCTGATGCTGGAGTAGGCGAGCATGCGCTTGATGTTCCGCTGCGGCAGGGCGAGCAGATTCCCGAGCGTCATCGTCACCGCGGCGAGGATCGACAGCAGCAGCACCCAGTCCACACGGGCGGGATCGATCGCCACGAGCAGCACACGCACCAGGGCGGCGAAGCCCGCCGCCTTCGACGCCACGGAGAGGAAGGCCGCCACCGGCGTCGGGGCGCCCTCGTAGACGTCCGGCGTCCACTGGTGGAACGGCACCATCGAGATCTTGAAGCCGAACCCGGCCAGCATCAGCGCCACGCTGAGGTAGAGCGCGGGCTGCGGCGCGGTGCGGAGGCGCACGGCGATGTCGTAGAGGTTCGTGCTGCCGGTCAGCCCGTACACGATGGAGAAGCCGAAGAACATCACCGCCGAGGCCGCCGCGCCGAAGAGGAAGTACTTGATCCCGGCCTCGTTGCTCTTCGGGTTCGCCTTGAGGAAACCCGCCAGGACGTAGCTCGTCAGGCTGACGAACTCGATGGAGAGCGCCAGCAGGATGAGGTCGGTGCTCCCCGCCATCAGGACGAGCCCGAGGGCCGTGAACACCAGCAGCGCGTAGAACTCGCCCTCGAAGCGCGAGCGCAGGCTGTCCATCGCGGCCAGGATCACCAGCGCGGTGGCGATGACGGTGAGGATCTTGAAGAAGACCGCGAACCCGTCCACCGCGTACGAGCCGAAGAAGGCCGTCCGCGGATCCCAGGCAAGCATCGCGGAGGCCGGGATCAGCGTCAGCAGCAGGCCGCCCACCGCGATCGCGCCGGCCGCCACCTTGCGCCCGGGGGCGGTGAAGAGGTCGACGAGGAGCACGAGCAGGCCGAGCCCGGCCAGCCACAGCTCCGGGCCGATCGACCAGAGATCGGACGCGGTCGGCAGCATCGGCTCAGCGCACCACGCCGGCGAGCGTCGTCATCGCGGCATTGATCACGTCCAGCAGCGGCCGCGGGTAGACCCCGAAGATGAGCATGAGGACGGCCAGCGGCACCAGCGACAACTTCTCCCGGCCGTCCATGTCGGGCAGGTGTGCCCACCGCTCGTTCAGCGGGCCGAGGAAGATGCGCTGGATCGTCCAGAGGAACATCGCCGCGTTGAAGACGAGACCCGTCAGGGCCACTGCGGTGAAGTATGGGAAGATCCCGAAGCTGCCCACGAAGATGAGGAACTCCGCGACGAATCCCATCAACCCGGGCAGGCCGAGCGAAGCCAGCATCGCCATCGTGCTGATCCCGGTGTAGACCGGCAGGCGCACGCCCAGCCCGCCGAACTCATCCACCCCCCGGGTGTGCGCCCGGTAGTCGTAGATCACGCCGACGATGAGGAACAGCGCCCCGGTGATGATGCCGTGGGCGACCATCTCGAAGACCGCGCCGTTGAGCGCCGTGGCCGCGGCCTGCGCCTTGCTCGCATCCCCCGCCGCCGCGGCGGCCGCGGCGATGCCGAGCATGACGAACCCCATGTGGTTCACGGAGCTGTAGGCGACGAGCTTCTTCAGATCGGTCTGGGCCATCGCCACGAGCGCGCCGTAGACGATGCCGAGCAGGGCGAGCACGGCGACGATCACGGCATACTGCTTGAACGCCTCGGGCAGCATCGGCAGGCTGACGCGGACGAAGCCGTAGGTGCCCATCTTCAGCAGGATGCCGGCCAGGATGACCGAGCCCGCGGTCGGCGCCTCGACGTGCGCGTCCGGGAGCCAGGTGTGGAACGGCCACATCGGCACCTTGATGGCGAAGCTGAGGAAGAACCCCCAGAAGGCCAGCGCCGCGAGCAGGGGCGTGCCGGCCAGCGGCTGCTGCCGGATGAGGTCGAGCATCCCGAACGTCCGCGGGTCGCTGTGGAAGTACAGCAGCAGGATGGCCAGCAGCATCGCCAGCGAGCCGACCAGCGTATAGAGGAAGAACTTGATCGCCGCGTACTCCTTGCGCGGGCCGCCCCAGATCGCGATGAGGAAGAACATCGGGACCAGCGTGATCTCCCAGAAGATGTAGAAGAGGAAGAAGTCCAGGGCGACGAAGACGCCGAGCATCCCGGTTTCGAGCAGCAGGAACAGGAACAGGTATTCCTTCAGGCGATGGTCGATCCGCCAGGAGTACACCACGGAGAGCAGGCTGAGGAGCGTGGTCAGCACGAGCAGCGGCAGGCTCAGCCCGTCCACCCCGAGGTGGTAGTTGATGGCGATCCCGGGGATCCAGCGGTAGAGCTCCTGGAACTGCATGCCGCCGCCGATCTGGTACATCCCGACCAGCACCAGGCTGAGGAGGAACGAGGCCGCGGAGGCCAGCAGCGCCACGTTCTTCATCAGCGCGTGGTTCGTCTTCGGGAGCAGCAGGATGAGGAGGCCCCCGGCGAGCGGGAGGAACGTGATGAGACTCAGCATTATCGGAGAATCCCTCCAATCACGAGGACGATCACGCCGAACGCGATGACGAGCAGGTAGTTCTGCGGGCTCCCCGTCTGCACGTACCGCAGGACCCCGCCCACCTTGCCGGTCACCCAGCCGATGAGGTTGACGAGGCCGTCCACGACGTACAGGTCGAACAGCCGGTACAGACGGGCCAGCCAGACGAAGACGATCCCCACCGCGTTCACCGCGCCGTCGATCACGTACAGATCGAACACGCGCAGCCTGCGCGCGATCCACAGCGTCGGCGCGACGACGGCGAACGCGTACAGCTCATCCCAGTAGTACTTGTGCACGAGCAGCGCATACAGCGGCCGGGCGGCGCGGCGGAGCGACGCGGAGGACAGCCACTGCCAGTAGTACACAACGGCCGCGGTAAAGATGCCGGCGAGCGCCACCGCGGTGCTGAGCAGGGCCAGGTTCAGGTCGAACGGGACGCTCTCCGCCGCCTCGAACTCGACGAAGTGGTGGAAAGGATTGCCCCACCACGGCGCGCCCACGAATCCGATCAGCCC
>DASSGA010000257.1:0-8637 GCA_035693805.1 bacterium | reverse complement strand
GAAGATCGTGCTGTTCCACCCCGCCCGCAGGGTCATCCCCATGATCCAGGAGACGACGGTGTGCACCGAAATAGCGACGGGGATGATGAGCACGGCGAGCACACCCATGATGGTCTCCAGGCGGTGCCGCTGTTCGGCGCTCCCGCGCCAGCCCAGCGCCAGGACCGCGTACACGCGACGGCGCCAGGCCGGGCCGCGCTGGGCGAAGTGGTCACGCAGCAGCGCGATGTCCGGGATCATCGGCACGAACAGGAACAGCGTGCTGCCCGTCAGGTACGTGGTGATGGACATGATGTCCCAGAGGATTGGTGACTGCAAGCGACCGTGCAGGATGATGTTCAGGAAGCGGTCGGGGCGCCCCATGTCGACGAACGGCATCAGCGCGCCCATCAGCAGCGAGGCGAAGGTGATCGCCTCCGCCATGCGCGTGATCGGCCGCCGCCACTCCGCGCCGGTGAGGCGCAGGATGGCGGACATCAGCGCGCCGACGTGGCTAACGCCGATGAAGAAGACGAAGTTCGTGATGTAGACACCCCACATGAAATTGTCCCGCAGGCCGGTGACACCCAGGCCGTAGCGGAGCTGCACGCCGTAGGCGATGAACCCCCAGATGATGACCGCGACGAGCCCGCCTACGAGAGCGTAGTAGCGCCCGCTGGTCGCGTGCAGCGAGTCGAGGAGGTGCTGCTCACGCGGCGTGAACTCCTGTCGGTGCCGCCGGTCGATCACGGGTGCCCTCCCACCGTCGCCGGCTGCGGTTCCTCCGGGGGGATTGGATAGACCCGCTTGCGAGGCGGTAGGTAGTAGACGCGCGGCTCCGTGCCCAACTCCTCCATCGACCGGTAGCCGGCGCTCTGGCGGATCAGCGCAGAGAAGCGCACCGTCTCACCCTGGGAGTTGGTCACGGCGTCTTCGACCTGGTCCCCGAAGGAGATGGCGCCCATCGGGCACGCGGTGACGCAGGCCGGGAGCTTCCCCTCCTTGATGAGCCCCGGGCAGAAGATGCACTTCTCGGTCGTGCCCTTGCGGTGACGCTGGTTCCAGTCGTCGGAGTACGGCAGGTGCTGCTGGGCCCCGCTCTCCTCCGGCTGGACCCAGTTGAACGTACGCGCCCCGTACGGGCAGGCGGCGATGCAGAATCGGCAGCCGATGCAGCGCGCGGTGTCCTGCATCACGATACCGTCCTCGCGTTTCCACGCCGCGCTGACCGGGCACACTTTGACGCAGGGCGCATTGTCGCACTGCATGCAGGGCCGCGGGAACCAGTACGGAGCAGCGACCTCGTTGTCCCGCATCTCGTAGACGCGGATCCACTCCTGTCCGGCCGGGATGAAGTGCATCGCCTGGCAGGCGCGCGTGCACTCACGGCAACCGTCGCACTTTGCCAGATCGATCACCATCACCCACCGCCGTCCCGGGACTCCTGCCCCGGTCGCCGCGGGCGGTGAAGCGGCATAGGCGATCGTGGCATCGCCGTCTCGGGTTGGGACATCGGCGAGTTGGATGAGCGTCCGGTCGACACTGGGCGCCGCGACGAGCGCGGGCGCACCGTGGCCCCGGCCCGACCGCCAGCGGCGGAGAACGGCACCGCCGCCGGCCAGCGGCGTGGCCGCGGCCGCCGCCGCGAGGACCTTCAGGAACGAGCGGCGCGACAGCACGGCCTCACCGTCCCGGGAGGACGATGAACTCCCCGGTTTGATCTTCGTGGTCGACCGCACACCCCGCCAGCGTGCATCCGTAGTGGTAGATCCCGGGGCGGGTCGCCGGAAAGCGCAGCGTGACGGTCTCCCCTGGCGCGATGGACGGCACGGATACGTTGAGCGCCCCCAGGGAGAAGCCGTGGGGATCCTCCCCATCGGTGTTGGTGATCCGCAGGATGACCGAATCGCCGGCGTTGACGACGATGGTGGCCGGCGTCCAGTAATGCAGCGTCTCGTCTCCGGCCTCGAAGGTGTGCAGGAAGACCCGGAACTGCCGGACCTCCGGGGTCACGGGGGCGGTGGCCGACACTGGTGGGGCATAGGCTTGCACCATGATGTACCCGCCGGCCAGCAGCAGGAGCACAACCAGGAACACCGCGCTGAAAACGGTCCAGCCGCCGTTCTGCATGGCCCTCCTCCGTCGTTGGCCTACCTGACCAGTAGCACACCCTTCTGGCCGGCCTCGTAGTGGTCTTCGATCATGCAACCGAACTCGAAGGTCCCCTTCTTCACCGGCGTGAACGTGATGGTGGCCGATGTGCCCGCCGGCACCTTCACCTCAAGGAAGTCGCCCTTGTGGCGTCTCACCGTGCCGCCGGCGACGGCCGCCGGCACGCCGTGGAAGTAGTTGGTCTGCTCTACCCAGGCATGCCCCATCATCGCGTCCATCGACTTGGGGCGATCGTAGATCATGAACTCGTGAGGCAGCTTCCCCTTGTTGATCAGGGTGATCGCCACCGGTTTGCCGACCGGCACGATGATCCGGCCGGGTGTGTAGCTGAACTCGCGCATGGTGATCGTGATCTGCTGCGCAACGACACTGGCCGCGGCCGCCGCCGTACCCGCGACCAGCACGGCAGCGAGGACGGTCCCGACCCACGCTGGCCGCCGCATCTGCTCACCCCCCTCAGGGTGCGATGGAGACCGGGTATCCGGACGCCTACTTGACCACGATCTTGCCGAACATGCCGTTCTCCCGGTGCCCCTCGAGCTCGCAGGCCATCTCAAAGGTCCCCGTCCGGATCGGGACAAAATACCACTCCGCCTGTGCGCCGGGTCCGACCTCGATCTCACTGATGACGCCCTTCACCTCCACGCCGCCCACCTGGACCTTGCGGGTCCAGACGGTGAGCGTGAATTCCGCCGCGACCCACTCGTGCTTCAGCTTGCCCTGGTTGACGAAGGTGACCTTGTAGAGCTTACCGGTCTGCAGGTTCCAGGTCTTGGGGCTCAGGGCGTACTCCGCGTCCTTCGCACCCAGGATCACGCGCAGCTCGACCGGAGCCTGCCGGCTCAGATCCCCCGCTGCCGTCACCATCGTGGCGCTGACCAGGACGAACGCGAGAACAACGGCGAGTCGACTCATCCTTCGTTTCCTCCCTAGTTAGCCGGATTGGGATGCAGGCGCATCTCGCATTCCACGCTAGGACCTACGCACCGGTGACACAACACGCGCGGGGGTAGTCTTTCCCGCCGCACCTACCCATACGGGTAGGTGCGGCGGGGTCGTCGTTGCCGGAGCCTACTTGACGATCTTGAAGGCGTAACGGAAGACGAACGGCTGCGGGTGATCCCGCCAGGAGAGCATCGGGTACCGGAAGAGGAACGGCAGCTCCATCGTCTGCGAGTAGTTCCGGTACCGGTAGAGGGCCGGATAGACGTCGATGTAGTGCCAGCCCGGGGCGCCGCTGGCGCGCACCCGCATCACGACGTCCCCGTCGGTGTTGAAGCCGCACGAGTAGCCGATCCACGAGTTGTCGTAGACGAGGGAGACGATGTTGTCCGTCTCCGTCCACCCGACGGCCTTGAGGTGGATCACGATCTCCTCGCCCACCCTGTACTCGCGCTTGGCCAGCGGCAGCGCGGTGCGATCGATGACGAGTGAGGTAGCCGCCACCTCCTGGCCCTTGACCCGCGCCGCGATCCGATGATCCCCTCCGAGATGATCGGGGATCTTGTACGTCCAGGCGAACGTCCCGTCGGCTCCCGCGGTAACCGTGGCCAGCTCCTCCACGTACGCCGCGAAGCCCGTGGCGCTCAGCCTGTTGCCCTTCATGTTGTAGAACAGCAGATCGATGCGCTCGCCTGCGGCAAAGCCCTTCCCGCGCAGTACGGTGGGGGTCCCCACGGGACCCGAGCGCACGTCGCTCCAGATGACCGGGCTCGCCAGCGCCGGCTCCACCCCGCGCACCGGCTTCGCCCACTGCGCCTCGATGTCAGGCGGAATGACGGCCTGGCCCTCAGTGATCCTGAACGTGAAGCGGAAGATGGGCTCCAGGCCCTGGATCGAGCGCAGCGGCGAGGACTCGGGGTTGCGATACGGTCCTCCGACGCCGCCGTTGAAGACCTCGACGACATGGAGGCCGGGCTCCCCGGTGGCCGGGATGATGACCCGGGCCGTGCCGTTCGTGCGCAGCGCGGTCATGTAGCCGACCAGTTTGTTGTCGTACAGCACGAAGAACCAGGTCTCGAGCTGGTGGACCGGGTTGAACCCCTTGAGGGTGATGCGGATCGGCGTCCCCACCGGCCCTGACGCGGGCAGCATGGTGACCACCGGCAGGGTGCGGAACCCGGCTTTGTTCAGGACACGGCTGCCGTGCATGAGGTAGATGTCGTGCAGCCCGCCGTACTCCTCAGGGATCTTCAGCGTCTCGACGAAGCTGCCGTCCGCCGCCGTCGTCACCGTCGCGATGCGGTGCTGCGTCTCGCGAGCGGCGACCCCCTTGAACAGCGGCGGCTCCTGGATCCACTCGGCCTCGACCGTCTGCCACATCACGTCCAGCGCGGCGTTGGCCGGCAGGCCCTTCCCCGTGAGCGTGACCCTGGTCCCCACCGGCCCCCGATCAGGGGTGGCCACCAGGGAGCCCACGAAGCCCTGCGCCGTGGCCGGAGCGGACGGCCCGGCCACGGAGGCCAGCAGGGCGATGATCAGACCCGCGTAGATGGCGCGCATGGAGTCAGCGCTTCTCGATGATCAGCGGCGCTGCGCCCAGGTTCGTGCCGAATCCGATGGGGTCGAACCGCACGAACGCGCCTGTCTTGTCGGTCACGACCAGCCACCACTTCAGGCGGCCGGTGGGGAAGTCGTCCGGGATCCGCCATCCTGTGGCCCACAGCCAGGCCGCGGGATCGCCCTTGCCGGGATGCCTCGCGTACCGCAGGGGGAAGGACATCCCGTTCTCGAGATACACCGTGACCTTGATGCCGCGCTCGGTCAGGGCTGTGAGATTCTTGCCGTCCTCGGCGGGATCAGCCCCGTTCGACGCGTCGAAGACCGTCACGCGCCAGACGACTTCTTCCCCCAGCTTGAACACGTTCGTCTGCACGCAGACGGTCCCGGTGGCCTGGAACAGCCCGCGGACGATGTCGGCCGCCACGATGTACACCAGCTTGCCCTGGGGCCCGGCGGCGGCCGGCCGGCCGGCGAGCAGCAGCGGCGCGAAGAGGATCAGGGCCGCGCAGAACAGCGTGAGCATGCGTCGCATCTCGGATGCCTCCCTTACTCAGCGCTTCTCGATGATGAGGCCGATCGGGTTGAGATTGGTGCCCACCCCGATCGGGTCCCACCGCACGTTCGCTCCCGCCTTGTCGGTCACCATCACCCACCACTTCACGTAGCGGGCGCCCCTCACCGGGATGACTAGCGTTCCGGCGTCGTGCGGACCGGTGTAGCCGTCCGGGATCCTCCACGACGCGGTCCAGAACCAGGACACCGGCTCGCGGCCCGAGGCCTGGGCGGGATGCCGGCCGTAGGTCATCGGGAAGGACTTGCCGTCCTCCAGGTAGGCCGTGACCTTCAGCCCGAGCTCCTGGAGCGCCTTGAGCCCCTGCCCCGCCCGCCCCGGATCCTGCCCGGTGGCGATGTCGAGGACACGGGCGCGGAAGACCACCTCGTCCCCCTGCTTGAATATGCTGCTCTGGGCGCCGAGGGTGTCTCCCCGGATCACGTCGGCCATCACCCAGTACGGCAGGCGGGGCCGCGGGGCCGCGGCGCCGGGGAGCTGGGCGAGCAGCGGGAGCACGAGCAGGAGCACCGCCGCCCCGATCAGGAGTTGCTTCCCTCTCATCTGACTCTCCCTCCTTGGATCGGACTGCGGGCGTCGAGGGCAACGCGCGCCACCCGCGACGCCGCGTAGAGATACGTCAGCCAGACAGTCCCCAGCAGCAGGAACAGCGCGGTCTTGATCGCCAGCCCGGGCCTGTGGGCCATCGCCACGGACGGCGGCACCCGAACGCCGTTGACGGTCACGCGCAGATCCGCGTGCGCCGGGGCCAGCGCGGACGTGCCGGCGAAGGTGGCGCGTAGCGTGAGCACCGGCACAGAATACTCGCGGTGGGTGAGCAGGGCCATACCCTGCGCATCCGTCGTCGCCTGCCGGAGGCCCCGCTCCCCCACCGCGCCCACCTGGCGCAGCTCGAGCACCGCTCCGGGAATGGGCGCTCCGCCGCCCGTGAGCAGCCGGGCTTCCAGCGCGATCTCTTCACCCAGCTCGACCGCCGAGGGGCCGCTCAGCGTCAGGCGTGTATCCGCGGGGGCGGCGACGGCGCTGCGGACGAGCGCCAGCGCCCCCACCAGCAGCATCGCGATGGGCAGCAGCCTCTTCACGCCGCAGCCTCCTGTCCGTGCGCCGCCGCCGGCGCAGCCTTCGGGGCTTCGCGAACCTCCCACAGCGAGATCAACGGGAAGAACTTGGCGAACAGCGCGTACAGCAGGATGAACGTGGCGAACGCCGCGGCGGTGATCGACCACTCCACCCACGTCGGGTTATAGGTGGCCCACTCCGACCGCGTGAGCGGCAGGGCCATGCTCGGCACGACGATGATGTAGCGCTTGAGCCACATCCCGATGTTGACCAGCACGGACGCGAACACGATCGCGGCCACGGGCCGCCGGCGCAGCGCGGGCAGCAGCGCCAGCACCGCGCCCGCGGCGGTGAAGGCGGCCACGGCGAACACGGTGTCGTGCGAGATCCCCCACAGTGCGCTGACCTGCGGGCCGCGGCCGAAGTGCATCCCCGCAGCCAGGACGGTCATCACGACCGCCGCTGCTCCGACGGGCACGGGGCGCAGCAGTGGGACCCGGCGCAGCCGGTCTACGACGGGCAGGTGCGGGATCAGCGTGAGGACGGCAGGCAGGATGAGGCCGACGACCGCCATCATCCAGAACATCCGGGAGAACGTGCCCTGGAACAACGCCTCGATCAGGCGGACGTCCTTGATCTCGGCGCCGTAGCTGATCGTCAGGTACTCGCTGACCGTGAAGTACAGGTAGAGCAGGTTGAGCGTGAGCAGCAGGTACCCCAGCTTCTGGAAGTGATCCGGGGTGAGGAACCGCTCCAGCCGGTAGACGCGCCGGAACGCGCCCATCGCCGTGATGATCGCGGCGATCCCGCTGAAGATGGCCCCGATCACGAAGTACGGGCCGAAGATCGTGGAGTGCCACCCTGCCCGCAGCGTCATCCCGAAGATCCAGGACACCACCGTGTGCACCGAGATGGCCACGGGGATGATGACGATGGCCATGGCGGCGATGCCCTGCTCGAGGAAGGCATGCTGCCGGGGCGTCCCCCGCCACCCCACCGCCAGCAGCCCGTAGAGGCGGCGCCGCCAGCGGGCCAGCCCCGGCATGTCACGAAGCTGCGCCAGGTCCGGGATCATCGGGAGGTACAGGTAGAGCAGGCTGCCGGCCACGTACGTCGTGATGGAGATGATGTCCCAGAGGATGGGCGACTGCAGCCGCCCGAAGCGGAAGACGTTCAGCAATCGCTCGGGCCGCCCCATGTCGATCATCACCATGGGCGCGCCGACCAGCAGCGCGAACACGGTGATCGCCTCGGCCATGCGGGTGATCGGCCGCCGCCACTCCGCGCCCGTGACGCGCAGGATGGCGGAGATCAGCGTTCCCGCGTGGCTGACGCCGATGAAGAAGACGAAGTTCGTGATGTAGATCCCCCAGGAGATCCGGTCGTTGAGCCCCGTGACCCCGAGGCCCACCCGCAGCTGTGAGACGTAGGCATAGGCGCCCACCCCGATGACGGCCAGCAGGCCGGCGATGAGCACCCAGAATCCCGGGCCGCTGTGCTGCAGGGGGCGCAGGACCGGAGCTTCGTCCTGACGGACGTCAAGGTCGGTTGGGCTCACTGGTTCCCTCCGCGGGCGCAGCCGGTGTGGGGGCGATCAGATCGTGGCGCGAGGGGAGCAGGTACCAGACGCGCGGGTGGGTGCCGAGCTCCTCCTTGTACTGATAGGCGCGGCCCTCGCCCAGGAGCTGCGTCAACTTCTTGACCTGCTCGCCGTTGGTGACCAGATTCTCGTTGGCATCCCCGAACCAGATCGCGCGCATCCCGGTCTTGGTGCAGATCTCGAGACACGCGGGCAGGCGTCCCACCTGCACGCGGTGCGCGCAGAGCATGCACTTCTCGACCGTGCCTTTGCGATGCGGAACGGGGTACTCGGGCGAGTAGCTGGCGAACGACTCCGCCGGCGTGTGCTTCGGCTCCCGCCAGTTGAAGGAGCGCGCCCCGTAGGGACAGGCCGCCATGCAGAAGCGGCAGCCCACGCAGCGGTTGTGATCCACCAGTACGATGCCGTCCTCGTTGTGGAAGGTGGCCCCGACGGGACAGACCTTGACGCAGGGCGCCACCTCGCAGTGCTGGCAGGGCACCGGCATCGAGTACTTGTCGTACTCGTTGTTGCCGGCGTCGTAGATCTTGATCCACTCCTGCTCGAAGGGGACGACGTGCTCGGCCTGGCAGGCACGTGTGCAGCGCCGGCAGCCGTCGCAGCGCTCCAGGTCGATGACCATCACCCAACGACGCGCCACGTGCGTGCCGTTGTGGCGACCGGGCGCCGCCGACCAGGCGGAAACGAGCCTGGCCGCCTGCGGGAGCGTGGCCGCCGCGCCCGTGGCGGCCATCGCCTTCATGAAATTGCGCCG
>DASSGA010000256.1:0-3354 GCA_035693805.1 bacterium | reverse complement strand
TATTCCGAGGTCAGGAACGTCCTGGAGCTGACCGGGGATGTCGTGGTCGATCAGCGCAGCGGCGAATGGCTGGCCACCGAGGATCCGGAGGCGGCGAAAGCTCTCGCATCCCGCACCGTCATGGCCTGCGACCGGGTGGTGATCCAGCTGCGCTCGCGCGACATGCAGGCCGACGGGGCCATCCGCGTGGAGCAGGAGGGACGCCTCGCCACCGGCGATCACGCGCTCTACACGAGCCGCGAGCGCATGCTCGTGGTGACCGGCAACGTGCGCATCCGGGAGGCGGACGGAAGCTGGCTGCGCGCCGACAAAGTCGTGATCTCGCTCGCGGATGAGACGTTCGAGGCGATGGGCAACGTGGAGACTGAGTTCTCCGTGAAGCGAGGGAAGTGAGAAGCGCCGCCCTCCTGCTCCTCCTCCTCGTCCTGCTGCCCGTCCCCGCCCAGGCCCTCCAAGAGGAAGACCTACCGGTCCGCGTCACCGCCGACGTATTCCGCTACGACCGGCGGACGAGAGTGCTCACCGCCTCCGGCCACGTGGTGCTCACCGCCGACGACGTGACCATCCGGGCGGACGACCTCGTCGCCAACCTGGCCACCGGGGAGGTCAACGCCGAAGGCCAGGTGAGCCTCGAGGTGGCCGGCCAGACGGTCGCCGGAGACTTCCTGACCTACAACATCAACACGCGAGTGGGAACCCTCTATCAGGCCGAGACCACCTACACCGGGCCGATGGTCCTGGGATCGGTGACGCTCCGCGCGGCCCGGCTCGAGGGTGATCCCCCCCGGTTCGCCAGCGCCAGTGACGCCTTTGCCACCACGTGCGATCCCGACGACCCGCTGGTGTCGTTCACGGCCGCGGAGATCGGCATCATCGTCGGCGACAAGATCGTCGGGCGGCGCGTCTCGGTGTGGCTCGGCGACCGCCGGCTCTTCACGCTGCCGTGGTTCATCATCTTCCTTCAGGAACGGCGCGAGTCGCGGATCGTGCCGGTGGTCGGATACAGCGACGCGGAGGGCTGGTTCCTCAAGACCGCCTACACCTACTACCTCACCCCGTCACATTACGGCTTCTTCCACGCGGACTGGATGGAACGCTTGGGGGTCGGGGTCGGCGTCGAGCACGTCTATCAGGTGCGAGGCGGACGCGGGTCCGCGCTGCTGTACCGCCTGGCGAACCGGCAGACCGGCGGCGTGGACCTCCGCGGCGTCCTGGCCCACGCGCAGCAGATCACCCCCTCGGTGCAGGCGAGCGTGTTCGCCGACTACTTCGGGCGGTCGTTCGCGGCGCAGCCGTCGACGAGCAGCCTCTTCACGGCCTTCGACCTGAGCCGTCAGCGGCCGGAGGCGTTCACGTTCCTCTTCGGGACCTACAGCCAGAGCTCAACGGTGCCCGGGGCGACCGATTCCTTCTTGACCACCACCCTGGCGCACAGCCAGCGGATCGCTGATCGGTGGTTCGTGGACGCCTACCTCCCGTTCACCCGCGTCCGCTCCGCCCTCGGCGTGGACGACGAGCTGATGCCGCGGATCGCGCTGGCCTACCTCGCCCCAGGATTCAGTGCGCGCCTGGTCACCGAGACCCGCTGGGATCTCGATGCCGAGCGGTTCCCGGGTGACTCCCGGTATGCGCTCGAGCGACTGCCGGAGCTCACGGCAGCCTTGGCCCCCATCCGGCTCGGCGAGACGTCGCTGGTCGCGCAGCTCGAAGGCGGCGCGGGCCGCTTCCGGGAGACCACGGTCGGCGCGGGGGTAACGACGCTCGATGCGGTGCGCACCGACCTGCTGGCCACGGTCACGGGGCCGGTGCGGATCGGGGAGCGCGGCACGCTCGGCGTGCGGGCCTTCGCTCGGGGGAGCTGGTACTCCACCGGGGACCGTCGTGTCTTCTCCGGCGGACGGATCGAGTACGTCCACCGCCTCACGGAGCGGCTCGACGCCCGCGCCGGATACACCGGGCAGTTTCCCTCGGGGACGAGTCCCTTCGTGTTCGATCAGATCGCCGGGACGGTGAGCTCGGGGGACGTCACCGTCTCCTACCGCGCGCCACGGCTGCTGCTGAGCGCTGGTGCTTCGTACGACTTCCTCACGCGCACCCCGGGGCTCGTGACCGCCCGCGCGTTCTACCTGCCTCCGGGGGGATGGAGCGTGGGGGCGGCCGTGACCTACGACCCCAATCTGCGGCGGCTGGACCGGGTCGAGGCGAACGTGGATCTCCAGCTCGGCAAAGAGTGGCGCGCGCAGTACATCGGCTATTACGATGGACTGACCGGCCGGGTCGTGCACGACCGCGTCTCTGTCAGCCGGATCTTCTGCGATTGTCTCGGCGTAAGCCTGACCCACTTCGGCGCGCGGAACGAGACCTGGCTGGAGGTGTGGCTCACGGCCGTGCCGTGGGGACGCGGGCGGGTCGGGATCGCCGGACGGGGCGGACTGCTCTTCGATCAGCCGCTGCAGATCGGCACGGGCCGGTGAGCGCACGCATCGGCTATGCTGATGACGGAAAGGGGACGGTGATGCGCGGCGTCGTGGCAGGACTGATCGTGGTGCTCGCGGCAGGTGGGCTCGCTCACGCACAGGTGGGCCAGCAACTCGTCGTGACGATGCACCTTGCGGGGCCGGTGAAACCGGCCGGCGGCGCATACTACATCGCCTTCACCGCCGACGACGCGCTCCTGACCGGGCCGCAGAGCGACAGCAGCAACTGGTCGCACTACGTGCTCTATCGGGGTGGCCGCTTCTTCTTCGGGCGCATCCCGCCGGGGGCGTTCCGGCCGTTCGAGTTCGTCGCTGTGCGCCCGCCGCAGCCGTACATCTTCGGCCAGGTCCTCGCCGGCGGCCGGGGCCTCCGGGTGCGCGTCGCGCTCTCGGATCTCCAGACCGGCCCGACGGTTCCCCGGCGGGTGAAGGTCAACTTCGTCACGGTCGACGACCGGCTCACGCCGCTCGACGCGCTAGGCGAGGGCGCAGGGGACCGCTTCGCTTTCCTGACCGTGGACCTGCGGCGTGATACCTACGTGGCCGGTGAGGATCGCTCGGGAGACGCCTCGGACCCATCTTTCGACATCACGGGGGGCGACGTGCAGGTGACGGTGCCTTAGGGCCGGCGGGTCGAGAAGACCCGCTGCTCCTCCTCCAGGTTGACCGTGCGCAGCAGCTCGGCAACGAACTCCGGCAGCGGGACCGTGCTCCGTTCGTAGCGGTCCAGCTCGCGGGCGAAGTGGTCGACCAGGATGAGGCCGCGGGCGTACTGCTTCTTCAGATAGTCGGCCCGGCGCTCCGCCGGGAGCGCAAGCCGGGCTGTGACCGCGGCGACGAGGCTCTCCCGGACCACGTCTTCCCAAGACGTCAGCCC
>DASSGA010000255.1:0-9801 GCA_035693805.1 bacterium | reverse complement strand
TCCTATTCGACCTGGTCCACGCCGTCGCGCGGGACGGCCACGTCGGCGTGATCACCCCCGACCCGGGCCAGGTGGAGGAACAACGCGCGCGGTGGAGCGAGGTCGTGCGCCGCGTGACGGTGCTGTCCGCCTCACCCTACGACGACGCGACGGTACTGCCCGCGCTGGGAGGGCAGCTCGCAGACGCGGGCGTCGATCTCATCGTCCTCGATTCGCTCGGTTACAGCCTCGTAATGAAGCAGACCATCCGGCAGGCCTCCGGCCCGCCGGTCCTCCTCCCGCGCACCGTCCTGGCGCGTGCCGCAGCCGAACTACTCTGATACCCTTGATGGCGCTTGGCGTCTCCCTCCGCGACCTGCTGCCGCCCGCCGGCCGGCGCGATGCGCTGCCCGTCCGCACGATGGTGGACCTGGCGGTCCTGGCCGATCGGGCCGGTTACCACAGCGTGTGGCTGCCCGAGGGGCGCGGCCGTGAGAGCTTCTCGCAGCTGGGGGCGATGATCGGGGCGACGAAGGGCATCGGACTGGGCACAGGCATCATGCCGGTCTTCTCTCGCCCGCCCGCGCTGGCGGCGATGGGACTGGCCACGCTCGACGACCTCTCGGGCGGACGTGTGATCTTCGGGATCGGCGCGGGACACCCCGCCATCTCCGAGCGCGGCTACGGCCTGCCGTACCACGCGCCGGTTGCGGCTGTGCGCGAGTTCGTCGAGATCGTGCGGCAGGCGTTGCGCGGAGAGACCGTGCGGTTCGACGGCAACGTCTTCCAGGTGCGCGAGTTCACGCTTGAGTCCACGCCGTCGCGCGTCGTCCCGGTGTACGTCGCCGCGCTGCGGGGGCGCATGCTCCGTCTCGCCGGGGCAATCGGGGACGGCGTCCTGCTGAACTGGGTTACGCCGGAGCGCGTGCGCGCGGCCCTGCGACTGGTGGAGGGCGGTGCGCGGGACGCTGGCCGGAGCTCGAAGGACGTGACGGTCGCGTGCTTCATCCGTGCCTGCGTCACTCCGAAGCCGGACGCCGCGCGCGAGGTCCTGCGCCGCATCATCGCGTCGTACGCGGGGCTCCCGGCCTACCGGCAGCTGTGGATGCGGGCCGGGTTCGCAGACGAGATGGCTGCCGCGGAGCGTACGCAAGGACAGGGGTTCGATGCGCTGACGCGCGCCGTCTCCGACCGGATGATCGATGCCCTCGGCCTGATCGGAAGCGCGGAGACAATCCAGGCCGGCCTCGACAACTTCCGCCGGGCCGGTGTGGATCTGCCTATCATCTATCCCTTCCCGACCGAGCCGGGGGACCGCTCTTATCGGGACACGATCGAAGCCATGGCTTCCGTATAATAGACGGCATGAGCCCCAGAGTTCCAGTGGCCATGGTCGTACTATCCCTCGTATTCGCCGGCACCCTGCAGCGGGCCCAGTCTGCCCCCGTGCCGGACCTCACGCTTCAGCGTCTGGTCGATGGACTGGCCGCTCCCGTGTACATCACCCCCGCCGGCGACCGGTCCGACCGGCTCTTCATCGTCGAGCAGGACGGCCGGATCCGCATCATCCGGAACGGCCGGCTGCTGGTGCAGCCCTTCCTCGACATCCGCAGCAGGGTCGTCTCCGGCGGCGAGCTCGGACTGCTGAGCGTTGCCTTCCATCCCCGCTTCGCCGGCAACGGCCGCTTCTTCGTGAACTACACGACCGACCGGGGCGGCCGGCTGCGCACGGTGATCGCTGAGTACCGCGTGGCCGCGCCCGGAAACGACGTCGCCGACCCGGACGAGCGGATCCTGCTGGAGATCGACCAGCCGTTCCGCAACCACAACGGCGGGCTGAATCTCTTCGGCCCCGACGGCATGCTCTACATCGGAATGGGCGACGGCGGCTCCGGCGGCGACCCGATGAATGCGGGACAGCGCCTGGACACGCTCCTCGGCAAGCTCCTGCGCATCGACGTGGACGGCGCCGCCCCCTACGCCATCCCACCCGACAACCCGTTCGTCGATCGCGCCGGGGCGCGCGGCGAGATCTGGGCCTACGGCCTGCGCAACCCCTGGCGGTTCTCCTTCGACCGTGCCACCGGCCGGCTGTTCCTCGCCGACGTCGGACAGAATCAGTGGGAGGAGATCGATCTCATCGAGCGCGGGGGGAACTACGGGTGGCGGACCATGGAAGGCGCGCACTGCTTCAACCCAACCACCGGATGCGACCGCACCGGCCTCGCGCTGCCGATCGCGGAGTACGATCACGGGCAGGGCTGTTCGGTCACAGGTGGCTACGTCTACCGCGGGAGCAGGATCCGCGCCCTCGTCGGCCGCTACCTCTTCGCGGACTACTGCAGCGGCCGGATCTGGGCCCTCGCCGACGCGGGAGGGAACCGCTGGGCGATGGCCGTCGCCTTGACTACCGACCTTCGCATCACCTCGTTCGGGGAAGACCAGACGGGGGAGCTCTACGTCGTCGATCACAACGGCGCCGTCTACCGGCTGACGGCGAGGCCCTAGGTAACGATGCGCATCGAGCAGATCGATGTCAGGAACGCCGCGCCGCAGACCTACGCGGCCCTCAACGCGTTCCTCAACGAGACCCGCGCCGAACGCCTGCCCGATGACCCGCCGGTCCCCCTGGACGAGGAGATCCGGCGGTTCCAGACCATCCCCGCTTTCATCGATCTCTTCGCCTGGATCGCCGAGGCCGACGGCGCGGTCGTCGCCAACGCCACCGTCACCGTCGAACGGGCCGGCCACAACGCCCACCTCGTGGAGTTCAACATCGCCGTCCGGGAGGCATTGCGGCGGCATGGGCTCGGCACCCGGCTCCTCGAGCGGATCGCCGGTGCGACCGCGGAGATCGGGCGGGACCTGCTGATCGCGTCCAGCCAGAGCACCGTCCCTGCGGGCGCGGAGTTCCTCCGCCGCGCCGGCGCGCGCGTGGGGCTCGAGAGTCACACGAATCAGCTGGAGCTTCGCGATCTGAACCGGGACCTGATCCGCCGCTGGCAGGAGCGGGCGGCTGAACGGGCCGCGGGGTTCGATCTGCTCGTCTGGACGGCAGGCCCGCCCGACGAGGCCGTCGAGCCATTCGCGGCGCTGATCGGCGCGATGAACCGGGCGCCGCGCGGCACCCTGCGGATCGAGGACTTCCACGTCACGCCCGAGCAGTTGCGTGAGTGGCTGCGTTCGTCCCGCGAGCGCGGGTATGAGCGGTGGACGATCGTGGCGCAGGAGCGGGCCACGGGGCGGTTCGCGGGCTTCACCGAAGTGTCCTGGCACCCGAACCGGCCCCGGCTCCTCTCCCAGGAAGGGACGGCGGTGATGGCCGGGTTTCAGAACCTCGGGCTGGGCCGGTGGCTGAAAGCGGCGATGCTCGAGAAAGTCCTCCGTGAGCGTCCGGAGGTTGAGAAGATCCGCACCGGGAACGCGGACATGAACGCCCCGATGCTGAAGATCAACTACGAGCTCGGCTTCAAGCCTTACATCTCGCACTACGTGTGGCAGGTCGAGCTGCCCCAGGTGCGGGCCTACCTCGACAGCGTACGCGCGACCAAGCTCGCCGGTGTCTCGTCCGGCTAGCTCTTCCCTTCCTCAGGGTGCCCGGCCCGGGCGAGGTAGTCCTCCACCAAGAGGAGTTGCGCGCCCGCGCGCTTCACGACGCTCAGCAGCTGGTCCATGCTGGACACTTCCTCGAGCTGCTCGTCGACGAACCACTGCAGGAAGTTGTGGGTGATGTGGTTGCCCTCCTGGGCGGCCTGGTCGACCAGGGCGTAGATCTGCTTGGTGACCTCCATCTCCCAATCCAGCGAGAGCTTGACCGCCTCTTCTGCGCTCGCGAACCGGTCCTTCGGCGCCGCCACGGCGGCGATGACCACGCGGCCGCCGGCTTCGACGACGTGGTGCACGAACTTCATCGCGTGCGCCCGCTCTTCGTCCGCCTGCTTGTAGAAGTAGTGGGCAAGGTTGGGCAGGTTCTCCGCGCCGAAGTGCGCGGCGATCGCCACGTACTGCTGCGACGCGCCGAACTCACGACCGACCTGGGCGTTGATGGCGTCGGCCATCTTCTGGGAAATCAGCACCGTGAATCCCTCCCTCACTGCCACAATGGTCCTTCCTGAAGGGCGTATGGAGGTCCTGCGCACCGGCGGGTGGCGGCTCAGGTGCCGTCGCGTCGTCTCACCCGTTCAGGCGCCAGATGGCCAGGTTCAACGCGCTGGCGAACGTTACCCAGGCCAGATACGGGGTCATGATCCACGCTGCCGCCGCGGTCGTCTGCGCGAACGAGACGATGGTGGCCACGATGGCGACCCAGAGCACGACGATGCCGCCGAAGGCGAGACCGGGACTCCGCAGAGCGAAGAACAGCCAGGACCAGGCCACGTTGAAAATCAGCTGAGCGGCGAACAGACCCAGCGCGGCCGAGGCTCCCCCGAACCCGGCCCGGCGCCAGACGAGCCAGGCCGCAACCGCCATCAGCAGATACAGCGTAGACCATACCGGTCCGAAGACCCAGTTCGGTGGGTTCCAGGGGGGCTTCCGCAGGGCCGCGTACCACCCGTCCAGCGACGGCATGGTGAACAATGATCCGACGGCACCCGCCCCCAGACAGACCAGAACGAAGACGGCCAGGACCAGCCAATCTCGGTGTATCATAGCGCGACTCCTCGAATCCTTCTTCTCCTGCGCACTGCCAGAACCCCGCTGCAGATCGCCTGCGCCGCCCGCTCGCGCAGGACCCTCCTGATCCACCAGATAACGCATCAGCGAGCTCCTTCCCCGAGGAGCGCGAAGAACTCGTTCCGCGTTCGCGGATCGTCCCGGAACAGACCGCGGGTCGCGGAGGTGACCATGCGGCTGCCGGGCTTACGGATCCCCCGCATCGTCATGCACAGATGCGTGGCCTCGATCACGACCGCGGCGCCCTTCGCCCGCAACCCGCCCATCAGTTGATCCGCGACCTGGCTCGTGAACCGTTCCTGCACTTGAGGCCGTCGGGCCAGCACCTCGACCAGCCGGGCGAGTTTGGAGATGCCCACGATCCGGCCGTCAGGGATGTAGCCGATGTGGGCCACGCCCTGGAACGGCAGCAGGTGGTGCTCGCATGTGCTGTGGAAGGGGATGTCCCTCAGCACCACCATCTCGTGATGGTCCTCCTCGTCGAACCCGACCGTCAGCAGCTCGCTGGGATCCTCGCCCACGCCGCTGAAGAGCTCAGCATAGGCCTCGGCCACACGGCGCGGGGTCTCGACCAGACCCTCGCGCTCGGGATTCTCCCCGATGGCGACCAGGATCTGGCGAATCGCGGCCTCGATCGCGCGATGGTCGACCTCGGGTCTGACCGCTGTCAGGCTCTGCATCGTCAGATACTCCTCTCCAGACGTCTGGCGGGCATGGATCCGGTGGTTCTTACCGATCTGCCGTCAGGATCACGGACAGCGCGGGGGTGCCACCGAGCAGACCGACGGCGATGACGGTATAGCCGCGGCCCGCTTCCAGACGGACGCCGGGGACCGCAAGGGCCACCGTAGAGGTACCCGCGGCGCGGGCCTCGAGGTTATAGGTGCCGGCGTCGACTTCGGCGTACCCGGAGGCGGCCTTGAAGGCCACGTTCGGGAAGATGACCGGCCCGCCTGTCACCGCGATGTCGACCGCGGGCGCATCCGGCGAACCGTGGATGAACCGGACGCGCGCCTTGCCTGCCGCCGGGGCCCGGTTGTCATCCTCGAACAGCCCGGGCGCAATGCCGGCCAGCCGGCCAAACGCCACAACCGTGTAGTCCTTGCCGGCCATCAGGGTCGGTACGACTTCGATCACCGGCATGCCCATCGTCGTCCCGGCCGGGAAGACCTGGAACTTCCGCTGGCCGGCCGGCACGCTCGCGTAGGAACTGAAGGCCTTGAAGCCGAGTCCCGCGATCGCCCGGGTACCATCGACCAACACATCTACTGCCGGCGCATCGGGCGACGCGTGCACGACGCGCACCCGCGCTGTCCCAGTCTGCGCCTCCCCCAGGCCGGCGATCAGCCCGAGGGTCAGAACCATGACCAGTACGCTGACGATCACCCTCATCACGTATCCCTCCTGACCACCCGAAGTGGTCGATTTGCAGCCTATGAGCGGGCCGCAGTGGACGCAAACAGCTTGGGGATCAAGTACAGCCCGCACACGCCGACCAGCGCGTAAACGATGCGGCTGAGGGCTGCGGTCTGTCCGCCGAACAGCGCGGCCACGAGGTCAAACCTGAAGAATCCGACGAGACCCCAGTTCAGCGCTCCGATGATGGCCAGGGCGAGCACGATCCGATC
This sequence comes from bacterium, assembly GCA_035693805.1. Classification (GTDB taxonomy): domain Bacteria; phylum Sysuimicrobiota; class Sysuimicrobiia; order Sysuimicrobiales; family Kaftiobacteriaceae; genus Kaftiobacterium. The sequence goes on along the minus strand of DASSGA010000255.1, from coordinate 3,520 downwards.
GAGTGTATTCATGTGACTCCCTCCTCCCTTGTGAACTGTGCAGCGCGATCATCCTACATGGGGCAGGGACTGTCATCAATTGTTTGTCTAATGTTTGTATGAAATTTGTTGATTCTCGGAGGGGCGTGTGAGAGGATGGCGGCGGAGCGGCTGATGTACCCTGCGGAGGGGAAGTACTCGATCAAGACGGCGGCGCGGCGAACCGGGCTGTCGGCGTTCACCCTGCGGGCCTGGGAGAAGCGCTACAGCGTCCCTCGCCCGTCCCGGTCCCGTTCCCGGTACCGGTACTACTCGGACGCGGACTTGGCGGAGATCCGGTGGATGATGGCCCGGGTCGCCGACGGCATCCCGCCCCGCCAGGCCGCGCGTCTCGTCCGCGAACGGCGCAAGATCGGTCTCCCGTTCGAGGATGCCAAGCCATCCGCCGACCCCGCCGCCCTGGCCGCGGACCTGCGCGCGTCGTGCCTGGCGTTCGATGACGAACGGGCGCAGGAGATCATCCGGCGGACCTCCACCACCATGGCGCCGACGCAGGTGATCCGGACGGTGCTCCTCCCCACGGTCGCCCTGGTGGGGGACGACTTCATCACGGGGCAGGCGACCGTGGCGCAGGAGCACTTCGCGAGTCAGATCGCCCGGAGGTTCACGCAGCGCGTCCTCGACGTCTACCCGCCGCGAGAGGGATCACCCGCCGTATTGCTGGCCTGCGGGCCGGGAGAGCAGCACGAGCTGGGGCTGCTCGCGCTCGCCGCAGAACTGCGCAGCCTTGGCTACCGCGTGACCTACCTGGGTGCCGCGGTGCCGGTGGAGGCGCTGGTGGCAACCATCAGATCGACACGTCCCGCGGTGGCGGTCGTCGCAGTCATTCTGGAACGGCACTTGCGGAAGCTGGCGGAGGGACGCGAGAACATCCGACAGGCGGTCAAGGGTGCCGGAACGACGATGCTGTGGGGCGGCCCGGGCGCGGCCACTGCTGGGGAGGAGGGCCTTCCCGGCCTGGTCGTGCAGACGATCGACGACGCCCTCGACCGCCTGCATCCCCTGGCAATGCCGCGCCAGGTCGGTGGCCGCCCGGAGACAGGGCGGCAAGGACGGCGACGATGACACCTGAAAGCGGCCCGCGAATGCTCAGATTTGCCTCGATCGCCGAGCGGTACGATCTGACGAACACCGTGCTGAGCGGTGGACTTCATCACCGCTGGAAGCAGCAGGCCGTCGCCGCTGCGCTCCTGCGGCCGGAGGACCGGGTCCTCGACGCCGGAACCGGGACGGGGGACCTGGCGCGTCTGGCAGTCAAGGCGGGAGCCGCCGTTGTCGGGGTGGACGTCTCCCTCGAGATGCTGTCCGTGGCGCAGAGCAGGCTGAACCGCGCTCGCGTCGCATGGGCCGGCGCGGATGTCGCCCAGTTGCCGTTCCGCGCAGCAACGTTCGACGTTGTGCTGACCGGGTTCACCCTGCGCCACCCGACGAGCCTGGAAGATACGCTGCGGGAACTCGGGCGGGTCCTCGTCCCCGGCGGCCGGTTGATCATCCTCGAATTCGCCCGCCCGGTCCATCCGCTCGTCTACACCGTGTATCGGGCGTATGCGGGGCTCATCCCGGCGATCGGGGGATGGCTCACCGGCGACGCCGACGCGTACGCCTATCTCGTCGAGTCTATCCGCCGGTTCCCGGGGCAGGCCCTCCTTGCCGGGAAGCTGAGCGAGGCGGGGTTCGAGAGGATCGCGTATCGCAACCTGACGGGCGGGATCGTCGCGATTCACAGCGCCGTGCGGCCGCGCTGATGTCGAAGGGTATGGTTGTCCATGATGGAAACCTTCTCCGCCGCCATCTACAAGACCGGCATCAACCCGTGCGTGGACGTGCCGCTGCGGGTGACAGCCGCCACCTCCTTTACGTGAACGGGGCGATGCGGAAGGGCGCCGGCATCGACGTCGGCGACACCATCCGCGGGCTGCGCCAATCCGGCGCCTGGGGTGCGTTTCAGCGGGGCCGGAAGCGAAACGTGGATCCGGTCCTGGAGCATCTCCGACGCTGGGGACTGCTGGAGTAACGGGGGGCCGATGGCTCGACTTCCGGCCGTGCTGGTGCTGGTCATCCTGATCGGGCCGTTTGCCCACGTGCAGGCCATGGCACAGGAGAGCGCAGCCGAGCCGCAGTTCCGAGCCTACTGGGTGGACAGCTTCGGACCGGCGCTCTATACCGAGGCGCAGATCGACCAGCTCGTCGCGGATACGCGCGAGGCGAACCTCAGCGCCATCGTCGCCCAGGTCACGCGCCGCGCGGACTGCCTCTGCAACCGGTCGCTCATGGCGCGGACCGAGGCGGAGATCGACCCCGAGCCCTTCGACCCCCTGCAGACCCTGATCGACAAAGCGCACGCGGCGGGCCTCGAGGTCCACGCCTGGCTCAACGCGGGGATCATGTGGGCGCTGGATGCGCCTCCGCAGGATCCGTCCCACGTCTTTCACGCCCACGGCCCATCGGCCCCGGAGCCCGAGAACTGGGTGATGCGCCGGTACGACGGCGCGATCAAAGGCGGAAACCTCTACTTCTTCGACCCCGGCCATCCTGCCGCGGCCGACTACATCGCCAACATGGCCCTGAGCATCATCCGCAACTACGACGTGGATGGGATCAACTTCGACTTCATCCGCTATCCCGACTTCAACCCCGCCGAGAACGTCCCGAGCTGGGGGTACAATCCCGTGGCGCTGGCCCGTTTCCGTGCCCTCACGGGGCGGACCGATGTCCCGGCCCCGGTCGATCCGGAGTGGATGGCCTGGCGGCGGGAGCAGATCACGAGCATCCTCCGCCGCGTCTACATCGAAGCGTATGCGATCAAGCCCCTCGTGCGCATCAGCGCGGACACGATCACCTACGGCAACATTTCAGACGACCACAGCGCCTGGACGCAGTGGCGCCCGTACCGGGAAGTGCTCCAGGACTGGCGGGCGTGGATGGAGGAAGGCATCCTCGACCTGAACATCCCGATGAACTACCGGCGCGAGGTCCTTCCGCCACCCGGCCAGGCCCCACAGTTCGAGCCGTGGAACCGTTTCATCAAAGACCATCAGTACAACCGCCAGGCCGCTATCGGGACCGCCCTGTATCTCAACTCGGTCGACGAGAACGTCGCCCAGATCCGCCGAGCGCTCACCCCAAACCCGAGCGGGCGAAACGCCGCCGGTTGGGTCGGATTCTCCTACCGGACGCCGGATGTCCTCGTCAACCAGCGCCGCCGTTCTCCGGAGGAAGGGCGTGCGGAGCTGACCCGCGCGCTCACGGAGTCCAGGGCGTTCGACGTGACGAGGGAGTACGACTTCAACCTGATCCGAGCGCCGGTGTTCGCGTCGCCCGTCCCCGTCCCGCCCATGTCGTGGAAACTCGTGCCCAGGACGGGACACGTGCACGGCGTCGTCGTCAGCCGTGACGGCAGCGGCGCGGATCAGGTGCGCGTCGATCTCTACGATGCAACCGGGGCCCTCGTCACCTCCCGCCGCACCACGGGTACGGGCTG
>DASSGA010000254.1:0-15518 GCA_035693805.1 bacterium | reverse complement strand
GGACTGCGCAGACCGCTCGTGGTGCCGGCGGCGCTGCGCCGGGCGCTCGCGACCTCGCCGAAGGCCAAGGCGGCGTTCGAGCGGCTGTCTCTCTCGCACCGCCGGGAGCACATCCAGTGGATCACCGAGGCAAAGCGTCCCGAAACGAAGGCGAAGCGTGTCGCGGAGACGGTCAGGCGGCTGGCCGCTCATGCCGCGCGCTGAGACCCGCCGATTCCATCTCCTCGCGAGAGGCGTCGTCGTTCGCGACCGCGGCCTGCTCATCGCGCACTTCCAGGGGGCCGACCACACCTTCCTCCCCGGCGGTCACGTCGAGATGGGCGAGAGCGTCCCGTCGGCGCTGCGACGCGAGTTCACGGAGGAGCTGCGGATCGAGGTCCGGATCGGCCGGTACCTTGGGGCGATCGAGCACGGCTGGACGACAGAGGACACGCAGCACTTCGAGATCAACCACTGCTTCGAGGTGATGGTCCCCAGCGCCTGGGGGACCACCCCCCCGGCCTCCTATGCGCGCAACCTGGAGTTCCTGTGGGCGCCGGTCCACGATCTCAAGGCGCACAACCTGCAGCCGGTGCTCCTCTGGACGCTGGTCCCGCGGTGGGTCGATGGGGACCGATCGCCGTGGTGGGGGAGCACACTGCCGACGTGAGCGCTACGCCCAGCGCCGGCGGACCTTGTAGCGCTTCCAGCCTTTGATCGAGGGCTCCCGGGTTACCCCGAGGTACAATTCCTGCACGTTGAGATTCTCCGCGAGATCCCCCGCGGAGCCTTCCAGCACCAGCCGGCCGCTTTCCAGCACATACCCGTAGTGCGCGATCGACAACGCCATGTGCGCGTTCTGCTCGACGAGCAGGATAGCGGTGCCGTTGCGGTGCACGCCGGCAATGGTGCGGAAGATCTCCCGCACCAGCAGGGGTGCCAGCCCGAGCGACGGCTCATCCAGCATGAGCAGCCTGGGGCGCAGCAGCAGCGCCCGCCCGATGGCCAGCATCTGTTGTTCGCCGCCCGAGAGCGTCCCGGCCAGTTGCCGGCGGCGCTCCTGTAGTACCGGGAAGAGGGTCTGGACGCGCCCAACGTCCGCCCGTACCTCGGGACCCCGCCGCCGGTAGGCGCCGAGCGCCAGGTTCTCCTCGACCGTGAGTTCGGGGAAGATGCCGCGGCCTTCGATGACGTAGCCGATCCCGAGCGCGGCGATGTCCTCCGGGTCCATCCCGTTGAGGCGCCGTCCGGCGAACTCGACGGTGCCCTTCTCGGGTTGGTCGGGGATGAGGCCCATGATGGTCCGCAGCAGCGTCGTCTTCCCCGCGCCGTTGCTTCCCAGGAGCGCCACGATCTGTCCCGGCGGTACCTCAAGCGAAACGCCGCGCAGTACCGTCAGCCGCCCGTAGTAAGCGGTCTCGACATTGTGCACCCGCAGCAGGGGGTCAGCCACTGGTCCCGTCCGGCTCGCCCAGGTAGGCGCGGATAACTTCGGGGTTCGCCTGGACCTCGGCGGCATTCCCCTGCGCGATCTTCACCCCGTGATCCAGCACCGCGATCCAATCCGAGATGCCCATCACGAGCTTGAGGTCGTGCTCCACGAGGATCACCGTGATCTCCATCTCCTCGCGGATGTCCTTGATGCGGAACACGAGATCGGCCTTCTCCTCAGAGGTCATCCCCGATGACGGCTCGTCAAGGAGCAGAAGCTTCGGGTCGGTGGCCAGCGCCCGCCCCAGCTCGACCAGTCGCTGTCGGCCGAGGGGCAGATCCCCCACGCGCCGGTCCCGGGCCTCCTGCAGATCGAGGAAGTCGAGGATCTGCTCCGCCCGCTCGCGGTGTGCGACCTCTTCGCGTCGCCATCGGGGAAGCCCGAGCGCGGCCGCGAGGAGGCCGGAACGGAAGTGCAGGTGGCGGCCGAGGAGCAGATTCTCCAGCGTCGTCATCCGCAGGAACAACTCGACGTTCTGAAACGTCCGCGCGATCCCGAGGCGCGCGACACGGTCGGGCTTCGCCGACGCGAGGCTGCGCCCCGCGAACACGATGCGGCCGCGGTCGGGACGGTACAGGCCGGTGATGCAGTTGAACAGCGTGGTCTTCCCCGCGCCGTTCGGGCCGATCACCGAGATGAGCGCTCCGGCGGGGACCTGCAGGGAGACGCCGTCCAGGGCGACGATGCCGCCGAACGCGATGAAGAGATCCTGGACGGAGAGCAGAGGCGCGGATGACGGCGCCGCGGCAGGCTGGCGGGTCGGAGCCGGCTTGAGCACGTCGGTCCGGTGGGGTGAGGCCCCGCCCCACCCCACCGGGGCCCTTCTCAGTATCCGACCGGGTACTCGATCCAGTCGGTGAGCTTCTTGTACTGGCGGTTCTCGGACTTGATGATGTAGATCCGGTTCAGGCCCTGGTGGCGCTGGGGGCTGAAGGTGATGCCGCGGATCACCTCGCCGTTCCAGTTCCGCATCGACTCGAGGGCGCGGACGACACTGTCACGCGTCACATTCGGACCGGCGCGGCGGATGGCCTCGACGAAGGGCTCGAGGAACGACACCCCGGCCAGCGCGTTGAAGGGGCTCTGGCGCAGCTGCGGGTTGATCTTCAGCAGTGTGTCCAGCATCGCGTCCACCTTGGGATCCGTGCCGGGCACGGGGAAGTATGCCGTCAGGATGATCCCGTTCCAGGCGTCGCCGGCCAGCTGGAACATCACCGGGTCGGCCAGCGTGAAGCTCGCGAACAGCTTGGGCGAGAAGCCGATCTTCGCCATCTCGCGCACGATGAGGGCGCCCTGCGTCGGGGTGGCGTAGAGGATGACGGCGTCGGCACCCGACTGGCGGAGCTTCACGGCGTGCGCGCTGAAGTCCCGGTCGGGACCCTCGTAGGAAACGGCCGCGGCGAGCTTGATCTTCGTATCGGCGATGCCGCGCTTGATCCCCAGCAGCCCCTTCTGACCGTACAGGTCGTTCTGGTAGAAGACGGCCACGGACTTCACGCCTTCGTTCTTCGCCGCGTACGTCGTCAGGATGCGGCCCTCGTCCACGTAGCCGGGGTAGCCTACGAAGAGGTACTTCTTGTTCTTGAACCCCGCCCACATGTTCGCGTCGGCGGTGGGCGTTATCCAGAGGACCTGATTCTCGATGATGTAATCGCGGGCGGCGAAGGCGTTCGCCGAGCCGATCAGGCTGACGATGGCGAACACGCGCTCGCGCTCGACCAGCTCGCGGACGTTGGCCACGGCGCGGGTGGGCAGATAGCCGTCGTCGCGCAGCACGAGCCGGATCTTCCGGCCATTGATGCCGCCGGCATCGTTGATCCACTTCAGGTAGGCGTCCATGCCGCCTCCGACGCCCTGGCCCCAGAAGGCGGCCGGACCGGACAGCGGCTGGGAGCTCCCGATGACGATCTCGGTGTCGGTGACCCCACGCTCCTGGCTTACGCCGACGCTCACGGTCGCGGCGAGCACGAGCACGGCCACGAGCACCCCAATCCGGGTTGCCGTTCTCATTACCTCACCCCTCCGCGGATTTCGGATTGTACCCTCTAGTTACACGCGGCGCTTGTACTCCCTGCCCAGCAGCCCCTCCGGACGGACGACCAGGACGGCGATGATGATGAGGAACGCCAGGGTTGTCTTGAACTTCACCGAGACGTACGCGCCGAAGAGGGCTTCCAGCATCCCCAGGAGCAGCCCCCCCACCGCCGCGCCCGGCATGCTGTCGATCCCTCCGAGCACGGCCGCGGCGAAGCCTTTCAGGAATGGGTCAAGCATCATGTAGGGGTCGAGCAACGTAACCGGGGCGAGGAGGATCCCGGCGGCCGCGCCCAGGGCCGACGCCAGCCCCCAGGTCAGGGCGAAGATCTGGCGGACGGGGATGCCGAGGACCTGGGCAGCTACCGTATCCTGCGAGACCGCCCGCATCGCCAGCCCCACGCGCGTGCGCTGGACCAGGACGTACAGGCCGGCCATCAGGACCAGCCCGACGGCGAAACTCCCCAGACTGATCTGGCTGATGACGACCTCTCCGAGGCGGTAGACCTTCGTGTCGGAGAGGGGGAAGGGCATCGTCTTCGTGTCCGTCCCCCAGAACACGGCGGTCGCCCCCTGCAGGATGAGGGCCAGGCCGAGGGTGATGACGATCTTGCCGAGCAGCGTCGCTTCCTTCGCGGGCCGGATAACCAGGAAGAAGAAGGCCGCCCCCACCAGCGCGGTGGCGAGGAGGCTGCCGGCCGAGGCCGCGGCGAACGGCCAGTGCGCTGCGCTGATCAGGGCGAAGGCGATGAACGTGCCGAACGTGGCGAGATCCCCGTGGGCAAAATTCAGGATGCGGGACGTGCGGTACAGCAGCACGATGCCCAGCGCCACGAGCGCGTAGAGGCTGCCGACGGCCAGCCCCCCGACGACGTACTGGGCTAGAAGGGCCACGTCTTGAACCAGAGCTTGATCCGCAGCCACCGCCCGTATAGCCCCCACGGCTCCACGGCCATGACGAAGACGATCGTCGCCCCGTAGACCAGCGGGAGGAATTGCTTCAGGCCGGCCAGCTGCTGCGGGAGGATCGTGAGCAGGGCCGCGCCGAGGACCGAGCCGGGGATCGTACCGAGGCCGCCGACCACGATCATGCTGAGGTAGTAGACAGACTCGAACAGCGTGAACATCTGCGGCTCGAGGAAGCCGAGCAGATAGGCGAGCATCGCCCCGCCCAGGCCGGCGTAGAACGCGCTCACCGCGAAGGCGAGGGTCTTGTAGATGGTGAGGTTGACACCCGTCACCTCCGCGGCGATGTCGCTGTCCCGGATGGCGACAAACGCGCGGCCGATGTGCGAGCGTACCAGGTTGAACGCGACCCAGACCCCCGCCGCGGCGATCGCCGCGAACAGGTAGTAGATGTGGTGATCGCGCAGGCGTGTCCCGGCGATGGCCAGCTTGGGCAGAAACAGCCCGCTCCGCCCGCCGGACAGCGCTTCCCAGTTGGTGAGCACCTGGTTCACGGCGATGCCGAACCCGAGCGTGGCGATCGTGAGATACGGTCCGGTCAGGCGCAGGGCGGGGATGCCGACCAGGAAGCCGAAGAGCGAGGCGATCAGCCCGCCCCCGGCCAGGGCCGCGGGCCACGGCAGGTGCAGCCGCGCGGCCAGGATCCCGGCCGCGTAGGCGCCGACCGCGACGAAGCCGGCATGGCCGAGCGAGATCTGCCCCGTATACCCCACGAGGAGGTTGAGCCCGACGGCGATGACGATGTGGGCAGCGATGAGCGACGCTGTATAGAGGAAGTACCCAGGCGCCAGGACCGGCAGCAGCGCGAGCAGGGCGATGAGAGTCAGGAGGGCCGTCCAGCCGAGCGCCCCGCGGACGAGGTAGAGATCTTCCTCGTAGCGCTGGCGGAGTTCCACGCCTCGCCGAGTTCTCTCCCTCGAGAAGGCTTCCCTGCGTTCGCTGCGGCCGTTTTGCGCGGCAGAATCGGTATGGTATGATGAACACGCGTTTTTGTCCGCTGGTTCAGGCCTCTGGGGGCCTTCCACCAGGGGCTTGCTCTTCGTCGGAAGGGACGGGGACGATTGTGATCGTCAATAACCTCAAAGTCCTGGTCGGCGGCGTGCAGCTGCGTGACGGCGTGGTGACGATGACCGACGTGCTCGGACGCATCCTCACCCGCGCCGGGCTGCACGTGCTCGCCATGGAACGCGGCTACGCCTCCACGATCTACGGCGCCCATCAGTACGACCCCATGCTGATCACGGCGGCCGCGCCGACCTCCTGGGGCGACCGCGAGGTCGACATCCTGATCGCGCTCGACTACGACAGCAACCCCGATGCAAACCTGCAGCCGAACCGCGACACCGTCCTGCGCCACGGCAAGGCGCTCAAGCCCGGGGGGGTCCTCATCTACGACAGCAGCACCGGCGAGATCGACACCGCTGAGCTGGAACACCGCGGCGTCAAGATCTTCCCGATCGCCGCGCGGGACATCGCCCGCGACGAGCTGAAGAAGGACGTCGTCAAGAACATCGTCATGGTCGGCGCGCTGTTCCGGCTGCTGGACTTCGACTCGAAGGGCACCTACTTCCGAGGGCTGATCGAGGAGCGGTTCCTGAGCAAGGGGCAGGAGATCGTCGACATGAACATCCAGGCGGCGCAGCGGGGAGGGCAGGCCGTCGAGGCCATCTTCAAGGACAAGGGCTGGGCCGACGCCGGGTACCGCCTCGACCCCCGTCCGATCACAGAGCCGTTCCTCCTGATCAGCGGCAACGAGGCCCTGTCCGTCGGCGCGATCAAGGCCGGCTGCCGCTTCTACGCCGGCTATCCGATCACCCCGGCCTCGGCCATCCTCGAGTTCATGGAAGAGCACCTCCCGGCCTACGGCGGGCGCGCCATGCAGGGACAGAACGAGCGCGAGTCCATCCGCGCCGCGATCGGCGCGGCCCTGACCGGCGTGCGCAGCATGGTGGGGACCTCGGGCCCGGGGCTCTCTCTGAAGGTCGAGGAGTTCGGCGTGTCGGGGATGACCGAGACGCCGGTGGTCATCGTCGACACGCAGCGCGCCGGGCCGAGCACGGGGATGCCCACGAAGAGCGAGCAGGGTGATCTGTGGCTGTCCGTCTTCGGGGGCCACGGGGAGTTCCCGCGCATCGTGCTGGCCCCGGCCACGCAGGAAGAGTGCTACACGATGATGATGGAAGCGCACGAGCTGGCGGACAAGTACCAGTGCCCCGTGTTCTTCCTGACGGACCTGAACCTCTCCGAGGGCCGCAAAGCCATCCCCGAATCATTCTTCCTGAAGCAGCCCGCCGCGATCGACCGCTCGATGCTGGTCCGCGAGGACGACCTGCGGCGGGACGGCGCCTACCGGCGCTACGTGGTGACCGACAGCGGTATCTCCCCCCGGCTCGTGCCGGGCACGCCCGGGGCCATCTTCAAGATCACGGGCTCGGAGCACGATGAGCGCGGCTTCGTGAGCACCGATCCCCTCATCCGCAAGGCCCAGGTGGAGAAGCGCATCCGCAAGATGCAGACGTACCTCAAGGAGGACGGCCGCTCGCCCTACGTCGCCGGGAAGCCCGACGGCAAGCCCGTGCTCGTCGGGTGGGGCAGCAGCCGGCCCGTCATCCTCGAGGCACAGCACCGCCTCCGGGAGCGCGGCATCGAGGTGGCGGTGGCTCACTTCACGCACCTGTGGCCCTTCCACACCGAGGCCGCGAGGCCGCTGCTGGAGAAGGCGTCCACCGTTATCGCCGTGGAGCAGAACTTCAGCGGCCAGTTCGCCGATGTCATCCAGACCCACTGTCTGGTCCCGGTCCGGCGCATCGTGAAGTACAACGGTCTACCGCTCTACCCGGCGGACATCGTCCAGGGGGTCGAGGCGATCCTCCGCGGCGGTGTGCCGATGGTGCGGATCACGGACGGACCCGTGCCCGTGAAAGTCTCAGAAGGCGACTAGCGAGGGCTTAAGCGCGATGGCTGATACGAAGGCACAGAAGATCTCGGCGAAAGTCTGGGACGAGAACGCCACGCCCCGGCACCGCATCCAGTGGTGCCCCGGGTGCGGGGACTTCGGCGTCCTGGCCGCGGTGAAGATGGCCCTGAGCAAGATGGAGATCACGCCGTACCAGGTGCTGCTGGTCGGCGGGATCGGCTGTTCGGGGCAGATCCGCAACTACCTCAACGGGAACGCGTTCCACGGGAGCCACGGCGGCCCGCTGGCTTACGCCCTGGGCGCCAAGATGGCGAACCCCGACCTGAAGGTCATCTCGATGGCCGGCGACGGCGACACGTTCGCGATCGGCGTGGAAAACTTCGTGCACGTCTGCCGGCGCGACCCGGGGATCATGCACGTCATCATGGACAACGGGGTCTACGGCCTGACCAAGGGCCAGCACTCGCCGACCCATGGTCGCGGGATGGACATCAAGGAGTTTTCCGAGGAGTCCCCGCCGCCGTTCTCGCCGCTGCGCCTGGCCCTCACCGCCGGCGCCACCTTCGTGGCGCAGTCGTTCTCCGGCGACCCGAAGCACGCGGCGGAGATCTATGTGCAGGGGCTGCAGCACAAGGGCTTCGCCATGGTGAATGACTTCTCGCCCTGCGTGACGTACAACAAGTTCAACTCCTACGACTGGTACCGCGAGCACGTGGAGGAGATCCCCTCCGACCACAACCCCGAGGACATCAACGGCGCGTGGGACCTGCTGAACGATTTCGACCGCCGGGGCCGGCTTCCGCTCGGCATCATCTACCGCCACATGCGGAACAAGAAGACGTTCAAACGCGCACCGATGTGGCCGCAGGAGCTGCAGGACGCCGACATCAAGCCACTACTGCGCGAGTTCGTGTAGGCCCCGCGCGCGCTCTTGCGTCACAGGCCCTTCCGAGCTGCACGGTGAAGCCTCTCCGTCGAGGGAGGTGAGGGCTGTGGATATCGGCACGATCCTGCTGGCGATCTGGCTCATTCTCACCGGACTGACCGTGTTCGTGCGCTTGAACTTTCCCAACCGGGACCGTGTGATGGCGGTCATCGCGCTGCTCGCCGGGATCTTCCTGCTCATCAGGCGCTGAGCGCATGCTGCGCACACCGCAGGCCTACCGGCAAGGGCTGCGGGACGGCCGCGAGGTCTATTACCGGGGCCAGCGCGTCGAGGACGTCACGACCCACGCGGCGCTGGGTCGGGGCGCGAGCCACTCCGCACTGGACTTCCGCCTCGCCGAGGATCCCACCCACCGGGCGTTGATGGTCGTTGATGAAGGTGAGGGGGCGCCGTTCAGCCGCTACTTCCACATCCCCCGGACGCACGAGGACCTCCGCCGGCGCAACGAGCTCATCGAAACGGTGACGCGGCTCGGCGACACCTTCGTTCCGCTCGTGAAGGAGATCGGCACCGACGCCCTCTTCGCGCTCATGATCGTCGCCGGGCAGGTCGACCGAGCCGCGGGCACCGCGTACCTCCACCGGGTGCAGGCGTTCCATCGGCACTGCCGCGACCGGGACCTGACGATGGCCGTCGCCCAGACCGACGTGAAGGGCGACCGCGGCCGTCGGCCTCACGAGCAGGCGGAGCCCGACACCTACGTCCACGTCGTCGAGCGCCGCCCCGACGGCATCGTCGTCCGCGGGGCCAAGGCCCACACGACGAATGCCGTCTACGCCGACGAGATCATCGTCCTGCCGACCCGGGCCCTGGGCCGGGAGGACGCCGACTGGGCCGTGGCGTTCGCCGTTCCCGCGGCCACGCGCGGCGTGCGCATGCTGGCCAGCCCGAGGGGGTTCTCCGCCACGAGTGTGTTCGACAACCCCTTGAGCGCGCGCTATCAGACCGTGGAGTCCCTCACCCTGTTCGAGGACGTCTTCGTCCCCATGGAGCGCGTCTTTCTCCTTGGAGAGTGGCAGGCCGCGGGGCTGCTCGCGAAGACGTTCGTCGAGTTCCATCGCTTCACCGCGGTCAGCTACAAACCGCCGCTGCTCGAGTTGCTGCTGGGGGCCGGGGCGCTGCTCGCGGACTACAACGGCATCGCGGGCGCCGGCCACGTGCGCGACAAGCTCGTCGCGCTGGTCATGTACCTCGAGACGGTGCGCGGCCTGACCCATGCGGCGGCAGTGGAGTGCCAGGCGAAGGACGGGATCGCCGTGCCCCACGTCATCTACACGAACGCGGCGAAGCATTACTTCGCGGCGCACTATCACGAAGCCGTGCGCGCGGTGCAGGACATCGCGGGGGGTCTCGTCGTCACCGCGCCGGTGGAGGAGGACTGGAACGCCCCGGAGACGCGGGCGGCGATGGAGCGCTACCTGGTCGGCGCGGTGGGCGCGGAGGAGCGGCTGCGCGCGATGAACCTCGTCCGCGACCTGACCGCCTCGGACCTCGGCGGGTATCTCGAGGTGCTGGCCATCCACGCCGAAGGATCGCTCGAGGCGCAGAAGCTCACGATCCTGGCCGATGTCGACCTGGAACCATACAGGGCGTACGCCCGGCGGCTCGCGGGGATCCCGGCGGCACCGGGACGGCCCCAGATTGGAACCTGACTACCCGCCCGGCCGTCGGGAGTGTACAGGGCGACAGTCTGTTATACTTTTCGTGCGCTATTCGAGGTGGATGAGGCCCTCTGGTAGGGGGGTGGGGCGGGATGCGAAAGAAACGACCCCTGCGGTTCGACTTCACGTCGTTCGTTGCAGGAAACGGGGACGGACGAGCCATCGTCGAGCTGCGGGCAGGCAAAGCCCTCTTTTCACAGGGTGATCTTGCCGATCGGGTATTCTACATCCTCGAGGGCGAGGTCAAGCTGACGGTGACGTCCGCACAGGGGAAAGAAGCGGTCGTCGCCCTGCTGGGGCGCAACTCCTTCGTTGGCGAGGGCTGCCTGGCCGGTCAGCGCCTTCGCATGGCGACGGCGACGGCGATGACCGACGGCACCGTCGTCAGGCTCAAGAAGGAGGCCATGGTCCGTCTGCTGCGCGAAGAGCCGGCTTTTTCTGAGCTATTCACGGCTTATCTCCTTTCGCGCAACACGCGCGTTGAGGCGGACCTGGTCGATCAACTGTTCAATTCGAGCGAGAAACGGCTGGCCCGGATGCTCCTCCTGCTCGCTCACGTGGGCAAGCAGGAGGAGTCTGAGCTTGTCGTCCCCAAGGTCAGTCAGGAATTGCTGGCGGATATGATCGGGACGACGCGGGCACGGGTGAGTTTCTTCATGAACAAGTTCAGGAGGCTGGGCCTCATTGAGTATAATGGTGGCTTGAAAGTGCACAGTTCGCTTCTCAATATCGTCATCCACGACTAACCCCGCGCTCCTCCGGGCGTAGCCCGTTCGGACAGAACATCTGTTTCCTGATTCCCATCCATGCGCCCCTGTGAGCAATTTTGAACAGCCGGCGCATTTCTCGTTGTGGTTCCATTTAGGTAGACAGGAACGGCATGGAGACCGATCCCGGCCGGAGGGGGATCCATGGTGGCGAGCCAAGACCTGGCCAGGCTAGACCGGCAACAGATTCATCAGTTGTTTGCTTCGTACCGGCAATCTCAGGATCGGGCGCTGCGCGAACAGCTGGTGCTCGCGCATACTGCGCGGGCAGCCTATCTGGCCCGCAAGTTCGCCAATCGTGGCGAGCCCGTCGACGACCTCGTTCAGGTTGCCACGATCGGTCTGCTCAAGGCGATCGATCGCTACGATCCGGCCCGCGGCGTGCAGTTTTCCACGTATGCCACGGTCACGATCGTTGGGGAGATCCGGCGTCACTTCCGCGACAGGTTCTGGACGATCCGCGTCTCGCGGGGGCTTCGGGAATTGAACAATCGCCTCATGCGCGCGAGGGATAGGCTGTCTCAGGAACTCTGTCGCACGCCGACCGTGGATGAGATGGCGCGAGAATGCGGCGTCGGGCTCGAACGAGCGATCGAAGCCTTCGAGGTGGGTCGCGCCTACCACCCCGCGTCACTCGATGTGCAGATCGAAGGTGAGGAGGAGTACGACCGCCTCGGCGCAGACGATCCCGCGCTCCAGGGGGTCGTGGATCGGGTTTCCCTGGAACGAGCGGTGCACTCCCTCCCAGAACGACTGCAGGCCACGATCCGCATGCGGTACTACCAGGGATTGGGACAGGCCGAGGTCGCGCGTCGGCTCGGCACGTCGCAGATGGCCGTGTCGCGGATCGAGCGCCAGGCGCTGGAACTGCTCCGGGCGAGCTGGCATGACGGCCTGCCCGCCCCCGCAACCCCATCGAATGGTGGAGCGAAGCGAAGTGGACACCGTCATGCGGGCAACGGGAATGGCACGCGGGCGAACCCACTGCCGGCGGTTCTGGGAGCCGAGCGGCAGGCTGCGCTCGCGTCCGTGAGCATGGAACCATGAGCCGATCGCGGAGCGCGTCGATGCTTGTTGCCGGGCTGCTCGTCCTGAGTTTCGGAGCGGCCGCGGCCTCTAGCAGCTACCGGCACTACCGCGCACTGCACGACCGCCTGCAGCTTGCCGAAGCGGCCGTCCAAGGGCGTGACGCCGCCCTCGCCGACCTCCGCGTGAAGCTGGAGGCGCAGCGCGGGGTTGCGGGCGCGGTTCGTTCGGACGCGGACATCGCGCGAGCGGCGCTCAGAACGACCCAGCGCCAGCTCACCGACACGACGCAGGACCTGCGCAGCGGCGAGCAGATGATCGCCGCGCAGCGGGCGGACATCAGGGCCCTCCAAACCTGTCTGGTCGGTGCCCAATCCGCGCTCCAACACATGGCCGGCGGCAACGCGTACGGCGCCTTGCACTACCTGGTCGCCGTGGACAAAGAGTGCCGGGCGGCGCAGATCCTGCTCACCGTGCAGGCACAGCGATGACACATGTGAGCAATTTTGAGCAGACGGCGGATCATCGCCGTGTTACGTTTTGTTCAGGAAGGTTCTGAGACAACAGTCGGCAGGAGAGGAGGGATACCAATGAAGATCATGCAGAAGCTCGCGATCATCGTTCTTGGTGTTGCCCTGCTCTCGACGGCGTTCGTGGGTGTCGCGTCGGCGCAGCAGTATCCGAGAGTGATCAACCTCAGCCCATTCACTTCAGAGACGAATTTCATGTCTCTGCCTGGGTACTTCCGGTACCTGAACCACCAGGCCACCGGCCAGTGGCTTACGCTCGCGGAAGCCACGCGCCTCGTCGCGCAGCAGTAGAGCGGCTCGTGATCATGACCACTGCGATGGAGGGCCGGGTGTCACGCCCCGGTCCCTCCGTCCGTGCACGGTACGCCACCTGGAGGTGAGTTGTGAGTCTTGTCGCCTGGATCGTTGTCGGTTTGATTGCGGGATGGTTGGCGAAGATGATTTCGCCAGGACCCGAGCGAGGCGGTCTGCTGATGACGCTGATCATCGGAGTCATCGGCGCGCTGGTAGGCGGAGCCCTCTTCAATTACTTCGGTCGCAGCGGGGCCACCGGGATCACGCTCTATTCGATCCTCGTCGCCACCGTCGGAGCCGTGGTGTTCCTGTGGGTCTGGAAGATGCTCGCCGGCCGGCGGACTGCCTGAGCCGCTGAGGGACGCCGGCCTCCCGGTCTGGCAGCGGAGCAGCGCGTGGGCAGAGTCATCATCATCGCCCTCATGGTCGTTGCAGCCGGCTCGCTGCTCCGCCCGGCCGGGGCGCAGGACACCTGTTTCAGCCTGCCCGCGGCGTATCTCAGCAGCGAGTTGCGTCTGGCCGGCGTCATGATGAAACCTGCGGGCCCCGGGCCGTTTCCGACAGTCATCTACAACCACAGCTCCAAGCCCGGGCATGAACGGCAGCCGACCGTTCCTGAGGGGATGCCGTGCTTTGCGTTCGTCGCCGAACGAAGCTGGGTCTATTTCGTGCCCGACCGGCGCGGGTATGGCCGATCTGAAGGGCCGACGTTGAAGAGCGCGATCGGCAACCGAAGCGGGCTGCGGCTCCTTCTCGCCGTGACGGCGAGGTCCCGGCAGGAAGCCGGGGACATCGTGGCGGGGGTAGAGTTCCTCAGGCGGCGGTCCTTCGTGGATGACAGCCGGGTCGCGGGCGTGGGGTACGCGCTGGGGGGCCTCTACACGTATCTGGCCGCGTCCATGCGACCCGACGCGTTTAACGCGATTGTCCTCCAGGCGCTCGACTCCGGCGAATACTCCGGATTGCTCTTGCGCGAAATGGTCCGCGCGGGGAAGACGATCACCGTACCGATCCTGATTCAGCAGGCGCGCGACGACAAGGGAGCCCCTGTGCAGTTCGTGCAGGATCTGGCCGACGCGCTGCGGCGTATGGGCAAGGATGTGACCCTCCGCGTGTATCCCGGCGGGGATGAGCTCTTCACCCCCGAATCCCGGGGTCCTGACGGGGAGTGGGGGAAGGATCTGGCCGAATTCCTCTCACGCCAGTTTCAAAAACCCGTGAGATAGCGAAAGGGGCGACAGCGATGCGAGCACGGAACCTCGGCAGGAGTCTCGTGTGGGCAGTCTGTCTCTCCCTCTTGGGCAGCCTGATGCTGCCGGGTGTGTCGCAGGCCAAAACGGCCCGGGAGATCGATGCGAGCGTGAATGCGGCGCTGAACCGGTTCACCAAGCAGGTCAAAGGATCGAGGGAGTTCCTCCAGGCCGCCAAGGGGGTCCTCGTGTTCGCGGACGTCTATCAGGCCGGCGCGGGGATCGGGGCGCAGTACGGCGAGGGCGCGCTGCGCATCCGCGGCAAGACCGCCGCGTACTACAGCATCTCGTCCGCCTCGATCGGGTTCCAGCTGGGGGCCCAGAAGAAGGACATCATCCTCGTGTTCTTGCAGGACAAGGCGCTCAAAGACTTCCGGGCCAAGCAGGGCTGGCAGGCCGGCGTTGATGGATCGGTTGTGCTGGTGAAGCAGGGGGCCCAGGCCTCCCTGGATACCATGAAGTTCAATCAGCCGATCGTGGGATTCGTAGTGGGCCAGCAGGGCCTCATGTACAACCTGACCCTGGAGGGGTCGAAGATCTCGAAGATGCGGAAATAGACCCTGTGGGATCTATCCCAACGCTACGTCGGGATCTCGTTGCGAAGGACGGCGATCAGAAGGGCGTCGTGCACTCGCAACCCACCTCTGTACTCGATGAAGCCCAGCTTCCTGAACTTGTTCATGCAGACACTCACCCGCGCCCGCGTCGTCCCGATCATGCCCGCCAGCGTTTCCTGGCTGATTCTGGGGACCACACGCTGAGCACCTTGGTGCTTGCCAGCGTGAGCACGCAGCAGGAGAATCCGGGCCAGCCGCCTCTCGCTCGACTCGACCAGTTGATCGACTAGGTTCTCTTCGACGTGAACATTGCGGGAAAGCAGATACGAAACAAACAGCGCTGACAGCGCGGGCTGCTCCTGCAGCAGGCGAATCATGACTCTCTTCTCGAGTCTCACGACGGTGCAGTGGGTCACCGCGGTCGCCGTTGCCGTGCGACGGCGCTGACCGGTCAGGCATCCCTCGCCGAAGAACGCGCCGGGCCCGAGCAGCGCGATGACCGCTTCCCTCCCCCGTTTGGACACCACCACGCGCTTGACCGTGCCCTTGAGGATGTAGAACACGGCAGCAGCAGGCTCGCCTTGCGAGAAGAGCACCTGTCGTCTTCGGAACTCGATGGTTCGCCCTTCGCGGCTTCTTGCGAGGAAAGCCCTGAAACGGAACCGCCGTGAGTGTCTGGGCATTTGAGCCGAGGGCCCAACGGTACGTGCGCTACGTTCGCTGCGCGGGCCGAGAAACCTCTGTGGACCCCTACTTGAGCAGTTTTGAACAGACGGCACATCCTTCGCCATGGTACGGTGCTGGAGGAAACCGATGCAGAAGCTCGCGCTCATCCTGCTTGGCGTGATGGCGTTCTCGGCGGCGTCCGTCGGTGTCGCATCGGCAACGTCATTCACGGCGGAGACGACCGACCTGTCCTTGCCCGGCTATCTCCAGTACGTGACCGTGTGCGGAAGCCTGGTCGGTTCGTGGGGGGAATGAGGCGCAGACGAAGGGGTGAAGAGACGGTGACGTCGCGTAAGCCAGTCGCCTTCATGGTAGCCATCGTTCTCTCTGTTGCCACGCTTGCCATGTCCGCCGGCGCCCAGGGCGCGGTGCG
>DASSGA010000253.1:0-2671 GCA_035693805.1 bacterium | reverse complement strand
CCCCCCCCCCCCCCCCCCCCCCGCGACTCCAGCTCGCCGGACAGATCGCCTATCGCCTCACCGAGGACCTAACGGTGACCGGGACGTCGAGGATCTTCGCCGACCCGGACGCGCTGCGCGGCCAGGCCGTCCTGCAGTTCTCTTGGGCGGCGGGCAACACGGAGTACTCAGTGAGCCTGGCAACCCTGCTCGGCCCCGAGCCGATGCAGGGCGTGATCACGGCCGGGATCAGCGTTTCCTTCTAGCCCGGGGTAGGCTCGTCAATGCGGAGGACCTGGGGCACCCGCGCGAGGTCGGCGTCTCCCTGCACGCGGAAGAAGGGCACGTCATGCTCGTGCGCCGTCGCCTCGTCGTGCGGCGTGTCCCCGACGAAGAGGACGACCCTGCGGCCTTCCTCCCGCAGCCGGCGCAGCGCGCGGCCCTTGTCCCCGCCTTCGATCAGGACGAAGAACCGGGCCAGCCCGCGCTCCGCCGCGTCGGCCATGAGCAGCTCCTGAGGCAGCCCGCTGATCAGCGCCAAATCGAAGCGGGCGCGCAGGGTCTCGAGCACCCCGCGCACTGAGGGGAATTCCACCATCCGGTCCTTGGCCGCGTCATTGTAGGCCGAGTAGCGGCCGGAGAACGCCTCCTGCTGCGCAGGGGTCACCTCGAGGCGCAGGGCCCGGGCCGTATCCGCGAGCTGCTGCAGGCGGTGGGCGCCGCTGGTGCGGGCGTAGGATGCGTCGACGGCCGACCGGTGGCGCTCGTCCAGGCCGAGGGTCTCGGCGACGGCACGCCAGTACGACTCGCGTTTGATCTCGTACGCATCCACGAGGGTCCCGTCGTAATCGAAGGCGACGAGAGCGCGGGGCACGAGAACTACTGTAGCACGTTCTGCATCAGCATCATGACGAGGAAACCGGCCACCGCCGCGGCCGCCGCGTTGCCCCGCCCGCCGTGCTCTGCGGCCTCGGGCATCATCTCGCTGAACACCATGAAGCCCATCGCCCCCGCCGCGAACCCCAGTCCGAGCGGCACCAGCGGCTGGAAGAACGCCACAGCGAGGGCCGCGGGCACGGCCATGACCGGCTGGGGCAGGCTCGTGAAGATGGACCACCAGATGCACGACCAGCCGCTGAACCCCTCCGCGCGCAGCGGCAGCGAGACGGCGATCCCCTCGGGGACGTTGTGGATCGCGATGGCGATGGTGACCAGGGCCGCGAGCGCCATGTCCCCGGTCCCGAACCCGACGCCCACCGCGATGCCCTCCGCGAAGCTGTGCACGAACATCGAGCCGATGAGCAGGATCACCCGCTGGGCGACAGCCCCCTCCAGGTGATAGAAGTTGAAGTGCGTGTGCCCGAGGCGTTTCGAGGTGAGCCAGAATAGCCCCGCGCCGAGGCCGATCCCCAGGGCCACCTGATTGTAGCCCGCGCGCTTCACCCCTTCGAAGATCAGGTTAAACATCGAAGCGGAGAGCATGAGCCCGCCGCTAAAGCCCCAGGCCAGCCCGACCAGCCGCTCCGACATGCGGCGGGTGAACAGGAACGGCACCCCGCCGATCCCCGTGGCAATAGCGGTGGCCAGAGCCGAGAGGAACGTGATGATGGCGAGGTTGAGCACGCCTTTAGCCTACTGAGGGGGCAGTTTCGGGGCCATCCGGCGGATGCCCGATATGAGCACGGTGCTACAGACCGACCGAGCGAAGGACCATCCGCGAGATGATGGCGGTCACCACGCCGGTGCTGATCGCCACGATCCGCGTCATCGTCCGGTCATCGAAGGGCCACTCCTGGATCAATCCGGCCCGTTTCTCGAGCGCTTCCGCGGCACTGACGAGGGGTGCCCGCTCCCGGATCGCCTCGAGCGTCACGTTCTCGCGAACGGGCTCGTAGGCCTCTGTGTAGAGACGGCGTGCCCAGGCGAGGTGGCGGCGCTTCGCCTCCAGCAGCTGGCGGTGCAGCCGCCACATGGAGAGGAAGAACGCCGGGGGATGTGCGGCCATGGCGTTGAGGTGAGGTTCGAGTGTCGCGGCGTCGCCGGCGACCTTGCGAACCGCCCAGAAGCACAAGACAACCATATAGGCCAGCACGGCGTGGGCGGCAAGACGGGGCTGATAGAACTCCCAGGTGCCGGTCGGGGTACCCGTCAGGCGCAGGACCTGCGCGAAGACCACGGGCCGGATGAGCACCAGAACGGCCCACAGGGTTACCCAGATCCACCCTGCCCCGGGGAGCCAGCGCAGGATGCGGTCCGTGATCGGAATGCCCTGCTGCATAGACGATGCGTATTGGCTCGCCGGTGGGCCAATCCCTCTACGCGAGTCTGGGCGTCACGGACGGTTTCACGATATAATGTGCTGGAACCGCGGAGGGGTGCCGGGAACCTGGCTATCCGCGCGGTCTTGAAAACCGCTGGGCCGCAAGGCCCGTGTGGGTTCAAATCCCACCCCCTCCGCCACAAACCCCGCTCCAACAGCCACCTTCCGTCATCTTGACAATTGAATCTACACGAGTCGGTCGTCCAGCTGGCGGTGAAGGAGGCGGTGCGGCGGGTGGGGTTGACCAAGCCTGCCTCGAGCCACTCCTTGCGGCATCTTTGGGACGTTAGGCTGACAGGCCGTGCAGTACAATGCCTGCCAAGGGGCGCGCAGGATGGTGGGGACTCAGACGGGGTGGGCAATTGCGGCGGA
>DASSGA010000252.1:0-2815 GCA_035693805.1 bacterium | reverse complement strand
TGCAGAAGCGAGGCTGCGCGTCGAGGTGGCTCGGGTCCTCGTTAATCTCCTGAGCGGCGCATAAACGCCAACACCAATCAGTACGCTTACGCGGCCTAAGTAGCCGCGTACGTTCACCCGAGCGGGCCG
The DNA here is from genome assembly GCA_035693805.1 of bacterium. Lineage (GTDB taxonomy): Bacteria > Sysuimicrobiota > Sysuimicrobiia > Sysuimicrobiales > Kaftiobacteriaceae > Kaftiobacterium. The sequence continues at coordinate 2,686 of DASSGA010000252.1, read as the reverse complement.
GCAGCCCGGTGTGGACGCCAATCGCCGGCTACCGTCAGCGTCCTGGCCCGGGGCGCGCGGCGGGAACCCTAACGGGCTGGCGACTGGATGATCCGGCTCAGGGGAGCATCCGGACGCGAGACCCAATCCCTGAGACACACGCGTAGACGCCTGGCCCTCGCTGCTCCAGGACGCGGGTTCGATTCCCGCCGCCTCCACCATGTGAACCCCGCGCCAAGCGCGGGGTTCAGCACTTAGGGGTATGGGTAGAGACTCAGTGCGCGTCGTCCGGCGGCCTACGAGCAGGAAACCGCACATCCCTGCTCTCCACGCATTACTTCACCACTTGCATTAGGACTTTGACTTGGCCGCGGCCATGTAGCCAGCCGTTACCTCGTTCTTGTGCGCTGCGAAGGCGGCGAGGACTTCTTTCTTCTCGCGCTGGGGCACTTTGACAAAATCAAGGGTGCGCCCAAGCTCGGCCGCGACCTCGTCGAATTCTTCTGGCGAGATCCGGAGGTCACGATGCGCCTCCTCAAGACCCACCTCAGTTGTTCCCGGCTTTGTGGGCGTGTATTTGAATGGCCCACCCGCGACGGCGCAGACCCACAAGGTCCGCATGAACTTGAGGCCTGGCAACCTGCCCAAGCTCTTCGTGTGCCACTCCCTGAGGGCTGGGTTCTTCGAAGTCTTCCCCACGATCGGGTTCTTCACAACCGCGTCGCTAAAGTGGTCAATCACCGCCGCGATGGCGAAGACGCCGCCAAGCCGTTCGTACAGACTCTTCTCGGTCATGTTCACCAACCTCCTCACTCATGACGTAGCCCGCGCACGGAAAGCGTATCCACTACAGCAGGACGTTGTCACAGTTTGGTTGCGAGAATGTATTCCTGCACCTATCTGCCGGTTGGGAGGTCGGGGGCTGGGGTTCTGCTCGCACCATCCTCCTATGTTGCCGGACCCGGACGCATGCTCCGCACGAAGTTGCCGCAGCCCCAGGCGATGGCTTCCGCAATCTTGTCGCGTTGAGCCCGTGTGCTGAGCAGGACCCGGTCGGCTGGATTTGTGATGAAGAAACACTCGACGAGGCAGGCGGGAAGTTGTTGCGTGACGACAACAAGATCGCGGTACTTGAGGCCGCGGTTGGGACGGTCGGGCCAGCGTCTCGCGAACTGCATCAGGATCGACCCGGCGAGCATTAGGCTCTCGGGGAGTGGGTCCCGCCGCACGAATACCTCATAACCGGACGCGGTGCGGCTACCGGCGTTCACGTGGATGGAGACGATCGCGGCGGCCCGCTCCATCCGTGCCAGATCCGCGCGCTCACGAAGCGTCGGGTAGGTATCATCACTGCGCGTAAGCACGACGCGGTACTTCGGGATGAGGAGGCGTCGCGCCGCCAGGGCGATGGCGAGGGCGACGCCCGCTTCGGTGAGCCCGCCGGCGACGGAGCCCGGGTCGCGTCCTCCGTGACCGGGATCCAAGCAGATGGTCGGCCGCGTCTCTCGCATGATCCGCGGAGACGCGCGCGCTCAGGTCGCGAGCAGCGCCGACCCTCTTACCGCATCCAGGCTCATCTCGTCGGAAGCTTCGGTGCGCACATAGCCGGGAGCGCGCCGCCGCCGTTCGATGCGCACCCGGCTCGCATGGCAGCCGGTGCACTGGTGGACGGCAATGCGCACCCATCGTTTGTCGTCCCGCCGGACCTTCGCCGCGCGGATGCGGGCCATGATCGCACGGGCCTCGACCGGGCGGCGCTGGTTCATGGCCATCTCCCACTCGCGGACCGCCTGCGCGTTCGCGCTCTCCACGAGGGAACGCAGCTCGAAGAACCGCCGGTTCTTCCAGCAGAACGGCACGTCGGTCGCCAGCGACAGCATCCAGCCCGTCGCCACGACCGCCCCGACGACCTCGACGACCAGCCGCACGCCGCCGATCCAGAACCGGACTGCAATCGGGATCTGCACCCGGCCGGGCAGCTGCTCCACGAATGCCGCGCCCCCCTGCTGCACCAGGAGCTGGAGGTACCTGACGACCTCCACCAGTTGTGACAGGGCGGGTGTGAGCAGCGCGTTCGGGTGGCGCCCCAGATAGTCGAAGCCGATCGCGCCCAGGTAGGCCGTCAGGCCGCCGAGCTGCGCGACGACCCGCATCGTCGAGGTGTCGTACGTGCCAAACATCCTCACGGCGATGGAGGCGCCGATCGCCGCGGCGGCGCCGATCCCGGCGGCACCGAGCGGGATGCCTCCGATCAGGTGGAAGTGGGCGAGGCTGAAGAGATGGGCGACATACGCCATCGCCGCGGAGGTGACGGCAGTAAGCAGCAGGGCTGCAAAGGCACCCACGGGGACCCCTCCTTACATCTCAGGTGCCCGCCCTGGGGCTGGTTCAGGCCTGGCCAGGGGAGGCCGGAAGTGTGATGCGGAGTCGAACAGGGGTGCTCCGAGGAGGATAACTGTTGCTTACTTTCAGCTCAGCGGCGCTGGCGCACCGCCCGCTCCATCCGGCGGGTGGCTTCACGCTCCGCGATGGCCGCCCGTTTGTCGTACTGCCGCTTCCCCCGCGCCAGGGCGAGCTCGACCTTGGCCAGACCGCGCCGGAAGTACACGCGCAGGGGCACGAGCGTGTACCCCTTCTGCTCCGTCCGCCCCCGGAGGCGGTCCACCTCGCGCCGGTGGAGGAGCAACTTGCGGGGTCGGAGGGGTTC
>DASSGA010000251.1:0-6576 GCA_035693805.1 bacterium | reverse complement strand
CGCCTGCTTGCCCTTGGCCAGGGCGACCTCGGCCTTGACCTTGTTGCCCTTCCAGTACAGCGCGGTGGGGACCACGGTGTAGCCGTCGCGCTGCACGCGGCCGATGAGGTTGTCGATCTCGCGCCGGTGGAGCAGCAGCTTGCGGGGTCGGAGGGGTTCGTGGTTGAAGATGTTGCCGGCCTCGTAGGGCGGGATGTGCATGTGGTGCAGCCACACCTGACCGTCCTCGATGCGGGCGAACGCCTCCTGGATGCTGGCCCGGCCGGCGCGCAGCGCCTTCACCTCGGTGCCGGTGAGGACGATGCCCGCCTCGTGGGTCTCCTCGATGTGATACTCGTGTCGCGCCTTGCGGTTCGTCGCGACCTGTCGCTCGCCGGTCGTCACGCCGCTCACTGGAACGCCGACCCCAGCACGATGAACAGCGCGCCGACGACCGCGGTGGCGATCTCCACGACGCGCGTCCCGGGGTGGGCCAGCCCGCCGTAGACGGCGGCGATGGCGACGAGCAGGATGATCATCCAGCCGGCCGTCTCCAGGAACGCGCCGAAGGTCAGCGAGCGGGCGCGGCGCAGGTAGGCGGCGTGATGTCGGATGATGACGATGAGCGCCACCGCGAGGATGATCCAGATCACGACGAGTGCGGTGGCGCTCATCGTCGTCACCCTCCCGACTGATCGTGCTTCACAGCGAGCAATCCCGTGCCCTCCGCCACGACCACACCATCCGCTCGGGCCACTTCGGCCCGCGCGGTGGCCATCCCGCCCTTGCTGCCCGTGGGCATCGCCGTCACGATCAGAGGCTGGCCGGGCCGGACCTCCTTGCGGAACCGGACCTCGATCTTGGCCGTCACCGCCTCCATCCCTTTTGTGAACCAGATGTTGGCCAGCGCGTCATCGATGAGCGCCGCCAGGATCCCGCCGTGGACGAGTCCTTCGTACCCCACGTGGAGGTCGCCCGGGGTGAACTCCGCCCGGACACCCTCTCCCTCCGGGGCGAAGCGCAGCTTGAGCCCGATCGGATTGTCCCGGCCGCAGACGAAACAGCGCGACGCGTCCCTCACGGGGTGTGCGGCTCCCCCCACGTCTTGGGCTGCTCCCGCAGCAGATCCACCGCGTGCCCGATCGCCGGGAGGACGACCGCGAGCCATTCTTGCACCGCTTTGGGGCTGCCGGGAAGGTTGAGGATCAGGGTGCGCCGGCGGATCCCGGCGACACCGCGGGCCACCATGGCCAGCGGCGTCTTCGCCATCGTCTGGACCCGCGCCGCCTCGACCAGCCCCGGGACCAGCCGGTCCACCACCTGCAGCGTCGCTTCGGGCGTGACGTCCCGGGGGGCCACGCCGCTGCCGCCGGTCGTGAGGACGAGATCGGCCCCCAGCGCGTCCGCGTACGACCGGAGCCGTGATGCGATGCGTTCCTGATCGTCGGGCAGCACGTCCCGGGCAACCACGTCACCGCCGGCAGCCCGGACCGTCTCGGCGATGAGCTCCCCACTGCGGTCTTCGTGCTCGCCGCGCGCGATGCTGTCGCTGAGCGTCAGCACCGCCACCTTCGCGCCGCGCAGGTCGGTCACGACTCGCCCCTACGCCTGTATGGCCCGCTGCGCCCGCCGGTCTTGCTGACGAGGCGCACGCGCTCAATCGTCATCGCGCGGTCCACCGCCTTGCACATGTCGTAGACGGCCAGCGCGGCGGCGGTAACCGCCACGAGCGCCTCCAGCTCCACCCCGGTGCGCGCGACCGTGGAGGCCGTGGCCTGGATGCCGACCGTTCCCGCCTTCTCGTCGAGCGCGAAGTCGATCTGCACGCCGGTCAGGGGCAGCGTGTGCGCCATCGGGATGAGCTCGTCGGTCCGTTTCGCGGCGTTCACGCCCGCGACCTGGGCCACGGCGAGCACGTCGCCCTTGGCGATGCGGTTGGCCTTGATCAACCGCAGGGTCTGGGGCTTCATGCGGACGACGCCGCGCGCCACGGCCTGCCGCAGTGTCTCGGATTTCGTCGAGACGTCGACCATCCGCACCCGGCCCTGAGCGTCGACGTGCGTCAACTTACGGGCCAAGGAGCCTCACCTCGACGTCGCTGCCTTCTTCCAGCGTCTTGCCGATCGGCACGATGACGATGCCGTCGGCCAGCACCATGGACGTCATGATCGCGGAGCCGCCCGGCACCGGGGTCGCCCACCATGTCCCCCCGCGCTCTACCAGCGCGACGCGCACATGGTCTTCCCGCTCGCGCGCCTGCACGCGTCGGGCCAGGCGGGCCCGCACGACCTGACCGGGACCGCGCTCCTCGGACCGCCCGGCCAGCGCTTCGATCACCGGTCGCACGAACTGATCGTACACGATCATCGCCGAGACGACGTTGCCCGGGAGGCCGAAGACCGGTTTGCCGTTCGCCACGGCCAGGATCGTAGGCTTCCCCGGACGGATGGCGATGCCGTGAACGATGATGCCGGGATCCCCGAGCGCCGCGATAGCGTCGGTCACCACATCGCGCTCCCCCACCGAGCTTCCCCCGACGAGGATGACGGCGTCGGCGGTGCGGTGGGCCGCCCGGGCATGCTCGACGACGCGCTGCAGACTGTCGCCGACGATCCCGAACGGCACAGCCAGAGCCCCCGAGGCTTCGATCATCCCCGTGAGGGTGTACGTGTTCATGTCGTACACCTGGCCGGGAGAGGCTGGCCGGCCGGGGGCGACAAGCTCATCCCCGGTGACGATAACCGCGACCCTGGGTCGGATGAAGACCCCGACCTCGGGATGGCCGAGCCCTGCGATCAGTCCGATGTCCGGCGGGCGGAGCCGCCGGCCGGGCCGCAGCACGACCTGGCCCGTGTGCAGATCGTCCCCACGGTGCACGACATTCTCGCCGGGCGCCACCGGGCGCTCGACGAACACCGTCCCATCCTTGCGTACGGTAACCTCCTGCATCACCACCGCGTCCGCCCCCGCCGGCACGACCCCGCCGGTTGGGATCCGGGCGGCCTGCCCGGATGCCACCACCACGGCGCTTACCTGCCCCATGAGGACCTCGCCGACCACGGCAAGCGGGACCGGCGCGCCCTTCGACGCCCTGGCGGTATCCGCGGCACGCACCGCATACCCGTCGACCGTGGAGCGGTCGAACGCCGGCAGATCGGTGCCCGCCCGGATCTCCTCGGCGAGGACCCGGCCGAAGGCCTCGAGCACGGGGACATGCTCCATCCCGACAGGCCGGGACGCGTACGCCCTGGCGAAGGCCGCCCGGGCATCCTGCGGCGTCATGAGCTGCGTGAATGCCTTCATCACTCAGATCAGGTGGAGCTCTCGGCCGGCGCGCTCGAAGGCGTCGAGCGCTCGGCGCAACTGGTCCTGCGTGTGCCCCGCGGTGACGATGGTGCGCACCCGGGCCTTGCCCCGCGGGACGGTCGGGAAGGCGATGCTGAGGGCGAAGACCCCATGGGCAAAGAGCCGATCGGACAGCTCCAGGGCGCGCACTTCGTCCCCGACGATGACGGGCGTGATCGGCGTCTCACTCATCCCCGTGTTGAAGCCCAACTGCCCGAGTCCCCGCTTGAAGAAGCGCGTATTGTCCCAGAGCCGCTCGATGATCTCGGGCTGCTGCTGGACCAATCGCACCGCGGCGAGCGCGGTGGCGGCCACCGAAGGCGGGTGCGACGTGCTGAACAACAGCGGCCGGGCGCGGTGGATCAGGTAGTCCACCAGGGTCTGGCTGCCCGCCACGTACCCGCCCTGGCAGGCAAACGCTTTGGAGAGCGTGCCCACCTGCACGTGCACGCGCCCGTGGAGATGGAAGTGGTCCACGGTCCCCCGCCCCGCGCTGCCGAGCACGCCGCTGGCATGCGCGTCGTCCACCATCATGATCGCGCCGAACTCCTCCGCGAGGGCCACGAGCGCCGGCAGCGGGGCGATGTCGCCGTCCATGCTGAACACGCCGTCGGTGATGAGCAGCACGTGTCGCGCCCCGCGCGATTCCTCGAGCAGCGCCCGAGCCGCGGCGACGTCCTTGTGCGGGAAGATCTTCTTGGCGGCCCCGGACAGCCGCGCGCCGTCGATGATGCTCGCGTGGTTCAGCTCGTCGCTGACGATGACGTCGTCCTTGCCGAGGATGGCGCTCACCGTCCCGGCATTCGCGGTGAACCCCGACTGATACAGGAGTGTGGCCTCGGTGTGCTTGAAGCGGGCCAGTTCGTCTTCCACCTGGCGGTGGATCGCCATGTTGCCCGCGATCGTGCGCACGGCTCCTGAGCCGACCCCGAGGTCGTCGAGCGCCTGCCGCGCCGCGTCCTTCAGCACCGGGTGGTTGGCGAGGCCGAGGTAGTTGTTCGAGCAGAGGTTGATGACCACGCGCCCGTCGTACCGCGCGACCGGTTCCTGCGGTCCTTCCAGGAGGCGCGGCCAGCGGAACAGTCCACGCTCTCTCAGATCCCGCAGCTCGTCCTCGAGATAGGTCAGTGGGTGTGCCATGTGCGTCACTCAGATGTACAGGATGACCTTGCCGGCCGTCGCCGCCTTCAACAGCGAGAACGCCTCCTCGAATCGCTCGACCGGCAGGCGGTGGGTGATCACCGGTGTGACGTCGAGGCCCTTGCGCAGCAGGACCGTGGCCTGCTCCCACGTCCGCCACATCCGCCGGCCGAAGATCCCGGCCAGATGCGCTTCCTTGAAGATCACCTCGTTGGCCAGGTCGAACGTGGCACGCCCCCGCGGCAGGCCGAGCAGCGAGACCCACCCGCCGTTGCGAAGCGCCCCGAGGCCGTCGCGCAGGCCCTGCTCATGCCCCGACATCTCCAGGACGACATCCACCCCCGCGCCGCCGGTGGCTTCGCGGATCCGCACCGGTATGTCGCCGGACCTGGCGTCAAGGACCAGGTCGGCGCCCATGCGGCGGGCCAGGGCCAGTCGCTGGTCGGAGATGTCGGACGCGATCACGAACGCTGCACCGGCCATGTGGCACACGGCGATGGCCATGAGCCCGATCGGCCCGCAGCCGATGACGGCCACGGACTTCGCGGCGAGCGAGACCTCCAGGGCGGCGTGCACGGCGTTCCCCAGGGGATCCATGATCGCCGCCACCTCGCGGGGGATCGACTCATCGAGCTTCCAGGCGTTCCCGGCGGGCATAGCCACGAACTCGGCGAAGGCGCCGTCCCGGTCGACGCCGATGACCCGCAGCCGCTCGCAGATGTGGAAGGCGCCGTTCCGGCAGGAGTGGCACTGCCCGCAGGCGATATGCCCTTCACCGGCGATGAAGTCCCCCGCGGCGACCTGCGTGACATGCGTCCCGATGTCCACGACCGTGCCGCAGAATTCGTGGCCGAGGACGAGCGGCGGCCGGATCCGGGACCGGGCCCACGCATCCCACTCGTAGATGTGCAGGTCGGTGCCGCAGATCCCCCCGGCGAAGACCTTGACGAGGATCTCGTCGCCTCCGATGGACGGGACCGGGACGTCAACGAGCTCGAGCCCGGGCCCCGCATCGGTCTTCACCAGCGCCTTCATCGCACTCTCTATTTTACGCCGGGGACACCGCCGTGCGCTCGGGGGGTTCGGCGAGGAACCCGCGGTAGTCGGCCAGCGTCAGGCGAAGGTCCTGCGGCTGGCGGTCCACGAGGCTTGCGATGAGTTGCATCGTCAGGGCCACGGCCGCCTTGCGATCCTTCACGGCTGGATCCGCGGTCAGCGTGGTGTTGAGGACGTAGGCCCGGCAGGCCCGGTGCATCACCCGGAACAGCTCGAACTCCTCCCGCAGCGTCGCGGGCACGTCGGGCTTCCGCTCGAACAGCCGGTAGAGGTCGCGCCCGCGCGCCTCGCTCTCGAGTCCCAGGATGTACACCTTCTCCTCTTCGTCGTCCACGGCGCGGTAGGCATTGTACGCGATCTCGCGCTTCTTGTCGGGCGTCTCGCCGATGAGCAGAGCGGACATGAACGCGGGCAGGCTCAACCGCTCGACGACGGTGGCGTCCTCGCGGTCACGCCGGAGGAGCACGACCGTGGCGAGGCGCGTCGGCTCCATCGGGTTGGTGAAGACGCGCTCGACCGGCAGGACCTTGCTGATGTCAAGCATCGCCCGGGCGTTGTCGAAGGCGATCATCCGGGCGAGTAGACGCGTCACCTCGTCGCGCGATTGCCCCGCGAAGAACTCCGTGACCTCGCCGCCGTCGCGCCGGATCGCGTCCACCAAGTCGTGCAGCATCGCTTCGTTCTGGCGAAGGAACTCCGGGGCGACGTCGGGGACGTTTTCCATCTTCGAGCGCAGCATCTGCATCGCCGAGAGCGGGAAGTTCTCCACCAGGTTCGTGCGCAGGTAGAAGATCTTCTCCGAGGTGTAGGCGTACGCTTCGAGCGGCGCGGAGAAGTCGAGGTCCGTGACCGGGATCGTCACCTCTCGGTTGTCCAGGTCGAGTCCGTGGACGGCGGCATCGGCATGCGCGCCGGCCTGGTTTTCCAGCCAGCGGAATACCGGGAAACCCCGGACCTGGGTCCCGTCCCTGAGGCGCACGGCCAGCGGGTGGAGGCGGCGGCCGTCGCCGGTCGCGTACGTGTACCGGACGTAGACCCAGTCGTCGGAGTGGAAGC
>DASSGA010000250.1:0-7711 GCA_035693805.1 bacterium | reverse complement strand
TGCGGACATCGAGGCGCTCGCGCGCGCTGCGCACGACGCAGGTGCACTGCCCGTCGTGGATGCCGTCTCGAGCCTCGGAGCAGTGCCACTGGAGACGGACGCCTGGGGGCTCGACGTCGTCGTGGCCGGCTCGCAGAAGGCCTTGATGGGTCCGCCCGGCGCGGTCTTCATCAGCGTGAGCGGGCGCGCCTGGGAGGCCGTGCGCCGGTCGCGGACGCCGAAGCTGTACTTCTCCTTCGAACGCGCGCGCGATGCGCTCGGCACCGGCTCCTCCGCGTTCACGCCGTTTACGCCGGCGATCCCCGTCGTCTATGCGCTTGCAGTCTCGATCCGGATGATTCTGGGCGAGGGGCTCCCGGCGAGGTTCGCCCGCCACCGGCGGTTGGGTCAGACCGTCCGCGACGGCACGGCGTCTCTGGGGCTCGATCTCCTCGCGCATCCGCGGTGGGCCTCAGATGCCGTGACCGCCGTCCGTGTGCCCGAGGGGGTCGTGGCGAAGACGCTGCTGCGCCGCCTCCACACCGAGCACCGCGTGGTCCTCGCCGGCGGACAGGGGCGGCTGGAGGGCCGGATCTTCCGCATCGGTCACATGGGCTACGTGGAGGAGCGCGACCTTCAGGTCGCGCTGGGGGCGCTCGGGGACGTGCTCGCAGACTTAGGGTATCCGGTCAGTCGCGGAGTCAGGGTTCGATGAAGATCCTCGTCGCAGATGGCCTCGGGCCGGAAGGCATCGCCCGCCTGCGGACGCAGGCCGAGGTGGACGTCCCCGCCGGACTCACCCCGGATGCGCTTCCCGCGGCGATCCGTGACGCCGACGCGGTCGTGGTGCGGAGCCGGACCCGCATCACCGAGGAGGTGCTGCGCCATGCCCCACGGCTGCGCGTGATCGCGCGCGCCGGCGTGGGCGTGGACAACATCGAGACGGACGCCGCGACGCGCCGGGGCATCCTCGTCCTCAACGCGCCCGAGAGCAGCACGCTCAGCACGGCGGAGCACACCCTGGCCATGCTCTTGGCCCTGGCCCGGCGGATCCCCGCGGCGCAGTCCTCCGCGGCGCAGGGCGCCTGGTCGCGGGAGCGTTTCACCGGCGTGGAGTTGTACGGCAAGACGCTCGGGATCGTCGGGCTCGGAAAGATCGGGAGCGAGGTCGCGCGGCGGGCGCTCGCCTTCGGGATGCGCGTCATCGCCTTCGATCCGTTCGTGACCGCCGAGCGCGCCAGCCGCCTGGGTGTCGAGCTCGTGGACTGGGAGGTGCTGCTGCGGCGGAGCGAGGTGCTCACCCTGCACGTTCCGCTGACGGAGCGCACCCGGCACCTGATCGGCCGGGAGGCGCTGGCCAGGATGCGCCCCGGGGTCTTCATCGTGAACTGCGCCCGCGGAGGGCTGATCGACGAGGACGCCCTGCTCGGCGCACTCGAGGAGGGGCAGGTTGCCGGCGCCGCGCTCGACGTGTTTGAGGAAGAGCCGCCGCGGGAGAACCGCCTGCTGCACCATCCCAACGTCGTGGTCACGCCGCATCTCGGGGCGTCGACCGCGGAGGCACAGCGGCGCATCGGGTTGGAGGTCGCCGATCAGGTGCTGGCGGCCCTCGCCGGCCGTCCGGTGAGAGGGGCGGTGAACGCCCCCGTCGTGCAGGAGGAGGCCTGGCAGCGCCTGGGGCCGTTCATCGAGCTCGCGGGGCAACTCGGCCGGATCGCCCATCAGCTCGCTGGCGGGCAGGTGCAGCGGGTCGAGTTCTCCTACGAAGGGGAGATCGCCTCCGCGGAGACCGAGTGGCTGCGCGCCGCGTTCCTGCGCGCCCTGCTGGCGCCCGTGCTCGCGCAGCCGGTGAATCTGATCAACGCCGTGATCCTCGCCGGCGAGCGCGGCATCGCGCTCAGCGAGCGCCGGGATGAGCGCAGTGAAGACTTCAGCACGCTGGTGCGCGTGCGCGTGGTCACCGCGGGGGATGAGCTCACGCTCGGGGGCACCGTGTTTGGGCGGCGTGATCCGCGCGTCGTGTACCTGGACGGCTACCGGATCGATCTCGTCCCCGCCCCCTTCATGCTCTGGATATGGAACGACGACCGCCCGGGGATGATCGGCAAGGTGGGCACGCTGCTCGGGAACGCCGACGTGAACATCGCCTCGATGCAGGTCGGCCGGGACGCTCCGCGGGGCCGTGCGGTGATGGTGCTGGGCCTGGATGACCCCGTGCCGGACGAACTCCTCGGGGCGCTGCGGAGCATCAGCGGGATCGTGGACGTGAAGAGCATCACGGGGTGAAAGGTACATGGCCCGGCTGCTGTTGATCCGGCACGGACAGAGCCGCTGGAACCTGGAAGGGCGGATCCAGGGTCAGCTCGACGTCCCCCTGAGCGACCTGGGAGAGCGCCAGGCGGAGGCCGTCGCCCGGCGTCTGCGTGGCACGCCGCTCGGGGCCGTGTACGTCAGTCCCCTGCAGCGGGCCCGCGCCACCGCGCAGGCGATCGCCCGGCCGCACGCCCTGCCACTCCGGATCGTCCCCGAGCTCACGGAGATCGACCACGGCGACTGGCAGGGGCGCACCGTGCCGGAGATCGCCGCCGTCGACCACGACCGTCTGGCGATGTGGACCCGCCTGCCCGGGCGCGTCCGGATGCCCAACGGGGAGCGGCTGTTTGACGTGCGCCGCCGGTCGCTGGCGGCGGTGGCCGCCCTGGCCTCGCGCCACGCCGGCGAGACCGTGGCCGTGGTGTCCCATGAGGTGGTCATCAAGGTGGTCGTGGCCGAAGCGCTCGGCCTGGATTACGATCACCTGTCGCGTCTGGCGATCGACAACGCCGCGCTCAACATCATCGACTACACTGCCGAGCAGCCCCATCTGGTGACGCTCAACGACACCGCCCACCTGGCCGGTCTGGATTCACCGGCGGAGGTGGATCCAGCGGCGCGGCTGGTCGATGAGGGTCGGGGTTGACAAGGCGTGCGCGCCGTGCTACAAACAGCATCAAGTTTCGGATCTGGTCGGCCACGACGCCGGCGCTCTTGCGCCGGCGTTTTGTGTTTCCGGCCGGCTGCACCTGAGGAAGTGCGCCTAGGGTTCCGCCGCGCCCACCCGGCGCGGGCTGGTTCGAGCGGCGCAGGCCGGTCATAGACGCCGGCTACACCGTCGGGACAGAAGCCCGAGGGGGAGGTTCCTCGCACAGGGGACCGCTCTCTCGGGCTTGTTCTATACCTACACCACCCGAGGTGGTAGCGCGTGATGCACGATCCGGCTCTCGAGCGCGATGCCTGCGGCGTCGGCTTCGTCGCCGATGTCCACGGCCGGCGCAGACATACGATCCTCGTGCACGCGCTGACCGCCGTGGCCAGTATGCGCCACCGCGGCGCGGTCGCCGCCGACGGCAAGACCGGCGACGGCGCCGGTGTTCTCACGCAGCTCCCGTACCGCCTGGTGCGCCGTGATATGTCGATCCCCGCGCCCGATGTGGACGTCGCGCTCGGCATGGTTTTTCTTCCGCAGGAAGCCGGCCTCCGCGAGCAGGCGGTGGCCCTCGTCGAACGCGCGATCCAGCAGGCCGGACTCACCCTGGTGGGATGGCGCCAGGTCCCGGTTGACGCGGAAGCCCTGGGGGAGCACGCGCGCGCGACGCAGCCCCACATCGCCCAGGTCGTCATGTCGCGGCCGATTGGCCTCGACGATGCCGCGTGTGATCGTGCCCTCTACCGCTGCCGTCGTTCAATCGAACGCGAGGCCACATCGGCCGCATTGAGTCTGTACGTAGCGTCGTTCTCGCGGCGAACGATCGTCTATAAGGGGCTGTTCGCCTCCCCGCAGCTGAGCCGCTTCTACCTCGACCTGGTGGATCCGGTCTATGAGACGGCGCTGGCCGTCTTCCATCAGCGGTACAGCACCAACACGTTCCCCTCCTGGCACCTCGCCCAGCCCTTCCGGATGCTCGCGCACAACGGCGAGATCAACACGCTGCAGGGGAACGTCATCTGGACACGGGCCAGGGAGGCACAGTTCCCCGCGGAGATCCGGCCGGTCATCCAGTCCGGCGGCAGCGACAGCGCGATGCTCGACAACGTCGTCGAGCTGCTGGCCTCCTCCGGACGCGACCTCGCCCACGCGCTGCTCATGCTGGTCCCGCCGGCCTGGGAGGGGAACCCCGAACTCGATGAGGAGACCCGCGCGTTCTTCGGGTACCACGCCTGCCTGACCGAGCCGTGGGACGGTCCCGCCGCGCTGGCGTTCTCCGACGGCGTCGTGGCGGGCGCGGTCCTCGACCGGAACGGCTTCCGTCCGAGCCGGTTCTGGCGCACGGATGACGGCCTGGTGATCCTGGCGAGCGAGGTCGGCGTGATCGATCTCCCCGCGTGTCGGATCGTTGAAAAGGGACGGCTCGGCCCGGGGGAGATGCTGCTCGTCGACACATGTTCCGGCGCCGTCCTCCGGCACGGCGACGTGGCGCGGCACTATGCGGGACGCCAGGCGTACGGGGCGTGGGTGCGGTCATGTGTGGTACCCATCGGTGACGAAGTGTCGCACGATCGCAGCGCGGCCGGCCAGGCGTCCGCGCTGCAGCATGCCTTCGGCTACACCCTCGAGGACGTGACGCACATCCTGCGGTCCATGGCCGAAGACGGAAAGGATCCTGTCTTCTCTATGGGCGATGACACGCCCCCGGCCGTGCTGTCCGACCGACCTCGACTGCTCTACAACTACTTCCGCCAGCGCTTTGCCCAGGTGACCAATCCGCCCATCGACCCGCTGCGTGAGCGGCTCGTGATGTCGCTCACGGCGTACCTCGGTCCCGCCCCGGCATGGCTCGCCGAAGGGCCGTCCGGCGACGATCCGCTGGTGCGTCTGCCTTCGCCGATCCTCGCGCCGTCTCAGCTGCAGTGGCTCGTGGAGTGCGGCCCGCTCCGAATTCATCGCCTCGACGCCGTCTTCTCCGCGTCGGGAGGACCGGGGGAGATGATCCAGGCGGTCGAGGCGATGGTAGGGGAGGCATGCCGTGCTGCGGAGCAGCCGGGAATCCTCGTTATCAGCGACCGGGGTGTCGATGCAGGCCACGCCCCCATCCCGATGCTGCTGGCCGTCGCGGCCGTGCACCACGCGCTGATCCGCTCCGGGCTGCGGATGCGGGTCGGGCTCGTCGCCGAGACCGGCGAAGCCCGCACCATCCACCACCTGGCGTGCCTCCTCGGGTACGGGGCCAACGCGATCTGCCCGTATCTCGCCCTTGCCACGTTGGTCGACGGGTCGGCCAACGGCGACGGCGACCAGCGGTGGACGGCCTACCGCCGGGCGGCCGAAGCCGGCCTGTTGAAGATCATGTCCAAGATGGGGATCAGCGCGCTCACGGGGTACTGCGGGGCGCAGATCTTCGAGGCCGTGGGGCTCGACAGCGGATTCGCGGCGCGGTACTTCCCGGAGACGCCCTCACGGGTCGGGGGGATCGGTGCGGAGGCGATCGCCGCGGACGTCTTGACCCGCCACCGCCAGGCCTTCGCATCCGAGGCCGCCCTCGCCGAGGCGGGGGACATCCGGTTCCGCCGGGGCGGCGAGTTCCACGCCTTCAACCCGTACGTGGTCAAAGCCCTCCACCGGGCCGCGCGGAACGGCGACCATGACGCGCACCGCGCCTTCGCCGCGCTCGTGGCCGACCGTCCGCCCGCGACGCTGCGCGATCTGCTGGAGTTCGTGCCCCAGCCCCCCGTGCCGCTCGAGGAGGTGGAGCCGGCGGAGCGCATCGTGCATCGCTTCGTTATCTCCGCGATGTCGCACGGGGCGCTCAGTCTCGAGGCCCACCGCACGCTGGCCATCGCCGCGAACCGCATCGGCGCGCGCTCGAACAGCGGCGAGGGAGGGGAGGAGCCTTCCCGCTACCGGCGGCCGGCGGACGGAGGCGACTGGGCGAACTCGCGGATCAAGCAGATCGCCTCGGCGCGCTTCGGGGTCACGCCGGCGTACATCCTGTCCGCCGATGAGCTCGAGATCAAGATGGCCCAAGGCAGCAAGCCCGGGGAGGGTGGACAGCTGCCGGGCCACAAGGTCAGCGCCGAGATCGCGGGGATCCGCCGCGCCCAGCCCGGCGCCACGCTTATCTCGCCGCCGCCCCACCACGACATCTACAGCATCGAGGACCTGGCGCAGCTCATCTACGACCTGAAGCGCATCCACCCCACCGCCCGGGTGGCCGTGAAGCTGGTCGCCGAGGCCGGAGTGGGCACGATCGCGGCGGGGGTCGCCAAGGCGTTCGCGGACACGATCCAGATCAGCGGGCACGACGGCGGCACGGGGGCGTCACCGCTCGACTCCATCAAGCACGCCGGGGTCCCATGGGAGCTCGGGCTCGTCGAGGCGCAGCAGGTCCTCGTGGCCAATGGGCTCCGCGGCCGCGTCCGCCTGCGCGTGGATGGGGGCTTCAAGACCGGTCGTGACGTCGTGATCGGCGCGCTGCTCGGCGCCGATGAGTTCGGATTCGGGAGCGCGGCCGTCGTGGCACTGGGCTGCGTGATGGCCCGGCAATGCCACCTCAATACGTGTCCCGTCGGCATCGCCACGCAGCGCGAGGACCTGCGCCTCAAGTTCAACGGAACGCCCGAGCTCGTCATCGGATACCTCATGGCCGTGGCCGGGCAGGTGCGCGAGATCCTCGCCACGCTGGGCGCGCGCTCGCTCGAGGAGATCACCGGAAGTGTCCATCTGCTGCGGCCGCGCGAGGTGACACCGCCCAAAGGCGCCCGGCTGGATCTCGGCTTCATCCTCCGCGATCCCGATCCGGATGGGACGCGTCCGCGCCGCGGCACCACGGTCCGCAACGCGCCCCATGAGGACGACAACCTCGACGCGAGGATCCTCACGGAGATCCGCGCAGCCATCGAGGAGGGCACTCCGGTGGCGCGCCGGTACCCGATCCGCAACGCCCAGCGCGCGGTCGGCGCCGGCATCGCGGGAGCGATCGCCCGGCGCTACGGGGATGCCGGGCTGCCCGAGCGCACGATCACGCTGGAGTTCGAGGGCGTGGCCGGACAGAGCTTCGGGGCGTTCTGCGTCCCCGGGCTGGTCCTCGATCTCCACGGCGAGGCCAACGACTACGTGGGCAAGGGGATGGCGGGCGGCGAGATCGTCATCCGGCCTGGGGCGGGGTTCGAGCGGCCCACGCAGCGCAACGTCATCCTCGGTAACACCGTCCTCTACGGCGCCACCGGGGGCCGTCTCTTCGCCGCGGGACGGGCAGGGGAGCGCTTCGCCGTGCGCAACTCGGGCGCCACGGCGGTGGTGGAAGGCGTCGGTGATCACGGCTGCGAGTACATGACCGGAGGGACCGTGCTCGTGCTGGGCGAGGTGGGCCGCAACTTCGCCGCCGGGATGACCGGGGGCACGGCCTACGTGTTGGACGAGGACGGCCTGCTCGAGCGGCGCTGCAATCCCGAGCACGTTGAGGTAGCAGCGCTCGGAGATCCATCGGAGGAGGCGCTGGTCCTGGCCCTCATCGCCGAGCATGCGGAGGTCACGGGCAGCGCATACGCCGCGCATGTCCTCAAGAACTGGAGGATGTTAGCTCCGAAGTTCTACCGAGTCGCGCCGCGCACCCCGGTGCCGGTTGCCGCTCCGGGGCCCACTGCTGCACGAGCCTAGCGCGCTGTGGTAGTATAGGGTCTGGTCCGGTCGGCCCGGGTGAAGACGCCCCGGGTCGTGCCGTCTCGGAGGTGGGCAGTGGCAACCGCGGTCCTGACG
>DASSGA010000249.1:0-2331 GCA_035693805.1 bacterium | reverse complement strand
CTGCGGGGTGAACCCCATGCCCACGCCTTCGGGGGTCCCGGTGGCGAGCAGGTCACCGGGCTCGAGCGTCATGCCCGTCGAGAGTACCGAGATCAGCTGCGCCACGGTGAAGACCATGTTCCCGGTGGTCGAGTTCTGCCGGACCTCGCCGTTGAGGCGCATCGAGAGGCGGAGCGCCTGCGGGTTGGGGATCGCCGAGCGGTGCACGATCCACGGCCCCATGGGCGCGAACGTGTCGAGGGACTTCCCCTTGAACCACTGCAGGTGCCGCCGCTGCAGGTCGCGCGCCGTGACGTCGTTCATGATCGTGTAGCCGAAGACGTAGTCCAGCGCTTTCTCCGGCGCGATGTCCCGCCCGCGGCGGCCGATCACCGCGACGAGCTCCACTTCGTAATCGAGCTGCTGCGTCACCGCGTGATGGATCACGGGAGCTTCCGGGCCGACCACGGCCGTGGGCGGCTTGGTGAAGAACACCGGCACGTCGGGCGGCGCGTTGCCGCTCTCCTTCGCGTGTTCCACGTAGTTGCGACCCATGCAGGCGATGTTCTTGCGCGGGCGGGGGATCGGCGCCAGCAGCTTCGCGCGGGCCAGCGGCACGGACGCTCTGCCGGCCTTCGCCCACGCTTCGGCCTCACGCGTGAGCGCCCGCAGTTCGAGCGTGGGGACCTCGGCGATCAACTCGATCATGTCCCGCGGCACGCTCCGCAGGCGCTTCCGGCGCGCGACCGTCGGCAGATCCACGACCGCCTCGCTCGTGACGATGCCGAGGCGGGCTTCGCCCTTCGTCTGGTAGGTGCAGAAGCGCATCGGTGACCTCCAGGGGATGAGTGTTCGGCAGGGGACGATTCTGCACGCACCGAACGCTACCCTCCGATCATTCCCCGGAGGCGACGCGATGCCCAAGGTGATGGTGCTGGCCGGCACGACGGAAGGGCTGTTTGTGCTCGAGAGCGATGCGCGACGCATGAAGTGGCGCCGCCGCGGTCCCTACCTGAAGGGCGTATCGGTGAACCACTTCGCCTGGGACGGCAAGGGGAAGACGCTCTACGCGACAACATCGACGGAAGGAATACTGAGCACCCGCAATTTCGGACGCACGTGGACACCGCTCAACGACGGCCTTCCCATCCGCAAGGTGTGGACCGTGGCCGTGAACCCGAAGGACCCCCGGCAGCTGTGGGCCGGGACGCACTTCAGCTACCTGTTCACGAGCGACAATCGCGGCAAGACGTGGCAGGCGGCCGCGGGCTACCTCAATGCGCCCGGCAAGGAAGGCCGCTGGGGCGACTGGGGCTTCGGGACGATCGGCAACTCGCTGCACGGCATCCACATCGATCCGCAGAATCCGAAGCGCATCATCGTCGTGAGCAGCACCAACCACGGCGCGGTGCGCACCGAGGACGGCGGGGAGACGTGGGAGTACGCGCGGGCCGGGGTCTTCGAGTCCTGCCCGGCGGCCGATGCATCGCTGCGCGGCAAGGACTCGTCGCCGGAGGAGCGCGCGAAGACCGTCGAGGCGCACCTCGCGGATGTGCACTCCTGCACCCACCGGATCGGTATCTCGCCGGCCGCGACCAGCACGGTGTACCGCCAGCAGCACTGCGGCGTGTACCGCAGCGACGACTTCGGCCGCTCCTGGGTGGACATCTCCGCGGGCCTGCCCGACCGCCACGGCTTCCCGCTGGCCGTCCACAGCTCGCAGAAGGAGACCGTCTTCGTCGTCCCCGCGTACCAGGGCAAGTGCAAGAAGCACAACTCCTGCATCCAGGGGGCCCTGGACGTGTATCGCAGCCGCACGGGCGGCCACCACTGGGAGAAACTGAGCGAGGGTCTGCCCCGCAAGGTGCACACCGTTGTCCTGCGGCACGGGATGGACGTGGACAGTCTGAAGCCGGCCGGGCTCTACTTCGGGACCACGGCCGGAGAGATCTACGGCAGCGCAGATGAAGGCGACTCCTGGACGCGGCTCGCCAAGGGACTGCCGCGCGTCCAGGGCGTCGTGACCGTCGTCGCCTGATGGCACCCGTCCCGCGGACGGCTGGCGAGATCGACGCCCTTTGGGACTACGATGATCCACCCGGCAGCGAGCGGCGCTTCCGCGGACTGCTGCAGCGCCTGAAGGCCGAGCGGGCGGAGGCAGAATCCTCCGTGGGCGCGGAGATGTCCACGCAGATCGCTCGGGCCCTGGGCCTGCAGGAGCGGTACGCTGAGGCGAACCGGACGCTCGATGCCGTCGCGCCGCTCCTCCCGCCCGGAGTGAGCCGGGCGAGGCTCGAGCAGGGGGACGCCAAGCGTATCCCCGTCGCGCGGTGGTGCGTGGCGCGCGGCCTG
>DASSGA010000248.1:0-16660 GCA_035693805.1 bacterium | reverse complement strand
CGACGGCCTCGGCCTTGGGGACGTAGCGCGGGCAGCGGAGCTTCGCGACAGTCTCACGCGTTGGATCGCGGCGGGAGGACCGCCAGTGCCGCAAGCCTTGGAGTCCGTGAACCGCGCGGGGCGGATGACGCCGCTCAGGTTGGCCGTGGATGAGAACGGGTGGACGAGATTCGCATCGACCGGGCTGTCCTCGGTCGATCGGGCGATCGGAGACGTCCTGGCCGCCATCCACGCTGCCGTCACTGCCGGGTCGTGGAGCCGGCTCAGGGTATGCCGGGATCCCTCCTGCGGCTGGGTGTTCTTCGACCGGTCGCGAAACCGCTCCGGGGTCTGGTGCGACATGGCGGTCTGCGGCAACCGTGCCAAGGCTAGGAAATACCGGGCGCGGCGGCGCTCCCGCCGGTCTTAGTCCAGGAGCAGGTCCAGCAGCCTTTGCAGGTCTTCCTCGGAGTAGTATTCGAGGGCCACGTGGCCCCGGTTCCGCGAGCCGTTCACCGACACCTTCGTCCCGTAGCGCCTGGACAGATCCTGCTGCACAGTCCGGAGCTGGGGATCCTGCGCCCGGGGACGCCGCCGTATTTCACGTGAAATACTCGCCCTGGCGAGCTGCTCTGTCTCTCGAACGGACAGTCCGCGTCGCTCGACGCGCTCCCAGAGCTTCAGCATCGCGGTCTCGCTCCCTACGGCGAGGAGGGCGCGGGCGTGTCCTTCGGTGATCCTGCCGACCTCCAGACTGACCTGGATCTGGGCGGGGAGGTTGAGCAGGCGCAGGGCGTTCGCCACCGATGGCTGGCTCTTGCCAACCCGCTCAGCGATCTGCTCCTGAGTGATCCCAAAGTCGTGCACAAGCCTCCGGTACGCCCGCGCCCGCTCCATCGGATTCAGGTCTTCCCGCTGGAGGTTCTCCACGAGGGCTAGTTCGAGCGCCTCCTGATCGGTGAGCGTACGGACGACCACAGGGATCGTACTCAATCCAGCGGCCTCGGCGGCGCGCCACCGCCGCTCGCCGGCCACAACCTCGAATCCCCCCACAGATGGGCGCACCACGATGGGTTGGAGGACGCCGTGCCGGCGGATGGAGTCCACGAGCCCCGACAGTTCCTGGGCATCCATGGCCTGCCTGGGTTGGAAAGGGTTGGCGGTGAGATGCGACAGGGCGATCTCGGTTGGGCGCTCCTGTCCCGCGGCTTCGGCGCCAGGGATCAGTGCACCGAGACCCTTGCCCAATCCCCGCCGGCGGCGGGGGTCAGTCGGCAACAGCGGGCTGTCCGGCACGAGCACCGACCTCCTTTGCCAGTGCGACGTACGCCTCGGCCCCTTTCGACGAGGGGTCGTACGTCACGACGGGCTGGCCGAACGATGGCGCCTCCGCGAGCCTGACGCTTCGGGGGATCACCGTCTGGAACACCTCGGCCGGGAAATGCCGGCGGATCTCCGCCGCGACCTGCCCGGCCAGGTTGGTGCGCGCATCGAACATCGTGAGCAGCACGCCGCCGATGCGCAGGGCCGGGTTCAACTTCCTGCGGATGAGGTTGACGGATTCCATGAGTTGGGAGAGCCCCTCCAGCGCGTAGTACTCGCACTGGATCGGGATCAGCACTTCATCCGCGGCCACCAGGGCATTGATCGTGAGCATGCCGAGCGACGGAGGACAATCCACGAGGACGAGGTCATACCAGTCGCGCACGGGGCGGAGGCTCTCCCGCAGACGGTACTCGCGTGCGGGAAGCGAGACCAGCTCCACTTCAGCGCCGGCGAGGTGGATGCTGCCGGGGACGAGATCTAACCCCTTGACCGCGGTCGGCATCAGCGCCGACGCGGTCGACAGCCCGTTGATCAGCACGTCGTAGACCGACACACCCACGGCTGCTTTGGCCACGCCGATGCCGCTCGTTGCATGCGCCTGCGGATCCATGTCCACCAGGAGGATGTGCGAGCCGGCGATGGCCAGCGCCGCGGACAGGTTCACGGCGGTGGTCGATTTCCCCACTCCGCCCTTCTGATTGGCAACAGCGACCACGCGGCCCATCTCGGTGAGTCATTCGGTATATGGTGGTGGGGTCCTCTGGAGGGACCTACCCCTTGATGGGCCGCCTGCGTGGCAGCCCCGCCCGGCGCGGAAACCCATCCGGCGTGGATCCCCGCTTGCGGATCACCACCAGGACACGCCGCTCACCGCCCCCAAGACTCCACTCGGACACGTCCGGGTCGGACCCACCCAGCGCGCGGGCGGCCGCGCGTCCGTCACCCATCTCGGAACGCACCGACGGCCCTTTCAACAAGGCGGCGAGGCCGCCAATCTTCACGAACGGAAGGGTGAGCTCGCACAGCGCGGGCAGCGGCGCCACCGCGCGGGCGACGGTGACGTCGAACTGCTCGCGGAGCGGGCCTCGCGCAGCGTCCTCAGCGGCCGCACACACGACGGAGAGCCGCAGGGCGAGCTCGGATGCTGCGACCTCGAGAAACGCGGCCTTGCGAGTCTCGGCCTCGAGCAGGGTGACGTGCAGGTCGTCCCGGACGACCGCGAGAGGAATGCCGGGAAGTCCCGCACCGCTCCCCACGTCGACGAGCGCCGCGCCGGCGGGGATGCCGGCGCGCAGGCACAGGAGCGAGTCCGCGACGTGCAGCCTGGCGGCGGCCCGAGGATCTATGATCGCGGTGAGCCTGGCGCGGGTCCGCCACCGTGAGAGAAGGTCGAGGTAGCGCGCCAGCAGATCGATCTGCGCTCGGGTCGGCGACACGCCGACCGCGGCCATCTCCGCCTGCAGAAACGCCTTCAGCCGGTCAGTCGTCACCGGCGTCGGGGCCAGCGGAATCCTCCGGGCCGGCAGTGCGGGGCGACACCGTGATGCGCCGGTCCGGCCCCTCACCGCTGCTGGCCGTCACCACGGCCGGATGGTCGGCCAGGACGGTATGGACCACGCGCCGCTCGCGGGCGGGCATCGGCGCCATCATGATGGGCCGACCGTCGCGCTGCACGTGGTCCGCGGTCTGCTGCGCCATCTTCTCCAACCACTCGCGCCGGCGCTCCCAGTAACCTTCCACGTCCACGGTAACGCGGCTGCGCAGGCCGCTCGCCTTCGCCACCATCAACCCAAGCAGCAGTTCGATCGATTCCAGCGTCGTGCCGTGCCGCCCGATCAGCGCGCCGAGGTCCTGGCCGCGGATCTCGACCGTGACGGCGTCGGCAGCCTCTCGCGCGCGCACCGTGGCCGCAAATCCCATGGCCCGGACGAGGCGCTCCGCCATGTGATGCGCAACCGCGGCCGCGCCTTCTTTGAGCGTCGCGCGCACGCGCGCCTCGCGCGCGCCGAGCCCGAGCATGCCGCGCGTCCCGGCGTCGAGCACTTCGATGGCGACGTCGTCGGCCTCCGCGCCGAGCTCGGTGAGGGCCCGATCGACCGCCTCCTCCACGGTGCGGCCGGAGGTCTCCACCTGCCTCATCGCTTCTTCGTTCCCTTCGGACGCTGCGGCAACAGGGCAATGGGCGGCTTGTCCTCGCTGATCGGGGCCGCGGGCGCCGGCGGGGTCAGGCGGCCCACCACGATGTAGTACTCGAGCATGTAGGCCAGCGTCGAGGTCACCCAGTAGATAGACATCCCCACCGGAAACTGCGTGGCGAAATACCCGACGAGGACCGGCATGAAAATGAACATCCGCGCCTGCGCCGGATCCGTGACGGACATCCGCTGCTGGAGATAGGTCGCCGCCCCGACGAGCACGGGCCAGATCAGCAGGAGCGGCTCCTTCGCGATCGCGCCGAACGTCGGGACGCTCTCGAGCGGGATGCCGAGGAATGTCGCCCCGTTGAAGATGTCCGGCCGGCGGAAGACCGCGAAGAGCCCCCAGAGGATGGGGATCTGCAGCAGCAGGGGCAGGCACCCCCCGAATGGGTTCACCTTGTGCGCGCGGTAGAGGTTCATGACCTCGGCATTCATCCGCTGGGGGTCGCCCTTGTACTTCTCCCGCAGCGATGAGATCTGCGGCGCGAGGAACTGCATCTCTTTCATCGAGCGCAGTTGGTGCCGCGTCAGCGGGTGCAGCACCGCCTTCACGGCCAGCGTGAGCAGAATGATGGCCAGCCCGTAACTGCCGGTCCAATCGAAGAACACGCGCAGGAACTGCGCCAGGAATTGGGCGATGCTGTTGATCACCTAGAGCCTCCTGGAGACGGCGTGCACGCTCACGGCACGGGGTCGTACCCGCCCGCATGGAACGGATGGCAGCGGAGCAGCCGGCGCACCGCGAGGTAGCCACCCCGCCACGCGCCGTAACGGGCGATCGCGTCCACCGCATAGGCGGAGCACGACGGGTAGAAACGGCATGACGGGGGCGTGTACGGCGAAACGAACCGCTGGTACGCGCGGACGAGAACGAGCAGGATGCGTGTCATGACACTCCCGCACCCCGATTGAACAGGGCGCGGACGGATTCCTGCAGCGCCGCGAATCGCGCCCCGCCCGCGGCCGTACGCGCGACGATGACCACGTCTGTCCCAGGCGGCACGGCCGGCCAGGCGTCGCGCGCCGCCTCGCGGAGCCGGCGCTTCACCAGGTTGCGGCGAACGGCGGTCCCCACCCGCCCGGGCACCGCGATACCCACACGACGGATCGCCAGTCCGTTCGGTCGCACGTACGCCACCAGCAACCCGTCGGAGATACGCGTGCCCTCGCGGTAGGCCAGGCGGTAGTGCTCGGGGGCGGTCAGCCGCTGAGCAGACCGGCTGCGGTCAGAGCGCGACGCGATGCCGTCCCTTGGCCTGACGCCGCTTCAGAACATTGCGGCCGCCGGGGGTGCGCATGCGGACGCGAAAACCGTGGCGCTTCTGCCGCCGGCGAACCTTGGGCTGATACGTCCGTTTCATACGCCCCACTATAGCACAGAGCCCTCGACGACAGCGCGCCCCCATCCCGCTACCGGCTGTGGATAACCTGCGCGCAACGGCCCACATTGTCCACAACTTCGGGCGCCGGGGTTTCCACGGACGCTGGCGATGTAACCACGGTTCGGGGCGCTTCCACGATCCGGGGAATCGCCTGTGCGCTGATCGCCCTGGGGTTATCCACAGGTTCTTTCATAGTTGTGGGTAACTCACAACAACCGCATCTGGCCTGTGTTCCCGCGCACTCACGTTCGGCAGGAACCCATCGCGGCCTCCGCGAAATCGGTGCCACTCTCCCAGGAGCTATCCACAATCACGGTTACCGATTGATGACCCATGGCATGCCATGAAATCTACGCCGCCATCAGGACGCGGGTAGGAGTTCTCCTCGCCACGGCTAACTCACGCATCCGTCGCGCAGGTTCTCCCTATCCGACCGCCGCCGCCGGGCCGGGCTGTTAGCATGGTGGAATCCAGACGCTTCCCGTGGTCCGGGGACCTCGATGCCGACGGCGGAAGTGAATCAGACGGGCCGGAAGTCCGGCTCGCGATCTACGATTCGCCGCTGGCCGCACCCCGCGTGATCAGTCTGCGCGGGCAAGAGTTCCATCAGTTCGTGGGCGACCTCGCGGCGCGGACGTACAGCCACTCCCGCGAGCGGGGTGGGCGCATTCCGTACGTGGTGATCAGGGAGATCGTGGAGAACCTCATCCACGCCTACTTCGAAGGCGCCGTGATCAGTATCTTCGACGACGGCAACACCATCCGCATCGCCGATCAAGGCCCCGGCATCGCCGACCGGCAGAAGGCGCTGCTCCCAGGATTCAGCACCGCGACCGCCCAGATGCGGCGGTTCATCAAGGGCGTGGGATCCGGGCTCCCGGTGGCCAAGGAGCAGCTCGCGTTCCTCGGCGGGGCCATCGCGATCGACTCCAACCTGTCGCACGGCACCGTCGTGACGCTCTCCGTCGGCCCGGCCTCATCGGGCGCCGCGGCGAGCGCTGCCGCGCCGGCGCCTCCAGTGGCGGTGGTTCAAGCAGCCCCTGCGCCTACACCCGCTCCGGTAGCCGCTCGCTCCCCGGAGCTGACGCCTCGGCAGAAGAAGGTACTGCTGCTGATCGCCGAACTCGGGTCCGCCGGGCCCTCGGCGGTGGCGAAAGAGCTCGGGGTCAGTCAGAGCACAGCCTACCGGGAGCTGCAGGCCCTCACCGCGCTTCATCTCATCGACAGCCGGCGATCCGGCAAGCGCACGCTGACCGAAGAAGGCATCGCGGCCCTGGGGACCGTGTTCAGGCCGTAAGGGGGGAGCCATGGCGGTAGACATATCCTCGGCTTCGGGAGTCTGGCAGGAAGCGCTGCGGCGTATCGAGGGACGGCTGACCAAGCCGAGCTTCGAGTCATTCGTCAAAGCCATGGCGCCGGTGGCGCTGCACGGCGACGTCTTCGTCTTCTCCGTGCCGAGCCGGCTGGCGAAGGAGTGGGTGGAGACACGCTACAGCAGCCTCATCCACGGGGCGCTGCGCGAGGTACTGGCGCGGACGGTCTCCATCCAGCTGACCGTCGCGGAGGCACCCCTCCCCTCGCCGGCGGCGGCCCCCGCCCCACCACGTGCGCCCGACACCTTGCAGCTCAGCCCCAAGTACACCTTCGACACGTTCGTTATCGGCTCAGGCAACCGCTTCGCGCACGCCGCGGCGATGGCAGTCGCCGACGCCCCCGCGCGCGCCTACAACCCTCTCTTCATCTACGGCGGTGTCGGCCTGGGTAAGACACACCTCCTGCAGGCCATCGGCCACCACGTCATCCACCGTCAGGGGCTCACCCGCGTCGCCTACATCAGCAGCGAGAAATTCACGAACGAACTGATCAACGCGATCCGCGATGACCGAACGCTCGAGTTCCGGACAAAGTATCGCAATGTGGACGTGCTGCTCATCGATGACATCCAGTTCCTGGCCGGCAAGGAGCGCACGCAGGAAGAGTTCTTCCACACCTTCAACACGCTGCACGAGGCCAGCCGGCAGATCATCATCACGAGCGACCGCCCGCCGAAGGAGATCCCCACGCTTGAGGATCGCCTCCGCTCACGCTTCGAGTGGGGCCTCATCGCCGATATCCAGCCACCCGACCTGGAGACCCGCATCGCCATCCTGCGCAAGAAGGCGGAGCTCGACGGCATCAGCGTACCGGACCAGGTGGCCGAGTTCATCGCCCAGCGCATCCAATCCAACATCCGTGAACTCGAAGGCGCGCTGGTCCGTGTGGTGGCGTACGCCAGCCTCACGCGTCAGCCCATCACCGGCGACCTCGCCGTGGAGATCCTCAAAGAACTGCTCCCGGCGGTGGCCTCCCGCCAGATCACGATCCCCGTGCTGCAAAAATCCGTCGCCGAGCACTTCGGGATCCGCGTCGAGGAGATGCGCGCGAAACGGCGCACGAAGGGTGTCGCCTTCCCCCGCCAGGTCGCCATGTACCTGGCCCGAGAGTTGACCGACGCCTCCCTGCCCCGCATCGGTGAGGAGTTCGGCGGCCGGGACCATACAACGGTGATGCATGCCTGCGAGCGCGTCAAAGAGGCTCTCGCTCAGGATCCACAGTTTGCGGCGCGGCTCAAGAAACTTGTGGATATGTTGCGCACCGGTGAGTAACGATTCCCGATCGCCCGCCGGTGTGGGTAACTCGGATCGGTCTATCCCAAGGCTATACACACCGTGTTGCCCTTGCTATCGTAAGCCTGGAACACCGCTATCCACAGTATCCACAGCATTACTATTACTATGACGAAGTTAATAGATATAAATCTTGGAGGCTAATACATGTGGGTCACCTGTTCTCAGGCAGCGCTCCTGAAAGGAGTACAACTAGCCAGTCGGGCCATCTCCACACGGACGACGATGCCCATCCTGGGCTACATCCTTCTCGAGACGATGAAGAACGGGCTGCGGCTCACTGCAACCGATCTTGAACTGGCCGTCCAGGTGGACATCGATGCTGAGATCAAGAAGGGCGGACAGGTGACCTTGCCGGCGCGCATCTTCGCTGAAATCGTCGGCAACCTGCCCGACGCGACGGTGGAACTGAAGAACGAAGAGGGTGCGCATCAGGTGGAGATCACCTGCGAGGCAAGTGCATTCGAGATCCTCGGACTGCCGGCCGGTGATTTTCCCGCGCTGCCCCGGGAGGACGGCAGCGAGATCGGCGCGATCGATGCCGACATGTTGCGTACCATGGTCAGCCAGACGATCTTCGCCGTGTCCGCTGACGAGACACGACCGTTTCTCACCGGTCTGTTCATCGCCATGGAAGGAGCGGAGGTCCGGTTCGTGGCTACAGATGGTGGGCGGTTGGCGCTTCGCAAGACGGGACTCACAACCACAGCGAAGCAGAAGACGGGTGTGATCGTACCGGCCAAGACGATGCAGGAGCTCATGCGTGCGCTGGCCGGCGTGGCGGGCGACGTGCAGCTGGCCATGGCCGACAACCAGCTCTTGTTTACGGTCCCGGGTCTGCGCGTGTACTCCCGGTTGATCAGCGGGCAATTTCCGAACTACCAGCAGGTGATCCCCCAGGAATTCAAGCAGCGCATCAAGGTTCAGACCGACCGTCTGTTGCGGGCCGTGCGCCGGATGTCCATCACGGCACGCGATTCGGCGAACGTCGTGCGGCTCGCCGCCAAGGGCAAGAAGCTCACCATCACTTCGAACACGCCGGAAGTCGGGAAGGCGCGTGAAGAGGTGGAGGTGACCGCCGACGGCGACACCATCGAGGCGGCCTTCAACGCCCGTTACCTGATGGATTGTCTGAACAACATCGACGCCGATGAACTGCTCTTCGAGCTCACCGGACCGCTCAGCCCGGGGGCGATCCGGCCCGCCGGACACAGCGACTACGTGTACGTTCTCGCGCCCGTGCGCGTCTACGGCTGACGATGGCGCCCCAGCGGCGCATCGGGATCCGGTCGGAAACGATCGACCTGGGCGCGCTGCTGAAACTGGCCGATGTGGCCGTTACCGGTGGTGAGGCCAAGCACCTGATCCGGGATGGGCACGTCACCGTCAACGGCCAGGTCGAGCGTCGCCGGGGACGCCAGATCCGCCCCGGCGACCTGGTGGATGCGGCCGGCACGGTCCTCACCGTGGAGCGCGAGGGTTAGGGCGATGCGCCTCACGCACCTCCGGGTCGTCCAGTTCCGCAATCATCGTCACAGCGATATCACCCCCGCGCCCGGGTTGACCCTCTTCGTCGGCGGCAACGCCCAGGGCAAGTCGTCGCTCCTGGAGGCGGTTCAGGTCGCCGCAACGGGGCGCTCTTTCCGGGCCCGGCACGACGTCGAGATGATCACGCTGGGTGAGGAGTGGGCGCGCGTCCGGGCCGGCGTGGAGCGACTCGGGCGCGCCGGCGAGATCGACATTGCGCTGCGCCGGGAGGAAGGCGTCGAGCCGCCCCGAGCGTCCCGGGAGATCCGCGTGAACGGTGTGTCGGTCCGGCGGGGTGACCTGTTCGGCCACCTCCTGTGCGTGCTCGCCGCTCCCGATGACACCGAGATCGTCACCGGCAGCCCGCTGTACCGCCGCCGGCTGCTCGATCTCCTTCTTGCGCAGATCAGTCCCGCGTATTACTTCACCGTGCAGCGGTACGCGCGCGCGCTGCTGCAGCGGAACCGGCTCCTTCGCACGCGCGGCGGCGGCCTCGAGGCCTGGGACGAGCAGATCGCCCTCCTTGGTGCCGCCCTGACCGTCCGGCGTGGTGAGCTCGTCAGGAGGCTCGCCGCCGCCGCAGGACCGATCTATGACGTACTGAGTCACAGGCAGGAGCGCCTGATGCTGGAGTATGTCCCGTCACTGCGCGGCGAGGGGGAGACGCCGATGGCGGCCTGGGCGCGCGAGACGCTGCTCCGGCGGCGGCGGGAAGAGATCGCGCGCGGCGCCACGGTAGTCGGGCCGCACCGGGACGATCTGGCGCTCCGCGTGGATGGGCGGGAGTTGCGAACGTTCGGCTCGCGCGGCCAGCAACTGACGGCGATGCTGGCGGTCCGCCTGGCGGAGCGCCGGGTCCTGTTCGAGGAGACCGGCGAGGAGCCCGTCCTCATGCTGGACGACGTCTTACTCACCCTGGACGAGGCCCGCCAGTCCTACCTGCTGGATGGCGTGCGGGGCGTCCAGGTGTTGATGACCCTCACCACCAGGGCGACGCTGGCCACCATCCCATCCGGTGCGGTCCTGTACCGGGTCCAGGGCGGAACGGTCGAGGCCGAGCATGCTCACCTCGCTTAGGAGTCTGCTCCGGGGTGCGGCGAGGTCGCTGGGTGTGGAGCGGGCGGCGTTCGCGGCGCTCATCGCGGAGATGTGGCCCGAGATCGTCGGTCCGGAAGCGTCCGCGCACAGCCGCCCGATGGGGCTGCGGGGCAGCGTGCTGCTGGCCGAGGCCGAGGCGGGTTTGTGGGCCCAGGAACTGTCGGCCCGGCGCGGCGGCTTCGCCGCGGAAATCAACCGGCGCCTGGGCGCCCCCGCGGTGACGGAGATCCGGTTCAAGCAGGTCGCGGGATGGCCGACGCCGCCGGCAGGAGACGCGCCTCAGCCGGCAGAGGCGGCCACCGCGTTGACCGCGGAGGAGAGCGCAGCGGTGGAGCGCACGGTGGCCGAGATCGCCGATCCCGAGGTAAGGGAAGCCGCGAAGAAGGCGATGCGGAGCCAGATCGCATGGAGGAAGCGACATGTACGTCCACCTGGGCGGTGAGATCGTCGTGCCCGTCCGCGAGGTCGTCGCCATCCTCGACGTGCGCCTGATCGAGGGCTCCGACCTCAACCGGGAGTTCATCGACAAGGCCGTGGCCGGCAAGCGCCTGCGGGGCGATGGGCTCACCCCCGACTGCAAAGCGCTCGTGGTGACCCGGGACATGACCGTGTACACCTCGGGTGTCTCAGCCCAGACCCTGGCCCGCCGGATGACCCATCTGCAGCAGAGTGCGAGGGCCTGGGACGCGGAAACATAAGGCTGGATGCGGGTTTTCTGCGTTGACAGCCCGTTTTCGCGTGTGATAAACTGAATCGTGCGGCTTCATCAGCACGCGCAGTCTCGCTCGTACCGCACAACCAAGACGGTCTGACCGGGAGGGGCGCCCCCAGAGCGCTCCTCTCAGCATGTTCATAAGGGGTCAACAACACATCGATGGCTGAGGAACCCGAGATGGCCACCAATCAGACCACGACCCCCTACGGCGCCGAGCAGATCCAGGTCCTCGAGGGGCTGGAGGGCGTCCGCAGGCGCCCGGCGATGTACATCGGCAGCACCGGTCCCGACGGGCTGCACCACCTGCTGTACGAAGTCGTCGACAACTCCGTGGACGAGGCGCTCGCGGGCCGCTGCTCGCAGATCGACATCATCCTGCACAAGGACGGCAGCGCCTCGGTGATCGACGACGGCGCAGGGATCCCGGTCGATCCGATCCCGAAGATCGGCAAGCCGGCGGTCGAAGTCGTCCTGACGACCCTGCACTCGGGCGGGAAGTTCGGTGGGGGCGGTTACAAGATCAGCGGCGGGCTCCACGGCGTGGGGGTGTCGGTCGTGAACGCCCTCGCCGAGTGGCTCGAGGTCGAGGTGTGGCGCGACGGGAAGGCCTGGAAGCAGCGCTTCGCCCGGGGCAAGAAGACCACGCCGTTGCAGCCGGTAGGATCCGCCCGGAAGACCGGCACCCGCGTCACCTTCAAGCCGGACCCCACCGTGATGACGGCGGCGGAGTTCGATGTCGAGACGATCACTTCGCGCCTCGACGATATCGCCTACCTGAACAAGGGGCTCGTCATCCGCCTCACGGACGAGCGGACCGACAAGGAGCAGACGTTCAAGCACGCCGGCGGCATCGTCGAGCTCGTCCAGGGGACGAACCGCACCAAGGCTAAGCTCTCCGATGTCATGCACATGACGAGGGAGCGGGACGGCACGGAGGTCGAGATCGCCCTCCAGTACAACGATAGCTACCTCGAGCACACGCTCACGTACGTCAACACCATCCCGACGACCGAGGGCGGCACGCACCTCGCCGGCTTCCGCTCGGCGCTGACCCGCGCGATCAACGACTACGCCCGGCGCAGCGGCATCCTGAAGAACGGCGAGGTCACCCTGACCGGCGACGACGTGCGCGAGGGCCTCACCGCAGTGGTCAGCCTGAAGCTGCCCGAGCCCCAGTTCGAAGGCCAGACCAAGACCAAACTCGGCAACACCGAGGTGAAGGGGCTGGTGGAGTCCACCTTCGGCGACTGGCTCACG
This sequence comes from bacterium, assembly GCA_035693805.1. Lineage (GTDB taxonomy): Bacteria > Sysuimicrobiota > Sysuimicrobiia > Sysuimicrobiales > Kaftiobacteriaceae > Kaftiobacterium. Next base: position 4,512 of record DASSGA010000248.1, on the reverse strand, counting down.
GAGTGGCTGCACACGCACCCGGGTGACGCGAAGCGCATCGTGAGCAAGGCCCTGACCGCGGCACGCGCGCGCGAGGCGGCGAAGCAGGCCCGGGAGCTGGTGCGCCGCAAGAGCGCCCTCGACGTCTCCCCGCTGCCCGGAGTGCTCGCGGACTGCGTCGAGCGCGACCCGGACAAATGCGAGATCTACATCGTCGAGGGGCCGAGCGCCGGCGGGTCCGCGAAGCAGGGCCGCGACCGCCACTTCCAGGCCATCCTGCCCATCCAAGGCAAGATCCTCAACGTGGAGAAGGCGCGCGAGGACAAGATGGTCGGGCACGAGGAGATCCGGGCGATCATCACCGCGCTGGGCACGGGGTTCGGGGAGAAGTTCAACTTCGACGAACGCCGGTATGACCGGGTCATCATCATGTGCGACGCAGACGTGGACGGCAACCACATCCGCACGCTGCTGCTGACATTCTTCTATCGCTACATGCGACCGCTCATCGAGCACGGCAAGGTGTACATCGCCCAGCCGCCGCTGTACCTCGTCAAGAACGGCAAGGAGCGCCGCTACGCCTACTCCGACGAGGAGCGCCAGGTCATCACCAAGGACGTCGAGCGCAAGGGCGGCAAGCCCGAGGTACAGCGCTACAAGGGCCTCGGCGAGATGAATCCCGAGCAGCTGTGGGAGACCACGATGGATCCGCAGACCCGCACGCTGCTGCGCGTCGAGGTGGAAGACGCCAAGGCCGCGGACGAGATCTTCATCACCCTGATGGGTGAAGAGGTCGAGCCGCGCCGCGACTTCATCATCAAGTACGCCCGCGAAGTCCGCAACCTGGACATCTGACACAGGAGATTTCCATGGCGTTAGGCGACGACTCCCGGATTCTGCCCCAGCCCATCGAGAAGGAGATGCGCACCTCCTATCTCGACTACGCGATGTCCGTTATCGTCAGCCGCGCCCTGCCCGACGTGCGCGACGGCTTGAAGCCGGTGCAGCGGCGCATCCTCTACGCGATGCTGGAGGCCGGGCTGCGGCCCGACCGCGCGCACCGCAAGTCCGCGGCCGTGGTCGGCGACGTGCTGAAGAAGTACCATCCGCACGGCGACGCGCCGGTGTACGAAGCGCTGGTGCGCATGGCGCAGGACTGGTCGTTCCGCTACCCGCTGGTCGACGGACAAGGCAACTTCGGCAGCATCGACGGCGATCCACCGGCCGCGATGCGGTACAGCGAGGTGCGCCTGACGCCGATCGCCATGGAGTTGCTGGCCGACATCGACAAGGACACGGTTGACCTCGTCCCCAACTACGACGAGTACGAGCGCGAGCCGGTCGTCGTGCCCGCCCGGGTGCCGAGCCTGCTGATGAACGGCGCGTCCGGCATCGCCGTGGGCATGGCGAGCAACATCCCGCCGCACAACGCCGGCGAGGTGATCGACGGCCTCATCGCGCTGATCGACGACAAGGACACCGACAGCGAGGCCCTGATGAAGATCATCAAGGGGCCTGACTTCCCGACCGGCGGCCAGATCCTCGGCCGGGACGGCATCAAGGCCGCGTATGCGACCGGCCGCGGCAGCATCACGGTGCGGGCCAAGGCTGAGATCGAGGAGCTGCGGGGCGGCCGCATCGCGGTGATTATCACCGAGATCCCCTTCCAGGTGAACAAGTCGGCGCTCATCGCGCGCGTCGCCGAGCTCGTGCGGAACAAGAAGCTGCACGGGATCAGCGACCTGCGCGACGAATCCGACCGCCGCGGCATGCGCATCGTGATCGAGCTGCGGCGGGACGCGAACCCGCAGATCGTGCGCAACCAGCTGTTCAAGCACACCCAGATGCAGACGACGTTCGGCGCGAACATGCTGGCCCTGGTGGACGGGGTGCCCCGCACGCTCGCCCTGCGGGACATGCTGCTGCATTATCTCAACCACCGGCGCACCGTCGTCATCCGCCGCACGAAGTTCGAGCTGGCCCGGGCCGAAGAGCGCGCGCACATCCTGGAAGGCTACAAGATCGCGCTCAAGTTCCTGGACGAGGTCATCGCCCTGATCCGCAAGTCGAAGGACGTGCCCGCGGCACGCGCCGGTCTGATGAAGGCGTTCAAGCTCAGTGAGCGCCAGGCCGAGGCCATCCTCGAGCTGCAGCTGCGGCGCCTGGCCGCCCTCGAGCGCGAGAAGATCGAGGACGAGTACAAAGCGCTGGTCAAGGACATCGCGCGCTACCGGGAGATGCTGCAGGACGCCACCTCGCCCCGCCCGCGGCTGATCATGGCCGTGATCCGCGCCGAGCTACTGGAGATGAAGGAGAAGTACGGGGACGCGCGGCGCACCAAGATCACCAGCAGGGAGGCGGAGGAGTTCGAGGCCGAGGACCTCATCCCCGACGCCGACGTGGTGATCAGCCTCAGCCACAACGACTACATCAAGCGCCAGCCGCTCGAGACCTATCGCCTGCAGCGCCGGGGGACGCGCGGCGTCCAGGGCATGAGCACGAAGGAAGAGGACTACGTGGAGCAGGTCCTGGCCACGACGAATCACGCTTTCCTGCTGATCTTCAGCGACCGCGGCAAGGTCTACCGCATGAAGGCGCATGAGGTCCCCGAGTCGAGCCGCACCGCGCGCGGGACGGCGCTCGTGAACCTGCTCGCGCTCGCCCAGGGGGAGCGGATCAACGCCATCATCGCGCTGCGCTCCTTCGAGGATGAGGGCAGCGTCTTCATGGCGACCCGGCGCGGCGTCGTGAAGCGCACGGGGTTGATGGAGTTCATCAACGCCAAGCGGGCCGGTATCTTCGCCATCACCCTGGACCGCGACGACAGCCTGGTAGGCGTGCGCCTCATCGCGAAGGACACCGAGATGATCCTCGCCACCCAGCTGGGCAAGGCCCTGCGCTTCCGGGCGGGCCAGGTTCGCGAGATGGGCCGCTCCGCCCGCGGGGTCACGGGCATCCGGCTGCGCAGCGGTGACGCCGTCGTGGGCGTGGCCGACGCGAAGGAAGGAACCACGCTCCTGATCGTCACCGAGCTGGGCTTCGGCAAGCGCACGCCCATCGGGCAGTACCCGGTGAAGAGCCGCGGCGGGATGGGTGTGATCAACCTGAACGTGTCTAAGAAGACCGGTCAGGTCGTCAGCGTGCGCGCCGTCGAGGACGACGACGAGATCCTGCTCGGGACGACGAGCGGCATCTTCAACCGGATCGCCGCCGCGCAGATCTCCGTGATGGGCCGCTCGGCCCAGGGCGTGCGCCTCCAGCACCTGGGCGAAGGCGACCACCTGGCGGCCATGGCGCGCATCCCGGCGAAGGAATAGCGCCCGCGCGGGGAATGTCACAAGTAGTCATGTGGCACCGGATTCTCACCGCGCTCAGCATCGTCGGAGGCACCGTCGCCGTCCATGAGGCGGCCCACGCGATCGCGGCCGCCCGCGGCGGGGGGACCGTGAAGGAGGTCGGGATCGGCCTCGGCCCGGCCATCTTCCGCACCCGGGTACGCCGGCTGCCGCTGGTCATCCGCGCGCTGCCGATCGGGGGATACGCCGCGGTGGACGTGGAGAAGATCCCGCCCCGCCGGCGCATCGCGATGCTGCTCGCCGGGCCGCTCACCAACATCCTGCTCGGCGCCCCGCTGCTCTACTGGCTGCGGCGCCATCCCGTCGTGATGCTCGGGGATGAAGGCAAAGCCGTGGGGCTCACCGGGGTCGTCGGAACGTTCGCTGCGCTGCTCCATGCGACCAAGCAGGGGGCCGGGTCACTCGGCCGGCTGGCCGGCGGGATCAACGTCGGGCTCGGCCTGATGAACCTGATGCCCATCTACCCGCTCGATGGCGGCCACATCGTGGCCAGCCTGATGGAAGCCCGCGGCGCTTCGCCGCGCGCGCGCAGCACGTTCATGCGCCTCACCGCGGTCGCGTTCGCGCTGCTCGTGCAGAGCGCGATGATGGCGGATCTCCGCCGTCTGGCCGCATCGCGCCGCCGCCCCGTCTGATCGCCGATGCCCGTCGCCGTTCGGCCGGCCGGCATCGATTCCGAGCAACTCCCCCGCATCGTCGCCGGTCGTGAGGCCGCGCCGGTGGAATGGCTGGAGTGGGCCGAGGAGCCGGGCCACGACCTGGTCGCCCTCGACGACGGGCGGGCCGTGGGCGGCATCCATGTCAGCATCGTGGGCCGCACCGAAGGCTGGATGGAGGCGATCCGCGTCCATCCGGACGTGCAGAGCCGCGGGATCGGCGGACAACTGGTGCGGGAGGCCGAAGCGCTGGCCCGCCACTACGGCGCAGCGGTGATGCGCACGGCGATCCCCGCGCATGACTACGGCGCCCTGGCGCTCGCCGAGCGGGCGGGCTACCGCCAGACGGCACGCTGCGTGGTGGTGGAGACGGAGGTCGCGCCCGGTCCGGCGCACGTGCCATACGACGCCCCGGTCGAGTACCCGCGAGCGGAGCAGACGCCCGCGGTGCTGCGGTTCCTCGAGCAGACGCCGGCGGTGGCGGCCTGGGACCGGTTGGTGCCGCTGGGCTGGCGCTTCCG
>DASSGA010000247.1:0-6699 GCA_035693805.1 bacterium | reverse complement strand
TTCACTTTGAGCACGGCGTCCACCACCCGGACGGAGTCTTCGATGAGCGGGTCGTCGAACCTGCGGATCCCGTACCGCACCAGCTCGAGGAATCCCGCGTCCACCACGTCCTTCGCCGGGAACTCGAACGGCTGCCCCGGGGGGCGGTTCCGCACCTGCAGCAGGCCGTGGTCCGGGTCTTCATCGGGCTCCGGATCACCGGGGGCGACGGGATGGATGCGGATGAAGTGCCGGCTGATGCCCGGCACGAGCGCGCCGGCGGTCGTGACCGTCCAGGCGTCCACGTGACACTCGAGGAAATCGGCGTATTCCTGGAAACAGCGCGCGGTATCCGGGTCGCCCCGATCCGCCGCGAAGTACGCGGCACAGGTGAGGGCCGCGATGTTCACGGCGAGTGTGGACGGGGAGTACCCGCTGTTCTCCTCCCACCGCTCCTGCGGCGTGACGGGGCCCTGACGGACCAGGCACGCGGCCGCGCGCACCACCAGCGGGTACGGATCGAAGTCGCGCAGCGCGTTCGTTTCATGCAACCGCCACGCCAGCAGGATCGGGAACGCGACCTCGTCCAGTTGAATCCCCTGCTGGTAGGGCTCGCCGTCGATCCAGAAGTTCTGATAGAAGCCGCCGTCCGGGCGTTGCGCGCAGGCGAGGTAAATGAGGGCCCGGAGCGGCAGGTCCGTGTTGCCCGACGCGAGCAGCCCAAGCGCGCTGTGCACCATGTCTCGGGTCCAGACGAGATGGTAGCCCCCCAGGTCTTCGTCTCCCTTCGCCTCGCCCCAGGGGATCGAGAGCGAGGCGATGGTCGCCCCCGGATAGGTCTTGTCCTCGTGGGCGAGCAGCAGGCTGTGGCTCATGTGATACAGCCGGCCGCCGTCCGTCGATAGCGGCGCGAGCGGCTCGACCGTCCGGCACGCGCGGGCCCACTGCGCAGCGAACCGCCGCTTGTGCGCTGCGAACGGGAAGCCGAGAGACTGGAACAGCGTGGTCATCGCGTTGTGGAGCGAATCTCCGAAGGCCAGCCCCAGCACGAACTCGTGCCCGCGTGCGAGATCCAGCTCACCGGTGAGCGCGATGTTCCCGTCCACGGCGGCGTCAAACTCCCAGTCCATCTCGAAGTTCTCGGCCAGATCGGTCCAGCCGTCCGAGCGACCCACGTAGCCGCATGACCGTCGCAGGAACGGGATCGTTGCCGCAAGCGCGAGCCAGACCCCTCCCTTGTGGGCGACCAGCACCTCACGCCCCCCCTGCACCGCGACGAACCCGCTGTTCCCCCCGCCGCCACCATCGAGATGCGGGGCCAGCAGCGCAAACAGCCGAGGCGTCTGGAGCGGCCCGTCGAGCGTAATGACCCGCGTCCGGATCAGGACACACGCCTGATGAGGACTGGTGATGATCTCCTTCTCAATGCGGTAATGCCCCTCCGGATCGACGTTCGTGACCCGCACGCCCAGGGAGTGGGAGTCGAGGTACTCATGCGTGCACTTCAGGTGCCGCCGCTCGTCGTGGAAGAACGTCCTGCCGTCAGTAATGAGATACTGGAGGTCGCGGATCTGGGGGCGATCCACGGTCGGGTAATACACTTCGTTCAGCATGCCGCGCGACATCGTGAACCACACGCGGCTCGAAGTAGCATAGGCCGTGCCCACGGCGTCCTTGGCGCTGCGCGTCCAGCGCGGCGCGATGCCGGGCTGCCCGAAGGCTCGGCGGGCTGTCAGCAGTACGGCCATGGACTCATCCTCCTGCGGCGAAACCATCCGGCAAGGTCACCTGGCCGCCTCGCGCACGGCTGGGTTGTGCCAGCGGCCGTCCGCCGCGATGAGCGCGTCGGCTTCTCTGGGCCCCCAGCTGCCGGGTTGGTACAGACGGACCCGGGAATGGGTCTTGAGGACGCCATCGAGCACGGACCAGGCGGCCTCCACGGCGTCCTCGCGAGTGAACAGCGCGCCATCGCCGGCCATGGCATCGCTCAGCAGCCGCTCGTATGGCGCTTCCTCTCCCGGCTGCTGTTCCACCAGATAGAGCTCCCCCTGGTCGCCCACGAACTCCTTCCCGGCGCGCTTCACCCGGGCGGCCAGGGCGACCGCCGAGTTGGGGGAGAGCCGGAAGCGCAGGTAGTTGGCGCGACCGGTCACCGGCCTGGAGTCCGCGAAGAGACGCTGCGGCGGCGGCTTGAGCTGGACCAGCACCTCCGCGGCCGTCTCGGCCAGCAGCTTGCCGGAGCGCAGGTACCAGGGCACCCCCTCCCAACGCCAGGAGTCGATGAACAGCCGCAGGGCACAGAACGTCTCGACGTCCGAACCGCGCGCCACGTGCGGCTCCTGGCGGTAGCCCCGGTACTGGCCGCGCACCACGTCGGCGGCCATCAGCGGGCGCATGGCCCGGAAGACGGCCGCTTTCTGGGTGTGTACGGCGCCGTACCCCCGGTACGCCGGCGGTTCCATGGCCAGCAGCGCGACGATCTGGAACAGGTGGTTCTGGATCACGTCACGCAGACACCCGGCCGTCTCGTAGAACGCGCCGCGCCCGTTCACCCCGAACTTCTCGGAAAGGGTCACCTGCACGCTGGCCACGTAGTTGCGGTTCCAGATCGGCTCCAGAAACGAGTTGGCGAAGCGAAAGTACAGGATGTTCATGATCGCTTCTTTCCCGAGGAAGTGATCGATACGGAAGATCGAATCCTCGGGGAAGACCGATTGCGCGACCTGATTGAGCTTGCGCGCGGAGGCCAGATCGCGGCCGAACGGCTTCTCGACGATGACGCGCGCACGCTCGGCCAACCCTGCGGCGCCAAGCCCCCTGATCACCGTCTCGAACAGGGTGGGCGGGATGGCGAGGTAGTGCGCCGGGCGCCGGGCCCTGCCCAGCGCGTGCTTGAGCGCCGCGAAGGTCCTCGGGTCGTGGTAGTCGCCGCTCACATAGCGGAGCAGCGAGAGCAGATGGTGCAGGGACCGGCGATCCGCGATGCCGCCGGCCTTCCGAATCCCGTCGGTGGCGCGCCTGCGGAGCTGCGCCAGAGTCCACCGGGAACCGGCGACGCCGACCACCGGGACGTCGAGCACACCCCGTCGGGCCATCGCGTAGAGCGCCGGGAAGATCATCTTGTGCGCGAGGTCGCCCGTCACGCCGAACAGCACCAGCGCATCGGACGGCGCCGCGCGGCCGGTTCGGCTCATCTCAACGGCCTCCCGGTATCTTCTCGTCGTGCCCGCCAAACTGCTTGCGCATGGCCGAGAGCACGCGGTCGGCGTAGTCTGCGTCGCCCCGGGACGCGAAGCGCCCGAACAGCGCGGCGCCGAGGATCGGGGCCGGCACGCCCACGTCGATGGCGGCCGCGAGCGTCCAGCGCCCTTCCCCGGAATCCGACACGCGGCCGACATAGCGCTTCAGGTCCGGGTCGTCGAGCAGCGCGGCGGCGGTGAGGTCCAGCAGCCAGCTGCCGATTACGCTGCCACGGCGCCAGACTTCGACAATCTCCGGCAGATCCAGATCGTAGGCGTAGGACTCCGGGTGGCTCAGCGGCGGCGTCTCGGCGTCCGTCTCGCGCGACCGCACGCCGGCATTGGCGTGGCGCAAGATATTCAGCCCCTCGGCGTAGGCAGCCATGAGGCCGTATTCGATACCGTTGTGGACCATCTTGACGAAGTGGCCGGCCCCGTGCGGCCCGCAGTGCAGGTATCCTGCTTCAGCCGTGCTGTCGCGCTTTCCGCGACCGGGGGTGGTCGGGGCCGCATCGCTACCGGGGGCGAGGGTGGTGAAGATCGGGGCCAGGTGCCGGACCGTTTCGGGGGCGCCACCGATCATCAGACAGTAGCCCCGCTCGAGTCCCGCGACGCCGCCGCTCGTCCCCACATCCACATAGTGGATTCCGGACCGCCCCAACTCGGCGCCGCGCCGGATATCGTCCTTGAAAAACGAGTTGCCGCCATCGATGACGATGTCGCCCGCCTCAAGCAGCGGGACCAGCCGCCCCAGCGCCTGATCCACCACGGCCGCCGGCACCATCAACCACACGGCGCGGGGCGGGGTCAGCCGGCTGACAAGGTCCTCGAGCGAGGACGCTCCGACGGCGCCCGGATGCAGCAGTTGCTGGACGGCCTCCGGGTGCACGTCGTAGACCACGCATTCGTGTCCCCCACGCGTCAGACGCCGTACCATGTTGGCGCCCATACGCCCCAATCCCATCATCCCGATCTGCATCACGGACCTCCTTGCCTCCCGCGGGGGCGTCAGTGCGTGGACCTGGCGGCCGGTCCCGCTGACGATCTCTTCGCCATCAGCGCGACGCGCTTCAGCGATGCCACCGCGATGAGCCCGGCGAGGCTGTCGGCGAATTCGATGATCTGCATGGAGTCGGCGAACCCGCGGAACGACGCCTTGCACCAGCCGGATTCGAGCCCGGCGGCGGGGTGGCATTCTCCGGCCCGTTCACGGGCGCTCCTCATGCCCCTCCAGATCGCGGGCCGCGGCCGTGTCGAGCAGCCACAGCATGTGCCCATCGGCCGGCGCGATCAGGTGAGCGGGCAGCTCCCGGGGTCGCAGCGGTCCGTCGAGCACCCGGCGGACGATCGCGGCCTTCGCTTCCCCGGAGACCAGAAACAGGATCTCGGCCGCCGCGTTAATGATGACCGGCATGAGCGTCACCCGCCACCGGGACAATGCCGCGACGTGGTGAGCCACCGCCCACGGCTCGCCATCAGGAACGGGAAGGACGCCAGGAAACAGCGAGGCCGTGTGCCCGTCATCGCCCAGGCCGAGCAGGATGAGGTCGATGCGGGCTCCGGCTGCCGCTCGCGGCGGTCCCCGCGGCGTCCGGAGCACGGTGCGGAGCGTTTGCTCGTACGCCCGGGCGGCCGCGACAGGATCGTCTTCGCCGCGAATCCGGTGCACGTTCTCCGCGGGAATCGGCACGTGATCGAGCAGCGCGTCGCGCGCCATCCGATAGTTGCTCCCCGCCTGGTCCGGAGAGACGCATCGCTCGTCACCCCAGAGCACCCGTACCAGCGACCACGGCACGGTGGAGACGTAAGGTGGTGCGGCCAGGCGGGTGTACAGGCCCCGCGGCGTCGCGCCGCCGGAAAGCGCCACCACGAACTCCCCATGCGAATGGACCGCCTCGAACGCGGCCCGGGCGAATCGTTGGGCAGCATCCTCGGCCAGCGCCCTGGCGGTGGGAAGCACGATGCGAGGGAATGGCAAGTCCGGAGCCTCAGTCCTTCGCTCGGTGGAGCGTGTCCGTGCGGCCATCCGGTAGAATAGGGTTCCGAAGCTCCCGGGGGGAGCGCGGTTGCGAGCCTCTCCCCAACGCGGGGCCAACCGCAAGAACAGAGGTACGAGGGCGGGCCGGGTCGGCGCCCTTTTGTTCAACGGCCTCCCCTCCAGGGGGGACGCTCGGGGCTTCAGTGTGGGCTGGCGCGCCGCGGCACGAGTGCGCTACATGGCCTGACCGTGCGTCCGGGGCCGCTCCGGCTTCGCGACAAAGCCGAAATAGCCGAATCCGAGCGCCAGCAGCAGATAGATCAGAACGGTTGACCAGCCGAGCGCGTTCACGACGCCACCGAGCCGGCCGATGAGTGCGAGGATGAACCCCACGACGTCGCCCACGAACAGGGCGAGCAGGATCGCATGCCGAGCCTCAGAATCCGGCGCGTTCCGCGCGACCCAGGTGAGGACGGCAAAGCCGAGAAGCGCCGCGCCGAACAGCTGTGCCATATACCGCAGCGGGGCACCGACTTCAGGAGTGTACAGCGACGTGACCTGCCCCGGGGCGAACACGAAGCCGACTCCAAACACGGCGGCGACGATCGCGTTCACGATCATGAGTGTGCTGAGCTTCATCGGACGCCTCCCTGGGCGACGGGGTGCACGCGGATCTCAGTCGATCGCCTGTCGGTCTCGTCGTGGGGCGGGCGTCATACTGCGGCGTCAGTCGGGCGGCGGAGGCCGGGAGGCCACCGAGGAGATGCTGACCCCGCTAAGATGCCGCCTCACGGCAGCCGCGCAAGCCTGCCGGCGACTCGCCGTCTCCAGGTTCCGAGGTTCCGGATCATCGCACGGGGAACACCGCCTTCACTCCCTTGACCATGGCGTGCGGCCAGCCGCCGGCGTGCGTCTCGTCGATTTCTCCCCGTGTGACCTCGAGTCCCGGCACCCGCGCCTGCTCCACCGCGTCCCAGAAGGCACGCCAGTTGGCGATCATCCTCTCCGATTCCGCCGTGCCCACCGACGTGAAGACGACGCCGGCAGGCAGCGGACCCGTCTTCCCCATGGCCGCGGGCCACTGGAAGGCCGCGCCCTCTGCCCAGCCGTAGCTGGGACTCCCCAGGATGTAGTTCTGGAACAGGCCGGGTCGGTGGAAGAGCGCGTAGGTGCCGAACAGCCCGCCGTGGGAGTAGCCCCACAGGGTACGGTTCGGGGCGGTGCGGTAGCGCCGCTCGATGAGCGGGATCAGCTCGCGCTCGAGGAAGTCGAGGAAGCGCGCCGCCTGTCCCGAGCCCGGCTGGTCCTCGACGGAAATGGGCGTCAGGTCGGCCACGCGCCGCTTCCGCCAGGTGGCGAGGTCGGCGCCGTAGCCGATCCCGACGACGATGACCTCGGGCATTTCCCCGGCGAGGGCGAGGAACCGGCTGACTTCGGTCGCCGAGGCGAACCCGACGTCCGCATCCAGCCCGTAGACCACCGGGTAGCGCCGCTCGGGGTTCA
>DASSGA010000246.1:0-12815 GCA_035693805.1 bacterium | reverse complement strand
CATCCTGCGCATCCGCGGGCTGCACGCCCTGCAGCAGTACCTGGTGCAGGAGATCCAGTCCGTGTACCGGTCGCAGGGTGTGGACATCAACGACAAGCACATCGAGATCATCGTCCGCCAGATGCTGCGGCGCGTGAAGGTGGAGGAGCCGGGGGACACCGAGCTCCTGCCCGGCGAGCTCGTGGACAAGTTCACGTTCGAAGAGGATAACGCCAAGGCCCTGGCCGAGGGGATGGAGCCCGCGAAGGCGCGGCCCGTGCTGCTCGGGATCACCAAGGCCTCGCTGGCCACGGAGAGCTTCCTGTCCGCGGCCTCGTTCCAGGAGACCGCGCGCGTGCTCACGGACGCGGCGACGAAAGGGAAGGTCGACCCGCTGATCGGGCTCAAGGAGAACGTGATCATCGGGAAGCTCATCCCCGCCGGGACCGGCATGGCGCGCTACCGCGGGATCAAGATCAACGTCGAAGTCTAGTCAGCGGGGGACCGCTCAGGCGGTCCCCCGCTCCGCATTTTCGGAGGCCGGGCCATTGCCTTGGACGTTACGCCCCGCCACGGCTCACGAGCACCCGGCGATCGTCGATCTGCTGAACGTCGTCAACCCACCTGAGGAGCGCACGACGCTCGAAGCCTTCCGGCACGAAGAGGGGCTGAGGCGCCCCGAATCTACCTTTCTGCGGCTGGTCGCCGAGGAGAACGGCCGGCTCGTCGCGGCGGGCCAGGCCGAGAACAGCCACCTCCGGCCCCGGCACAAGTTCCGGCTGGGCGTGGCGGTCCATCCGCGGGCGCGCCGCCGCGGGGTGGGCAGCGCCCTGGAGGAGCGTCTGCGCCTCTTCGCCGCCGAGCACGGCGGCACAGAGCTTACCGCCGTCATCCGGGAGGACGACGCCCAATCCCGCGCCTTTCTTGAGCGGCACGGCTACCGGGAAGCCTACCAGCGATTTGAGATGGAGCTCGACGTGACGCGCTTCGACTGGAGCCGCTTTCCGGGCTGGCGGGAGCGGCTCGGCGGTCTGCGGCTCTTCACCTTGGCCGACGTGGGATTGACGGAGGCGACTCTGCAGAAGTTGTTCGAGCTTGCCATGTCGCTGGGCCGGGACGTCCCGCACCCGGAGGGAACTCCCGAGTTCACCATCGAGGACTTCCGCAAGTTCGCCCAGGCGCCGAGCTTCCGCCCTCAGGGGATGCACATCGCCGCCGACGGGGATCGCTGGGTAGGGATCAGCGTCGTCGAGATCCACGAGGGCCGCCCGGCGTACACTGACTTCACCGGCGTGGACCGTGCCTACCGGGGGCGCGGCCTGGCCACGCTCCTCAAGCTGGCCACGATCGAGTTCGTGCAGGCCCAGGGCATCAGATCGATGCGTACCAACAACGACACCGTGAACTATCCAATGGTCGCGGTGAATGAGAAGCTCGGCTACCGCCGGCTTCCGGCCCGCGTTGCCATGAAGGCGGCGCTCGGCTAGCGTCATGGCGAAGGTCATCGCCGGCATGACGATGTCCCTGGACGGGTTCGTCCACGATCGCCGCGGCCGTGTAGGTGCGCTGTACGCCGGGCCATGGCCGCCGCCGGCGACAAGGACGCGATGGTGATCGGCGGCGCGCGGACCGTTCGGCAGTGTCTCCGTGAGGCGCTGGTCGATGAGCTGCACATCGACGTCATGCCGGTCCTGCTCGGCGGGGGCCTGCGGCTCTTCGACGACCTCAGCGCCGATCCGATCCGGCTGGAGCGCGTCCGGGTGCTGGAGCTGCCCGGCGGCCGGACGCATCTCGCCTTCGCGTGCTGAAGTAGTGCCGCCGGTCGTCTAGCCCGGCTTCGGCACGAGGTCGAAGACCCCGCTTCGCGGATGATGTCGCTCCATTCTTCCAGGGTGCGGGTCCAGGACGGGAACCGGAACGAGTACGGAGCGCCGCGATAGATGCCCGTCCAGGTGACATCCCGCGGCCCGGTCTCGAAGTAGCGGTCGATCCGCAACGCCGTCTTCCGACCGGCCGCATCGCGCTCCCACACCCTGTATGTCCACGGGGACTCGGACATGGCGCCCTCCCATCGATGACATGGATGGACCTCCCGAGTGGCATCCATTATAGTGTCTCGGGATGCCCATCCAGACGGTCTCGGAATTCACGATGTCGTTCGGCGGCGAACTGCTGCTGGAGGGCGTCACCTTCAGCGTCGAGCCGAAGGAGAAGGTCGCCCTCGTCGGCCGCAACGGCACCGGCAAGACGACCCTGCTGCGCATCGCGGGTGGACTGGTCGAGCCGGACCGCGGGACGGTGAGCCGCGCCCCGTGGGCGCGCGCCGCCTACCTCGCCCAGATCCCGGAAGGGCCCGACGATGCGACCGTGTGGACGCACGTGCTGGCGGGCGCCGCCGACGTGCACGCGCTGGAGGGGCGCCTGCGTGCGCTCGAGGCGGAGATGTCCCGCCCGGAGGTGCATGACGATGCGCCTCGCCTGGCCGCGGTGATGGACGAGTACGCCACCGTCCAGGCCCACTTCGAGCACGCCGGCGGCTTCACGCTCGAGGCCAGCGCGGGCATGGTGCTGTCGGGCTTGGGCTTCGCCGAGGCGGACCGCGAGAAGCGGCTCGGCACGCTCAGCGGTGGCTGGCGCGTGCGGACCGAGCTCGCGCGCGTGCTGCTCGCCGAGCCCGACCTGCTCCTGCTCGATGAGCCGACGAACCACCTCGATCTCGAGGCGCTGGAGTGGCTCGAGGAGTACCTGCAGGGGTTCCCCGGGGCGGCGATCGTCGTCAGCCACGACCGGCACCTCATCGATGCGGTGACGACGCGCACGCTCGAGCTGGAGCAGCGGCGTGTCGCCTCCTATCCCGGCCCGTACTCTGTCTACGTCCGGCTGAAGGCCGAGGAGCAGGAGCGGCAGCATGGGCTGCACGAGCGGCAGCAGGAGGAGATCGCGAAGCTCGAGGCCTACATCCGCCGCTACAAGGCCGGCAACCGGGCGACGATGGCCAAGAGCCGCGAGAAGCGGCTCGGGCGCGTCCGCGAACGGCTGATCGAGGCGCCCCGCACCCAGAAAGGGATGGCGTTCCGGCCAACTGCCGGGATTGCGTCGGGCCGGTCGGTGGTCACGATGAAGGGCGTGGCCAAGCAGTACGGCGGCCGGACCGTCCTCAGCGGCCTGGACCTGCTCATCTTCCGCGGTGATCGGATCGGGCTGCTCGGGCCGAACGGGGCCGGGAAGTCCACGCTGCTGCGCGTGCTCGGCGGGCTCGAGCCGCCGACGTCCGGCCGTGTCACGCACGGCACCAACGTCCGCGTGGCGTATTTCGCCCAGGAGCCGACCGCCTCGCTGGACCCGGCGAACAGCGTGCTCGACGAGGTCCTGGCCGACCGGCCGCTGACGCCCGATCAGGTCCGATCCTACCTCGGCCGGTTCCTGTTCAGCGGCGATGAGGTGTTCAAGCAGATCGCGATGCTCTCCGGCGGCGAGCGGCAGCGCCTCAGCCTGGCGAAGATGCTGCTCGACGAGCCGAACCTGCTGCTGCTGGACGAGCCGACCAACCACCTCGACATCCCGTCCCGCGAGGCGCTCGAGGGGGCGCTGCGCGAGTTCGCCGGGACCATCGTCGTGGCCACCCACGACCGCTATCTCCTGGAGCGGCTGGCCACGCGCATCCTCACGATCCAGGACGGCCGCATCGCGGACTTTCGCGGCACATATGAAGAGCTCCGCCGCAGGCGGGCGCGGGAAGGTGCCTCAAAGCCGGCCCCGGGGAGGAAGTCCGCACCGGCCGTGAGCCGGAGCCGCCGCGAGCCGGCCCGCACCGCTCCGACCTTCGAGGATGTCGCGGCGCAGATCGCAGCGGCGGAGCGCGAGCTGGACGATGCCGGAAGACGCCTCTCCGATCCCGAGTTGTATCGCGACGCAGAGCGCGTCAAGGGCGAGCGCGCGCGGTATGAGGCCGCCCAGCAACGGCTCGATGAACTCTACGGGATCCTCGCTACGGTGAAGGATGAATCATCGTCTCGCTGATCCGTGAGGAGGCCGGAGGCGGGCTTTCTCCGCCCGCGAGTGAGACGCCACCCATACCCCGATCTGAACTCGGGATCGCATACCGAGCTTGCGCAGGATGTGGCGCACATGCGTATCAACGGTCCGCCGGCCGACTCCGAGGGCGGCGGCGATGGCCGGGTTGGACAAGCCGGAAGCGATCAACTCGGCGACGGCCCGCTGGCGAGCGGAGAGGGTAGGGGCGGGTCTCACGCCCCGGCGCCAGAGAGAGGGCGCCCGCCGTGGCCGCGGGCGTCCTCCGCGTCTCGATGGCGGAATCAATGGCCCGTGGATGTCCACGGAGACGTCAGCGGCTTGCCCGGCGTGGCCAGCCAGGTGATCAGCCAGGTCGACGGCGCCGATGTACGGCTCGCCATCACGCCCGGCCGCCCCACGTACATCTGCCCGGCCTGGCCGGGGCCGAACGCCTCCTGGGTCCCATCCACGTACTCGTAGGAAGTCGTGCCCTCAAGGTGGATGATGGCGTGTGTCTCGTTCATGATGTGCGTCCCCGTGACGAAACCGGGCTCGTAACGCGTGCCGCCCTGGATGACGTCGATGACCTCGGGCAAGGGGCCGACCGGCATGCGCATCGCATGGAGTGTCCGGGGAGTGGGCGACGTGGTTGACCCTGTCAGGATGGTCGCTCCCTCACCGCTCGCCGGCACGAGCGACGAGACGACCGCTCTGGCCGTCGCACGGCCCCCGTTGCGACCGGCGACGACCACGCCCGGGGCCACGGTAACGCTCTTCCCGATGCCGTAGACGTCGGTCTTGCCGCCGACCGTGAACGCGATCTCGCCCTCGATCACGGTAAAGAAGCGCCTCGAGCGCTCGGAGCCGGCGGGCAGGACCGCACCAGGCACATACTCGACGACCGCCATGGCGAGGTAGAAGTACCGAGCCGGCGTAGGTACACCGCGGAAGACCGCAGACGGGAACAGCGGCAGTTGCCGCGGCGCCTGGGCCTGGACGCCGGATGGCCCCAGCGCCACGAGAACAAGCAGGATCGACGCTGCGAACAACGCTCCCCGCCCGACCACCAGCATTCTCATCGATCGTCCCCCCCTTTGTTTGCTCCATAGCGTAACCTCGAGCGGCAATTCTGCCATCCGTCAGATGACGGAGGGGGGACAGATCTTCTCGAGCGGGTCAGGAGGCGGGGGTGTGCAGGCCGCGGGCCACGGCCCAGGCGGCGATCTGGGATCGCCGGTCAAGCCCGAGCTTGTTCAGAATCCCCTGCACGTGTGTCGCGACAGTGCGGTGACCGATCAGGAGCGTCCGGGCGATCTCCCGGTTCGACAGCCCCTGCGCGATCAGCGCGGCGACCTCTCGCTCGCGGGGGGAGAGCGGGCCTTCGTCGGCACGTCCCTCGGCCTGGCCGCGCCTGTCCGGCTCGAACGCCAGGGCGTCCTCGATGATATCGTCGAGGTCCGCGGTCTCACCTTCCTGCCAGGCAGACTCGAAGTCGGAGCCGAGGGCGCGCCGGATCTCGGCGGCGGTCTGTTGATGGAACTGCCTGCGCTTCGACGGCGCCCCGCCGCTGAGCGCTCCTTTCGCCGTCTGTGATTCCAGCACCCGATGCAGGCGTTCGGCGGCGGCGATGAACCGCGCCGCGTCGCGCGCCGGCCTCAGCGACCACGCCGCCGCACCGATATCCCCGATAGCCAGGGCGACCTCAGGAGGCGATCCCAGCTCCCGGGCGAGGATCATGTACTCCTTGTAGAACGACAGGGCCCGGAGGTGATCGTGTTCGCGAACAGCGATATCGCCAAGTTCTGCGACGGCCCACATCAGTCTTACTGAAGTCCCTGCGGCGCGCAGGACCGCCGCACTGTTCTGCAAGTACCGATTCGCGCGGGCGAGATCGCCGTGGTCGCTCAGCACTCCGCCCAGGTCCGCCCGTGCCCAGGCCAGCATACGGCGATCCCCCAGGCGCTGATACCCGGCGTGCGCTTCCTCCATGCGCGCCACTGCACGCTCGAAATCTCCGAGTCCTGCCAGGGCGAGTCCGGAGCAGTTCAATGAGAACGATACTCCCCACGCGTCTCCGAGCCTCCGAAACATCTCGATGCTCTCCTCGAACGCCGCGAGGGCAGCGCGCGGGTCGCCGCGGACCAGGTCGAGCACATGCCCGAAGTAGTGCAGCGCGCGGGCCAGACCCTCCTCATCCCCGGCATCGCTCAGACAACGGACGGCTTCGTCCAGCCAGCGGTCCGCCTCGCCGTGGTTCCCGATGCTCCAGGCCAGCACCCCGGCGGCGGCGAGGACCCGTCCGCGCGCGCGCTCCGTGAGCGCACCGGCCGACAAGAGCACGCGGGCCAGCCATTCCCGTCCCTCGCGGTTGTGGCCGTACGCGTACCAGAACCAGTGCAGCGCCCATCCCAGGTCCGCGGCCAGCACCGGATTTGCGGCCTCGATGGCCCACTCCAGCGCCGCGCGGAAGTTGTCATTGTCCGAGGTCAACCGTCCCGCCCAGGCATCCTGGTCCGCACCATGGAGGAGCGTGTCCGCCCGGTGTGCGAGGGCGAGGAAGTACTCCGCGTGCCGCTGACTCGCCGTACGGGTCCCACCCTGGGCGTCGAGATGCTCAAGGGCGAACTCGCGAATGCTCTCCAGGAGCGCAAAGCGGGCTGTTGCGTCGGGCTGCGGCACCATCTCGAGCAAGCTCTTGTCCACGAGAACTCGGAGGGTCTCACGGACCCGCGGGCCGGCCTCGCCGCTGGCGACCGCCTCGGCCGCCTCAGGCGTGAACCCACCACGGAAGACGGACACGGCGCGCAGGAGCGCCTGCTCGGCGGGAGGGAGCAACTCATAGCTCCAGCCGATGCACGCGCGCAGCGTCCGGTGGCGGTCGGGAACATTGCGCGCCGGTGCGGCAAGCGAGTTCGAGGAACGCGCGAGCTCCCGCGCCATGGCCTCGGGTGTGACGAACTTCACCTGCGCCGCGGCCATCTCGATGGCCAGCGGCAATCCGTCGAGGCGGACGCAGATCTCCGCGACGGCGGCCGCACTGGCCTCGGTCAGCGCGAACTCAGGCTGCACCATGCGCGCCCGGTCGATGAAGAGGGCGGTCGCGGGAACGCGGGCCAGGTCGGCTGGGCCGATCCGCCCGGCGAGGTCGGGCACCAGGAGCGGGCGGAGCGGATGCTGCCGTTCCATATCGAGGTGAAGCGGTTCACGGCTGGTCGCCAGTACTTTGACGCCCGGGCACCGCCGCATCAGATCGACGAGCGAGGCGGCACACTCGATGACCTGCTCGAGATTATCGAGGACCAGCAGCGTGTCGGCGTCCCGCAGATACTCGGCGAGGGCTCCGGCAGGGCGTCCCCCTGCATCACTCATCCCTACGGCCTGGGCGACGGCGGTCACGACGAGTGCCGCGTCGCGGACCGGCGAGAGATCCACGAAGGTCAGGCCGTCGGCGAACTCCCCGGCAAGGGTCCCTGCGGTGACCTTGGCAAGACTGGTCTTCCCCACGCCCGGGGGACCCACCACAGTGACAAGCCGGACGTCCTTCCGGAGGAGCATCTCGCGCAGCGCGGACACCTCCCGGTCACGGCCGAGGAACGAGGTACTCCGCGTGAAGGCGGCCGCGACGCCTGGGGCGGCCCCTCTGGATGGATTGACGGGAACTGCGCGCAGTGGCTGCATAGGCTGTGTGAAACCGAATTGGTGCGCCGGATTCGCCGCGTCCGGAGGTGCTCCTGCGCGGGATCGCCGGCTTGGTGCCGCGGTCAATGATTCTCCCGTGGTGAGGGAGGGTGTTCGTAGCCCAGCACTGGGTCCGGGGCCAGTTCTGTTCGCTGACCCATCTGAGTCATCGTGGGCATTCCCCGCTTCGATTCAGACCAGCGTGTGTCAATCGCGCGTCAGGGGACGATCGAGGGGCGCTCCCGGAAGAAGTAGCTGAGCAGGCCTCGCTTCTGCCCGGGCGTCCCGCTCCGGGAGACAAAGGCCGGTTGCAGGTGCCGGTGCAGGGCCAGGAATCGCTCGCGGTTCTCGGCCGTGTCCTCGGGTAACGGGCTTTCGGTCGCCACGATCATCAGCCCCCGGTCGCGGAGGGGCTCGATGCGGCAGTCCGGCAGTCCCTCCCGCAGGCGTTGCTCGCCGCCGGTCATAGCGACGTATTCCGCATTGAGGAAGTTGGTCCAGAACGCGCCCTTTGATTCCCCGACCGCCGCAGTAGGCGCTCTCGAGATTCGTATCGACGTTCAGGCCCACATACGCGACCGGAACGGGGTGGGGGCGCCGGTCCGGCGCCGGCCGCGGCCGATCCCACGGGAGAACGTATTCCGGATCCTGTGGGCCGGTGGGGTTGAAGGGGACGATCCTCTCAGAGTACACCAGGTTGCCGAATCCGTAGGCCGCTCCTTCCGTCCCGTCCCAGGCCATCATCCCCAGGCGGAGGAGGGCGTCGACGCCGTCGCGCGACGACGCGAGCTCGCTGATGTACGAAAGGCTGCAGCGAACGCCGACCGTGCCGATAACCGGCACCGGGTAGCCGCGCCGCTCCTCCGGCGGGTTGATCTGCGCGCCGAACATGAGGCGGTGGCTCGGGCGGCCTGGGTCCTCCACGATCAATTCGAGCACGTGGTACGTCCCGCGGCGAAGCTTAGGCACGGCCCGCGCCCAGCGCGCCTCCGAAAACTTCGCGGTGTTGAGCCTCGCGTCGTCCTGCGCGCGCTTCGTCCACAACCCGCTGACGCGGCAGCCGGGGAGGACGAGGGTCCGCATGACCTGCTCACCCAGCGCCACGAGCAGCGCCCCGTCCGTCACGACGTCGGGCCGGATGAAGAGGCGCAGATCGAAGCCGGTGACCGGTTGACCGTAGAGGTCGACGACCTCGCGCGCCGCCATCACCCCACCCATCCCCCGATCGTTGCGTCCCTAGACGCGCGGCCGTGAGCGGACACGCCGGGTATGTGCGCCGGGCCCATCTGATTGACACCCCCGAGGCCCGATGCTAGGATGTAACGCGTGCCCGAAAGCGCGCAGCCCGCTGGCGTGTTGGAGCGGCTTCGTTCCGCCGAGTACCGTGCGGTGGGGACGCACCAAACGGTGAAAGCGATCCAGCGGGGGCGGGCGCGATTGGTGGTGGTTGCCTCCGACGCCGACCGGCGGGTCGTGCAGGAGGTGCTGGCCGCCGGGCGCGAGCGGGGTCTCGAGATCGTCGAGGTCGGCTCGATGAAGGAGTTGGGCCGGGCCTGCGGGATTGCAGTGGGCGCCGCGGCGGCGGCCGTGCTGGGCCCCCCGGATGCGCCGGGGCCCGAATCGCCATATAATAGGTAGGCACGGCGCGGGGACGCTTCGTGGTCCCCGCTTCAAATCGGGGTTGGCAGGTCCGACCCTCACATGCGCCGCAGGACACCGATCCTCCGGTGTCGCGTATGGCGCAGCGTAATTGAAGACAGGCCAGAAGTCGCGATAACCCGGCGAAGCCATCGCGCGCCGCGGCATCGCGCCGTCTCCCCGGCCCGCCGAGGTGGGCTTTGGGGGGTCGTGTGTGTCTAAACGCTGGAATCTGTAGACGCTGAGATCGCGAGGAGGATGAGGATGCCGACCATCAGTCAGCTCGTGCGCCGCGGACGGCACCGGGTGACGTCGAAGACGAAGTCGCCGCATCTGGAGCACAACCCGCAGAAGCGGGGCGTGTGCATCCAGGTCCGGACGATGACGCCCAAGAAGCCGAACTCCGCCCTGCGGAAGATCGCCCGGGTGCGCCTGACCAACCAGCATGAGGTCACCGCGTACATCCCCGGCATCGGCCACAACCTGCAGGAGCACTCGGTCGTGCTCATCCGGGGCGGGCGGGTGCCCGACCTCCCCGGGATCCGGTATCACATCATCCGCGGGACGATCGACGCGGCCGGGGTGACCGACCGGCGTCAGGGGCGGTCAAAGTACGGGGCCAAGCGGCCCAAGTAGCGAGGGAGCGAGATGCCGAGGAAAGGTGCGGTCAGTCGTCGAGAGATCCGGCCGGATCCCGTGTATAACAGCGTCGTCGTGCACCGGCTCGTGAACAACATCATGACGCGCGGCAAGAAGAGCGTCGCCGAGCAGATCGTCTACGGCGCCTTCGGCCAGGTCAAGGAGCGCACCGGCCAGGACCCGGTCAAGGTCCTGGACAAGGCGCTGCACAACGTCATGCCGGTGCTCGAGGTACGGCCCCGGCGCGTGGGCGGCGCCACCTACCAGGTGCCGATCGAGGTCCGCCAGGACCGGCGGATGTCGCTCGGCCTGCGGTGGCTGGTGGATTACGCCCGGCAGCGGAAGGACAAGCGCACGATGCTCGAGCGGCTCGTGGCCGAGATCCTCGACGCCAGCAACGGGCAGGGCGGCGCGGTGAAGAAGCGGGAGGACACGCACCGGATGGCCGAGGCCAACAAGGCCTTCGCCCACTACCGGTGGTGACGTAGGAGCTCGGATGACGGCAGCACCGCTCCACACAATCCGGAACATCGGGATCGTCGCCCACATCGACGCGGGCAAGACGACGACCACCGAACGCATCCTGTTCTACACGGGACGGGTGCACCGCATCGGCGAGGTGGACGAGGGCTCCGCGACGATGGACTGGATGGTCCAGGAGCGCGAGCGCGGGATCACCATCACCTCTGCGGCGACGACCTGTGTGTGGCGGGACCACCGCATCAACATCATTGACACGCCCGGGCACGTGGACTTCACCGTCGAGGTGGAGCGCTCGCTGCGCGTGCTGGACGGTGCGGTCGTCGTGCTGAGCGCCGTGGAAGGCGTCCAGCCGCAGTCCGAGACCGTGTGGCGTCAGGCCGACCGCTACCGCGTCCCCCGCGTGCTCTACGTGAACAAGATGGACCGCACCGGCGCGGACTTCCTCCGCACGGTGCGGATGGTCCGGGAGCGCCTGGGCGCGAATGCCGTCCCGGTGCAGCTGGCGGTCGGCAGTGAGGACAACTTTCAGGGTGTCATCGACCTCATCCGCATGAAGTCCACCCTCTACCTGGACGACCTCGGGACCCGCTCGGACGAGACCGACATCCCCGCGGATATGCGCGAGCTGGCCGGGGAGTGGCGCGAGCACCTAATCGAGGCCGTCGCGGAGATGAACGACACCCTGACCCACAAGTACCTCGAGGGGCATGCCTTGACCGAAGATGAGATCCGCCAGGGGCTCCGCGAGGGCACCATCGCCTATAAGATCGTGCCGGTTCTGGCCGGCAGCTCCTTCCGCAACCAGGGCGTCCAGCCGCTGCTGGACGCGGTCGTGGATTACCTGCCCTCGCCGGTGGACGTGCCGGCGGTGGAGGGCCGGCATCCCAAGACCGGTGAGCCCGAGACACGCAAGCCCGATCCGGCCGAGCCGTTCGCGTCGCTGGCCTTCAAGATCGTCACCGACCCCTACGTCGGCAAGCTCACGTATTTCCGCGTGTACTCGGGCACGCTCACGGCGGGGTCCTACGTGTACAACCCCACGAAGGACAAGAAGGAACGCATCAGCCGCATCCTGCAGATGCACGCCAATCACCGGGAGGACATCCCGGAGGTCACGGCGGGAAACGTCGTGGCCGCGGTCGGGCTGCGCGATACGACGACCGGCGACACGCTCTGCGACGCCGACCGCCCGATCGTGCTCGAAGCGATGCACTTCCCCGAGCCCGTCATCGCGGTCGCCGTGGAGCCGAAGTCCAAGGCAGACGAGGACAAGCTGGGCACGGCGCTCGCGAAGCTCGCCGAGGAGGATCCGACCTTTAAGGTGCGCTTCGACCAGGAGACCGGCCAGACGCTGATCGCCGGGATGGGCGAGCTGCACCTGGAGATCATCGTCGACCGGATGCTGCGCGAGTTCAGCGTCCAGGCGAACGTCGGCCGCCCGCAGGTGGCGTACAAGGAAACCATCCGGCAGACCGCCGAGGCCGAGGGCCGCTACGTGCGCCAGACCGGCGGCCGCGGTCAGTACGGCCACTGCGAGATCATCCTCGAGCCGCTGCCGCGGGGCAGCGGGGTCGAGTTCGAGGACGAGATCACCGGCGGAGACATCCCCCGGGAGTTCATCCCGCCGATCGAGGCCGGGATCCGCGAGGCGGCGGAATCCGGCGTGCTCGCTGGCTACCCGGTCGTCGATTTCCGCGTGCGGCTCGTCGACGGATCCTACCACGAGGTGGACAGCTCGGAGATGGCCTTCAAGATCGCGGGCTCGCTCGCGTTCAAGGAGGCTTCGGCGAAGGCGCGGCCCGTGCTGCTCGAGCCGGTGATGAAGGTCGAAGCCGTCACGCCCGAACCCTACATGGGCGACGTGATCGGCGACCTGAACGCGCGGCGCGGCCGCATCGAGGGGATCGAGCAGCAGGGGAACGCGCGCGTGATCCGCGCGCTGGTGCCGCTGGCGGAGATGTTCGGCTACGCCACAGCGCTGCGCTCGGCCACCCAAGGCCGCGCGACGTACACGATGGAACCGTCGCACTATGAGGAAGTGCCGACCAGTATCGCGGACGAGGTCCGCGCCAAGGCCGGCGTGGCGGCGAGAGCCTAACACGGAGGGACGCTGAGCGATGGCCAAGGCGAAGTTCGAGCGCACGAAGCCGCACGTGAACATCGGGACGATCGGGCACGTGGACCATGGGAAGACGACGCTGACGGCGGCGATCACGCACACGCTGGCCGGGCTCGGGACGACGCAGGCCAAAGGGTACTACGATATCGACAACGCGCCGGAGGAGAAGGCGCGGGGGCTGACGATCAACATCAGCCACGTGGAGTACGAGTCGCCGAAGCGGCACTACGCGCACATCGATGCGCCGGGGCACGCGGACTACATC
>DASSGA010000245.1:0-14154 GCA_035693805.1 bacterium | reverse complement strand
GCGTGCTCGGCACTGCGCTGCTGCTCGTCTGGGTGAGCCGGCGCTTCGGGGGCGGTGAGGGCGCCCGGCGGCGCCTTGCGCTGGCCTTCCTCGTCGCGCTCGGCATCGGCTTCCACAACCTGGGCGAGGGCCTCGCCATCGGCGCGGCCTACAGCCTGGGCAAGATCGCGCTGGGTACGTTCCTCGTGATCGGGTTCACCATCCACAACACGACGGAGGGGCTGGCCATCCTGGCGCCGATCGCGCGCGAACGGACGGGTCTGCGCACCCTCATCCTGCTGGGCGTCGTCGCGGGTGCCCCCACGATCCTCGGGACGTGGATCGGCGGCATCAGCTACTCGCCGGTTCTCGCCGCGCTGTTCCTCGCCGTGGGCGCCGGCGCGATCTTCCAGGTCGTCTACGAGTTGGTGAAGATGATGATCGGCGAAGGCCGGTCCGCGGCGTTCAGCTACCAGATCGCGGGCTTCGGCGCGGGGCTGCTCGTCATGTACCTGACCGGCCTGTTCGTCGCCGGGTGAGCGAGATGCTGACGCAATCGATCGAAGACTACCTCAAGGTCATCTACAAGCTGCAGGGCGAAGATGCGGCGGTGACCACGAACGCCGTCGCGGCCCACATGGGCGTGGCCCCGGCGTCGGCCTCCAACATGATCAAGAAGCTCGCGCGGCTGCGGCTCGTCGAGCACACCCCCTACCGCGGCGTGGTGCTGTCCGCCTCCGGCGAGAAGGTGGCCCTGGAGGTCATCCGCCACCACCGCCTGCTCGAGCTGTATTTGGCGCAGGCCCTCGGGGTCAGTCTCGACCGCGTGCACGAAGAGGCGGAGCGACTGGAGCACGTGCTCTCCGAGGAGGTCGAGGAGAAGATCGCCGCGCGGCTGGGACAGCCGACACACGATCCGCACGGTGATCCGATCCCCACGCGGGACGGGTCGCTCGAGCATGCGCGTCATCCGCTGCTCTCGGAACTGGCGCCCGGGCAGGGCGGGGTGATCGTGCGCGTGAGCGATCAGAGCGCCGATGTGCTCCGCGACCTCACGCGCCATGACCTCCTTCCGGGCACGCGCGTCCGGGTGACCGAAGTCGAGCGCGATGGGACGGTGCAGATCCGCCGGCGCGAGCTCGTCCAGACGGTCGACCCCCACCTGGCGCGCGCGGTGTACATCGCCACCGACGACTAGTCCTGACGGCCACCGGGCTGGTCCTCTTGTCCGGTTTGACACCGGCAGGACCCGGGCCGTATACTCTGCAGCAACATCCGCAGGATGACGCGCCTGTGACGTAGACGGCGCACACTCGGACTCAGCCCCGATGAGGTGTCCGGGGCACACGGAGCGAAGACGATGCGACCGCACGTGTCTTGGCGGAACCCGGCGATGCCCGTCTGCCGGGTTCCTGTGTTTTTCCCCGGACTGCGCGCGGGACGCGGCGGGCATGGGAACCAGCAATCCGGCCCGCTCCGTATGGAGGGGGAAAGAAGACTCTAACCATGGAGACCATCGCGGACTTTCTCCAGGAGTCGCTGCACGATCGCCGCCTGCGCCGGACCACGCACCACTACATCTCCGACATGATCGAGCACTACGGTCGGGGCCGGGTCTTCGAGGGCGTCTTCGGCATGGAGAAGCAGCTCGACGACATCGTGTCGTACTTCCGCGCCCACTCCATGTCCATGGAGCGCCGGCTGCTGTTGCTGGTCGGCCCCCAGGGTTCGGGCAAGTCGATGACGGTGGACCGCCTCAAGCGTAAGCTCGAGGAGTACTCGCACACCGCCGACGGCGCCCTGTACGCCGTGGAGGGCTGCCCCTTCCACCAGCACCCCTTCGACCTCATCCCCCTCGAGGTACGCGAGGAGCACGGGATCTTCTGGCATGAAGAGGCCGTCCCGTGTCCGGTCTGCGACCGGTTGATCGCGCGCCACGGGACGTGGCGTGCGGTTCCTGTCGTCCGTGTCTACATCTCCGCCCGCGATAAGATCGGGGTCGCCAAGCACACCCCCACCGACCTGCGCCGCGAAGACATCACGAACTTCGTCGGCAATATCAACTTCGCGATGCTGAAGGAGCGGGGCTCGACCTACGACCCCGACGCGTACGATTTCGAAGGGAAGATCATCTGGGCCAACCGGGGTATCCTGGACTGGACGGAGGTGTTCAAGAGCCGCCGCCAGCTGCTGTCGCTGCTGCTTGAGCTGATCCAGTCCAAGCGCATCGACCTGGCCAGCTTCCCCACCGTCCACGTGGACGAGGTGGTCATCGGGCACAGCAACTATCCCGAGTACACCGTCTTCGTCTCCGAGGACATCATGGAGCCGCTGCGCGGCCGCATCCATAAGATCGACTTCCCCTACAATACCGACCCCGAGGGCGAGAAGAAGATCTACAAGGCGCTGATCACCCGGGCGAACCGGATCCGCGGCGATGACAAGCACGTGCCGGAGGACGTGTTCGAACTGGCCGCCCGCTACGCGCTGAAGACCCGCGAGGAGTCCCAGGGGCTGCGGGGTCTTTCCCCGCGCTTCTTCGAGGATGCCTTCTCCTACGGGTACACCCTGGCCGACCGCTGCGTGGATCTGGACACCATCGCTGCGGCGGTGGAGCGTACCTTCGACCACCAGTCGTTCAAGGACGTGAACGTCAAGGAGCTCCTCAAGCAGTTCGAGGAGACCAAGGTCGAGTTCATCAACAAGAAGATCGACCTCATCGTCGAGGACATCGTCCCCGGCCACTTCTACGACTACGCCCAGAATCTCTACCTGAACTATCTCGAGGCCGCCGCCCGCAACGTCGCCGGCGAGTCGCTGGCCAACGGCGAGAAGGAGCTGGTGGACGAAGTCGAGGGGATCATGGTACAGAAGCGGCAGATCAGCCGCCAGGGCCGCGTGGCTTTCGAGAACGTGCTGCTCGAACGGAAGGACGAGCTGGCCCGGATGCGCTATACGGAGAACGAGCACCTGCGGCCGGTGATCAACGAGATCGTCTTCAACAAGATCAAGAACCTGTTGCGCCTGTACGAGAAGAGCGAGGAACTGGACAGCAAGAGCCAGGAGCTGCTCGACGTGCTGTACCGCAGCGCGACGGAGGAGTACGGGTACTGCGACGTCTGCGCGCGGTCGCTGTTCAAGGTCATCGGCCGGAGCTTCTAGGCGCGGGGAGCGCGATGGGCCGCATCGACGATCGGGCCATGAGGATCCACCGCGGGCGCATCGCCCAGCACAAGCACGACTCCCTGCTGCGCGAGTACCTCAAGCAGCACCTGAACGAGTTGATCCAGCAGAAAGAGCTCGTCATCGGCGGCCGCGTGAAGACGCAGATCGCCACGCTCGACCTGCCTACCCTGAAGTTCGGGGAAGAGGCGGCGGTGCTGGCCCGCGGAAACGGGGCCGGCGGCGGCGCGGGGGGCGGACAGGGCGGCGGGGACGAGATGCAGGTCCTGGGCGGGATGCTCGGCGGCGACCACCACGGCAAAGAATTGCGCGTGGAGCTGGACTTCGACGAGTTCGTCCGGCTGGCGCAGGAAGTGCTGCTGAACGAGATCCGGCTGCCGGTGTTCACCGACGCCGCAGGCGGCGAGGTGGAGTCTCCTGATCTGCCCGAACTGTACGACCTGGATCGGATCGGGCTTCGCCCCGATCTGAACCTCGAGGAGACGATGCTGGCCGCCCTGCAGCGCAACCTGCGTGAGCGGGGCCGGGCCGAATACGACGTCGAGCTGTCCCAGGACGGCTGGTACTTCGTCGAGGACCCCACCGACTACCAGAACCACCGCTCCGTCGAGGTGTACGTCCTGGACATCTCCGGTTCGATGCGCGGGGAGTACCTGTCGCTCGTGCGCAAGACGATCTTCGTGCTCTGGTACTATCTGGAGCGCCGGTACCCGACCAACCTCCGCCGCTACGTCGTCTTCCAGGACGTCGCCGACGAGAAGACGCGGGACGAGTTCTTCTGCGTGGAGAGCAGCGGCGGCACACACATCTCCGCCGGCTTCGAGAAGGCCACCGAGTTCCTCCAGGGCGTGACCGAGCACGACAAGTTCTTGTTCCTGTTCACGGACGGCGAGACGTCCTCCGGCGACTTCGACCTGGCCAAGCACCGCTTCGAGGAGGCGCTCGGCCGCTTCGACCTGGTCTGCTACGGCCACGTCAATCCCGGCGGCCGCGGCGTGGGCGGCTTCTCAGAGTACGTGCAGGAGGCGGCCCGGCGCCATCCCAACGCGCTGTTTGCGAACCTGGTCGACGTCGAGGCGATCCGCAAGACCGCGGGCGAGTTCTTGACCTTCTTCACGGATGAACGTGGTGAGCGGCGTGGAGCCCTATCGCGACGTCATTGACCGTATCGAGCATCTGGCGCGCGAGCGCGGTCTCTCCTTCGACCCGGTCGTCTTCCGGGTCACGGACAGCGACGAGCTGGCCGAAGTGGCCAGCATGGGCCTGCCGAACCGCTTCATCCACTGGTACTGGGGCGGGGCCTACAAGGAGCTGACCCTCCAGCAGAACAAGGAGGTGTTCAGCATCCTCGAGCTCGTCCTGAACACGAGCCCGAGCTACGCCTTCCTGCGCGGCAGCAACACCTATCTGCAGAACGTCCTCGTCATCGCTCACGTCTACGGGCACGTGGACTTCTTCAAGAACAACCACTGGTACCGGAAGTCCAACAAGAACATGCTCAACGAGGCAGAGCTCCACGCCCGCACGATGCGCAAGTACGAGGAGCAGTACGGGCGAGAGAAGGTCGAGCCGCTGCTGGACGCCGTGCTGACGGTTTCCCGAACCGTGAACGCCTTCGAGCGCAACCCCGCGGAGCGGCGCAAGCTCCTCATGTACTACCTCGAGGAGAAGGCGCCGCTCGAGGACTGGGAGCGCCACCTCCTGCAGATGATCCGGGAGGAGTCGGAGTACTTCGATCTCATCCAGCGCACGCACATCATCAACGAGGGCTGGGCGACCTTCGTCGAGGCGGAGCTGCTGCGCGAGGTGCTCACCAGCGCGGAGTGGGCCAGCGTCAGCGTGCAGTTGTGCAACCGGCCGGCGCCGTACACCATCGGCTACACGCTGTTCCACCGCGTGAAGGCCGACCGCGGGTTCGACTCCACGCTCGAGATGCGCACCTACTATGAGGACGTGCGGCTGATCGACGAGGTGCTGACCGAGGAAATGGTGCGGCGCCTGGACATCTTCGTGTACGACCCGAAGGAGAAGCAGAAGAGCTACGACCTGCAGCAGGTCAAGGAGATGTTGATCAGCCAGAAGCTCTTCAAGGGCGAACCCTACATCGAGGTGGAGCCGGGGACCCACCACCGTGAGCTCGTCCTCGTGCACCGTGACGAGGAGCGCAAGCTCGATCCGAAGCGGGTCGGCCTCTTCCTGAAGTCGGTGCACTCCCTGTGGCGCAATCCGGTCCGCCTGCGCGCCAACGGGAAGGTCTATACGTACGACCGGCGAGGATTCAGCACGAGCTGACGTCACCACATGGTCAGGCCGCCATCCACAACTAGAATCTGCCCCGTCACATAACTCGCGCGCGCGCTCGCCAGGAAGAGGACCGCGCGGGCGATCTCCTCCGGCTCGGCGAAACGGCCGAGCGGGATCTCCGCGGCGAGCCGGGCGCGCTGCTCCACCGTGAGGTGCGAGTTCAGCTCGGTATCTACGAACGCCGGGGCTACGGCGTTCACCCGCACCTGCGGCGCCAGCGTGCGGGCCAGCGTCTTGGTCAGGGCGACCAGCCCGCCCTTGCTGGCGGCGTAGGCTGGGGACGTCCCCCCGACGAGCCCCCGGATGCTGGCCACGTTCACGACGCTGCCCTGCTGTTCACGCAGGGCTGGGACGGCGGCCTGCGTGCAGAGCATCGCTCCGGTGAGGTTGGTGTCGAGGACCTCCTGCCATTCCTTGAGGGTCAGCTCGGGCAGCGGGGTCCGCCGGAGGATCCCGGCGTTGTTCACCAGGACATCGAGGCGCTGCCATTCGCCGAGCACCCCGGCGATGAGCGCCTGCACGTCGCCCGCGCGGGCCACGTTCGCCCGCACCGCCATGGCGCGGCGGCCGGCCTTGCGGAGGGCCTGCACCACGCCTTCGGCCTCGGCGGCATGCTCATGGTAGGCGACGGCGACCGCGGCCCCTTCCTGCGCAAAGGCCGCGGAGATGGCCCGGCCGATGCCACGGCCGCCGCCTGTGACCAGCACGACCCTGCCCACGAACTCCATAGCTCCTACCGAGGTCGGAACGCACGACGGAGCCAGGTGTGACCCGGCTCCGTGCGGGGGGGCATTTCTTCAGTGGACGGGGCCCTTGAAATCCGAGGGCTTCACCGACTCCAGGAACTTCTTGAACTCGTCCATCTCCTCATCGAGCGGTTTCTTCAACTGGATCGCCTGCTCGGCCACAGTGTCGGAGACGAAAATGGGGGCTTCGGATCGCAGCGCGAGCGCGATGGCGTCGCTGGGCCGGGAATCCAGGATCATCGGCGTGCCGTTCGTGGCCAGGTGGATCTCCGCGAAGTAGGTGGCCTCTTTCACTTCCGTGACCACCACGCGGAGCACCGCCACGGAGAGGGACTTGAGGACCGACCGCAGGAGGTCGTGGGTCATCGGCCGCGGAGGCTTCACGCTCTGCAGCTCCATGGCGATCGCCGTGGCCTCGGCCTGGCCGATCCAGATCGGCAGCGCCATCGTCTCGCTCTGGTCAACCAGCAGCACCACCGGGTTCATCTGCTGGTCGAGCGCGACCCCGCGAACTTTCATGTGCAACAAGGCGCGGTCCCTCCCTCGGCGGCCCCATTATACGCCGTTGGAAGTGATTGTACCAACTCTATGCCCACTTTCCTCCACGGCTAACCCGCGATTATTGTGCGGCGGCGTGAGCCACCGCGTGTCGCTCCCGGTG
Organism: bacterium; assembly: GCA_035693805.1. Classification (GTDB taxonomy): domain Bacteria; phylum Sysuimicrobiota; class Sysuimicrobiia; order Sysuimicrobiales; family Kaftiobacteriaceae; genus Kaftiobacterium. Next base: position 7,281 of record DASSGA010000245.1, on the reverse strand, counting down.
ATGCTCGGAGCCCGCCGGATTAGTCGGCCCTCAACAAGGAAACGCAGGCGGCTGGGACCAAGATACACGCGGACTGCGTTCCTCATGCCGATGCCTGATCTCCGTCTCACCGCCGCGATCATCGCCGGAAAGACTGTCGCCGCGCTCTCCCGCGCGCTCGGCGCCGGCGGCGGCACGACGATGCCCGGGCGCGTCGCGCAGGGTCTCGCCCCGGATGTCACGGCCCGCCTGGCCCGAGCGCTCCAGCACGGGACGGTCATCGTTACCGGCACCAATGGGAAGACCACGGCCTCCCGCCTCATCAGCCACATCCTCGGGATCGCCGGCCTGATCTCCGTCCACAACCGCGCTGGGGCGAACCTGGCCGCCGGCATCGCGGCGGCGCTGGTGCAGCATTCCACGACAGGTGGTGAGCCCCGTGGGGATGTCGGCGTCTTCGAGGTCGATGAGGCCACGCTGCCGCTCGTGCATGAGGCCCTGCGGCCCCGGGCGATCGTGCTCACGAACCTGTTCCGCGACCAGCTGGATCGCTACGGGGAGATCGACATCATCGCCGGGCGGTGGCGCGCCACGCTGGGGGGGCTCGACAGGTCGGCGGCCGTCGTCTTCAACGCCGACGACCCCCTGGTCTCCGAGGTCGGAACGCAGTATCCGGGCGTGCGCCTGGCCTTCGGCATCGAGGACGACAGCTGCGGGCTGGGCACCCTCGAGCACAGCGCGGACGCCCGGTATTGCTACCGCTGCGGCGTACCCTATCACTACGCGACGGTGTACTTCGGGCACATGGGCGTGTACCGCTGCCCGCAGTGCGGCACGTCGCGCCCGACCCCGCTCGTGTCCGCCCGGGAGGTCACGAACCGCGGCCTCGAGGGCACGGCCTTTCTCCTTTCCACCCCCCAGGGCAGCATGCACGTCAGCACGACGCTGCCGGGCGTGTACAACGTCCACAATGTGCTGGCGGCGTCCGCCTGCTGCCTGCACCTGGGGGTGGCGCTCGAGGCGATCGCGCGCGGCATTGGGACATTCACCCCGGCCTTCGGCCGGGCCGAGCGGGTGCGCGTCAACGGGCGGGCCGCCGTGCTGCTGCTGGCGAAGAACCCCGCCGGATTCAACGAGGTCCTGCGCACGATGCTCCGCGCCGAGGGGACGGTGGCGCTCATCGCCATCAACGACCTCACCGCCGACGGCCGGGACATCTCCTGGCTGTGGGACGTGGACTTCGAGATGCTCGCCGGGCGAGCCGACCGGCTCGTCGTGAGCGGTATCCGGGCCGAAGACATGGCCCTGCGCCTGAAATACGCCGGCGTCGATCCGTCCGTGATGACGGTGGAGAAGGATCTGGCGCGGGCGCTGGATGCCGCCGCGGGGGCCTCGAACGGCCGCCCCCTGTACATCCTGCCGACCTATACGGCGATGCTCCAGTTGCGGAAGATCCTCCAGCGGAGGGGAGCGGTCCGGGGATTCTGGGAGGATTAGCCGTATACTGTGAGCGGCGTGGACCTGCGCATCTGCCACCTCTATCCGGATCTCCTGAACCTCTACGGTGATCGGGGCAACCTCATGACCCTGGCCGGCCGCGCCCGCTGGCGGGGGGTGGAGGTGCGCATCGATGAGCACGGTCTCCGCGAGCCGCTGCGGCCCGATGAGCACGACCTGTACTTCATCGGGGGCGGAGAAGACCGTCAGCAGCGTCTGGCTGCCGAAGACCTGCGCGCGGTGAAGGGCCCGGCGCTGAAGGACGCGGCCGCCTCCGGCGCCGTCATCCTCGCGGTCTGCGGCGGCTACCAGCTCCTCGGACACTACTACCGCCCGTCCGAAGGGGAGGATCTGGTCGGGCTCGGGCTCCTCGACCTGATCACCGAGCACCCCGGCCCTGCCGCCCCGCGGCTCATCGGTAACATCGTCATCCGCGCATCGATCCTGGGCGGCGCCACGCTCGTCGGCTTCGAGAATCACGGCGGGCGGACGCGTCTCGGCCCCGGCGCCCGGCCGCTGGGCGAGGTGGTGTCCGGCTCCGGGAACAATGGGGTCGATCGTACGGAGGGCGCCGTGGCCGGCCACGTCTACGGGACCTATCTCCACGGCCCCCTCCTGCCGAAGAACCCGCGGTTCGCCGATCATCTCATCAGCGCAGCCCTGCGGCGGCGTCATGGCGAGGTCACGCTGGCAGCGCTGGACGATTCCCTCGAGGAGGACGCGCACGGAGCCGCCCTCGCGCGGGCTGCGGTGCGGTGAAACTGAACGGCGTCGTGCTTCGTGTCGGGCTGATCATCGGGCTGGCGCAGCTCGGTTTCGCCACAGTCATCCCCCTGCTGCCCCTGCACCTCACCGAGCGCCTGGGCGCGAGCGTGAAGCTGGTCGGGTTCGTGGTCGCCTCGTTCGCCCTCGTGGAGACCGTGCTCAAGACCGCCTGGGGGTCGGTCGCCGATCGCCTCGGCCGCCGTCCCATGATCATCGGCGGCCTGATCGTGAGCAGCGTGGCGCCGCTCATCATGTCGGTCCTGCGGACCGCCTGGGTCTTCGTGCCGCTGCGGATCATCGACGGCGCGGGGTCGTCCGCGCTGTGGCCGGCGGCATCCGCGATCATCGCCGACACCACGCCCCCGGCGCGCCGCGCCACGGCGATGGGCGCACTGAACATGTTCTTCCTCGCCGGGCTGGCCTTCGGGCCGGCTCTGGGGCTGTACGTCGCCGGCTTCGCCGGCTCATACGCCGCGGGGTTCTACCTGGCGAGCATCATGCTGCTGGCCGCAGCGCTTCTGGCCGCGTTCGCCCTGCGCGGCCTCGGGGAGACGCACCTCCCGGTCGAGAGCGTCGAGATCGGCTACCACGGCGCGGCGCCGAACCCGCGCTTGGACGAGGTGATGGAGAACGCGCGGCGCTACCCGCTCCTGCTCGTGATGCTGGTCGTCGCCTTCCTGCAGATGTTCGGCGCCGGGCTGCTCGCGCCGATCCTTGTCATCTACGCCAAGCGAGTCGTCGGCCTCTCCGAGCACATGATCGGCACTCTGTTCCTTTTCCTGATGCTTTCACTCGCGCTGGCCTCACTGCCGGCGGGGCGGCTCGCAGATCACTGGGGCAAGCTTCGTTCTGTCTCCTGGGGGATGGCGCTGGCCTCGCTCGGGATGTGGATCCTGCCGCTCTCGCCGCGGTTCGAGGTGCTGGCCGCCGCGGCCATCCTGCTGGGGATCGGGTACGCGCTCTCCACCCCGGCCTGGCATGCGATGGTGAGCGAGCTCGCCCCCCCCGGCCGGATCGGTCTGGCTATGGGGGCTTCTCAGACAGCGCAGGGCCTGGGTCTCGTGCTGGGGCCGCTGCTCGGCGGGGTGATGTGGGATGAGCTGAGCCACCGCGCTCCGTTCGTCGGCGCGGCCGTCCTTCTCACCGCCGGGACGATGCTGCTCCTCGTGACCGGGCGGCGGACGAGGCGAGGCGCACAGTCAGGACCGCGCTGAGGACGAGCGCGCCGCCGAGGATCTGCCAGGGGTCCAGGCGCTCCCCGAGCAGCAGGTACCCGAGCCCCGCCGCCAGCACGGGCTCGAGGGTCGCGACCAGGCTGGCGTGGCCCGCCTCGACCCGCTCCAGCCCGGCCAGGTACAGCCACTGTGCCAGCAGGGTCGTCACCAGCGCGAGGTAGACGATGCCCGACCATGCCGGCCCGTTGTGCGCGAGCCGCACAGCGCCGAGCGGGATCGCCACCGCCCCCAGGGCCGCCGCGCCGATCCCGAGCGCGTAGGTCAGCGTGGTGATCGGCCGGTACCGGCGCAGCGCGGTCTTGCCGAAGATGCTGTACATCGCATACGTGAACCCCGAGGCCAGTCCCGCCAGGACCCCCAGGAAGTTCAGGCGCAGGCTGGCCGGATCATAGCCGCGGACCACCAGGATGCAGCCGGCGAAGGCCAGCGCGACGGCGACGACCTTCAGGCGCGTGAGCGGCTCGCCGAAGAGCAGGGCGGACAGCACGATGACCCACGCCGGCGCCGTATAGAGGAGGATCGCCGCCGTCGCCACCGTGGTGCGGCTGATCGCATACAGGTACACGAAGAAGAAGAGCGCGATGCTCACCAGTCCGAACGCCCCGAAGAGGACGAGGTCGCCCGGGCGGATGCGGAGCGCGGAGGCATCGGTGAGGAGCACGATGACCATTACGGCGACGAAGGCGATGAGCGCGCGGAAGAACGCCGCTTCGAGCGGCGTGACGCCGGCATTGAACGCCGCCCGGCCGGCGATCCCGATGCTCCCCCACAGCACGGCGGCCGCGGTGATGCGCAGGTAGCCTCCTCGCTCGCCCACGGCATATGTGATTGCGGGCGGCGCGGGGAAAACCCCTCTTCACAAGGGATGGGACGCAGATGGGTGCAGACCGGCAGGCTGCGTGGTAGCCCCAACGGGATTTGAACCCGTGTCTTGGCCTTGAGAGGGCCATGTCCTGGGCCAGGCTAGACGATGGGGCCGGGACCTTCCCCATTATAGCCGGATTGCTCCATCGAGCAAACCCGATGCGTCAGTCGCCGTGGAGCGCGCGCAGCCGCGGCGACAGCCGCAGCATCAGCTGCACGCGCTCGATCTCGTCGATCCACTCCGCGGTGACCATGCCCAGGTACTCCCCACCGGGGGGCACGATACCCGTCGGGCAGTTCGGTCCCAGCTTCTCCGCAGCCATCTTCCGGTAGGTGGCCAGCGTGCGCTCGCCGTACCGCGCGCACTCGAGGTAGTCTTCGCTCAGGAACACGACGACGGGGATGCGCAGGCCTCCATTCAGGGCGAGGGTCGTGGTGAGGTCAGGCGTGTCGTCGCGGTCGAGGAAGCGCAGCCCGATCTTCGATGACGACTCGGCGATGCGCTGCAGGACGGCGCCTTCCCGCACGCAATCGCCGCACCAGGCGCCGGCCAGGCAGAGGAGGTGCATCTGCCTTGGGAATCCGGCGAGCAGCTCCCGGTGGGCGGGCGTGAGCGCGACGCGTTCGTACATCCCTTTCCAGCGCTCCCGATGCGCCTCGGTCCCGTGGCGGGCCAGGAAGTCGTGGTACGGGAGTGCGCGGGCGTATCGCTCCTGCCAGTCGATCATCGGAAGCAGCCCCTCACGCGTTGTTCGTCTCTTTGATTCTAGCGTACAATAGAATCCGATGATTCCCGAACGCGACGCGGTCGGCAGGCTCCAGCAGGTCATCGCCCGCGTGGACCCGCGATTGGCCCTCGATCGCGGGAACGTGCGCGCCATGACGGACCCGTACCCGGGGGTGGAGTACGGGCTGCGGCTCGGTGAAGCCGCCGCGCTGCTGTTCATGCCTGAAGCCGACCTCACGGCGCCGGACTGGGAGACGCGCATCTTCAAGCGCGTCGAGGCCGCGCGCAGGTATCTTGAAGGCTTCCGCGTTCACCCCGGCGCCCGCCGTTCCCCTTCCGACCGAAGGATCTAGCACCGTGCTGGCCGGGCTGCATCACATCACGCTGATCAGCTCCGACATCCAGCGCACGACCCGGTTCTACAGGACGGTCCTCGGCCTCTGCCTGATCAAGCAGACCGTGAACTTCGATGATCCCTCCGCCAGGCATTTCTACTTCGGGGATGAGGTGGGCACCCCGGGCACGGTCGTCACCTACTTCGAATGGCCGCAGATGCCGCCGGGTGCATCCGGTACCGGCCTAACCCACCACTACGCCTTCGCGGTTGAGGACGACGATGCGCTGGCCCGCTGGTGGGTCCGGTTGCGTCACCTGGGGGTCGAGGTCACCAACCCGCGGCCGCGGCGGTACTTCACCTCGATCTACTTCCGCGATCCCGACGGGGTGATCCTCGAGATCGCCACGCGCGGTCCGGGGTTCCTCGTCGACGAGCCGGAGGACGCCCTCGGTGAGCAGGTGATCACCCCGCCCCGGGAGTTCCTCAAGCCATGGCGCACGGACACCCCGCCGCGGATCGAGCATCTCGGCTACGACGGCGCCGAGATCGTGCCGGGGATGCGACTCCAGGGAATCCATCACATCACGCTGATCTCCGCCGACATCGAGCGCACGACCTGGTTCTACACCGACGTGCTGGGCCAGCGGCTGCTCAAGCGCACCGTGAACTTCGACGTCCCGGATTCGCCCCACTACTACTACGGCGACCGCGTCGGGCATCCGGGCACCGTCGTCACCTACTTCGGCCACCCGCAGATGGCGCGGGGGCGGATGGGGGTCGGCGTCGCGCACCACTTCGCCTTTCTCGTGGAGACCGACGCAGAGCAGCGCGAGTGGCAGGACCGGCTGCGCGCCGTCGGGGTCGCGGCGACCGAGATCATCGACCGCCGCTACTTCCGGTCGGTGTACTTCAACGATCCCGATGGCGTGATCCTCGAGATCGCCACGCGCGGGCCGGGGTTCCTGGTGGATGAGGCCCTCGAGACGCTGGGCTCGCGGCTGATCCTCCCGGACTGGCTCCCCACCGTCCGGACGCCCAACTGACCGGTCGCATGCCGCCACTCCCGCTCGTCCCCCTCGTGCTGATCCATGGGGGTGGGGGTGTGGGCCTGCTCTGGCAGAACCAGCTCCTGGCCTTCCCGCGCGCGGTCGCGCCCGACCTCCCCGGCCACCCCGACGGCCCCGGGCTGTCTACCGTCGCGGACATGGCCGGCTGGGTCCGGCGGTTCATGGACGACCGCGGGCTCGTTCCGTGCGTCCTCGGCGGGCACTCCCTGGGATCGGCCGTGGCCCTGCAGGCCGCCCTCGATGCGCCCGACCGGCTGCGCGCGCTGATCCTCGTGGGGGCGGGGGCGCGGCTGCGCGTGCGTCAGGAGTTCTTCGACCAGATCCGGGCCGACTACGCGGCCGCGGTGGAGGAGCTCCTGCGCTGGTGGTTCGCCCCGGAGGCGGCGCCGCGGGTCGTGGAGCGCGCCCGCCGGGCGCTGCGCGCCGTGCCGCCGACGGTGGTGCACGACGACTTCTGGGCCGCGAACCGGTTCGACGTCATGGACCGCGTGCACGAGGTCGCGCTGCCCACGCTGATCCTCTGCGGCGAGGAGGATCGCATGACGCCCCTGAAATACTCGGAGTACCTGCGCGACCGCATCCCCGGCGCCCGCCTGGTGGTCATCCCCCGGGCCGGCCACATGGTGATGCTGGAGCAGCCGCGCGCGGTGAACAAGGCCATCGCGGAGTTCCTCCGGCCATTCGAGACCACGTGAGCATCGACCTCAACGCCGACCTCGGCGAAGGCGCCCCTTCCGACGCGCCACTGCTGGCCATCATCACGTCTGCCAACATCGCCAGCGGAGGGCACGCCGGGGATGAGGGCACCAT
>DASSGA010000244.1:0-8801 GCA_035693805.1 bacterium | reverse complement strand
GGTCAAGACCCCGGCCTTCCGCAACAACCTGCCGCAGTTGTGCGGTACCTGCCACGCCGACGCCAGGATCATGCAGAAGTACGGGCTGCGACCCGTCTACCAGGCCTACATCAGCGAGTTCCACGGCGTGACCACGACGCTGTACAAGCTGACGAAGCCGATGAGCCCGACGCCCGCGGCGATCTGCAACGACTGCCACGGCGGCCACGACATCCGGGCGGCCTCCGACCCGGCCTCAAAGGTGCACCCGGACAACATCCTGGGGACGTGCCGGACCTGCCACACAGACGCGGGGCGGTTCTTCACCACCGCCTGGACGGAGCACAAGACGCCCTCACCGGACGCCTCCCCGCTTGTGTACTACGTCCAGCTGTTCTACCGGTTCCTGATCCCCGCCACGGTGGCATTCCTCGGGCTGCTCACGGTGCTCGACCTCGGACGGTGGGCGACCGATCAGGTGCGGAGGATGGGGCGATGAGCGGCGCCGCGGCGGTGTCACGGTTCACCCTGGCCCAGCGCATCGAGCATTTCACGTTGATCATCTCGTTCAACGTGCTGGCGTTCACCGGGCTGCCCCAGAAGTACTTCACGGCCGGATGGGCGGAGCGTATCATCCAGCTGCTGGGCGGGATCGAGCGTGTGCGGTTCATCCACCGCACCTTCGCCGTCATCCTCATCGCCGAGGCCGTCTTCCACATCGGGGCCGTTATCGCCGCCCGGCGGGCGGGCCGGGACCGCGGCGACATGGGCCTCACCTTCGGGGACGTGCGCGGCGTGCTCGGCGACATCGCCCACCTGCTGGGACTGCGCGGGAGCAAGCCCGCGTTCGGCCGCTTCGACTATCGCCAGAAGATCGAGTATTGGGCCGTGGTCTGGGGCACGGCGATCATGGCCACCACGGGTCTGATCATGTGGTTCCCGGAAACGCTGGCCCGCTACGTCCCCGGCGTCCTCGTCCCCGCCTCGCGTGTGGCCCACGGCGGCGAGGCGCTGCTGGCGATGCTCGCCGTGATCATCTGGCACTTCTACAACGCGCACTTCCGTCCGGACATCTTCCCCATGGACCCGGCGATGTGGAGCGGGCAGATGGAGCTCGATCGCCTCCGCCACGACCACGCCGCCGAGTACGACCGGCTGCAGAAAGCGGGTCGGCTTCCCCCGCACTGAGGATCCCATGCGACTCCACCTGAAGATCACGCTCTGGATCGTGGTGATCTTCCTGGGCGTCGGGGGGATGTCCATCTACGCCCTGCTGCTCTTCCAGCGCACGGCCGGCCTGCAGCAGTTCGAGGCGATGGCGCACACCCTCACCGAGACGATCCTGCACAGCCTCACCACAACGATGGTGAACAACAATCCCACCGAGATGCGCGAGATCATCCGGCACATCGAGCGGGACCCGATGATCGAGCGTGTCGCGATCTACGCCCCGGACAGCCGGGTCTGGGCGAGCAGTGATCCCGCCGAGGTTGGGTCGGTCCAGCCCTCGGCCCTGCTGGCACAGGTCATCGCCACGGGGGCGCCGCGGACCGAGGAGCGGCCGGGCCTCAAAGAATTGGTTGTCCTCACCCCGATCCGCAACCAGGAGGAGTGCCAGAGCTGTCACACGGCCGGGCCGCGCATCCTCGGTGCGACCGTGGTCTCGCTGGGAACGGAGCACGTCGAGTCCCACCTCCGCAACAGCGCCAGGCTGCTCACGGGCCTGGTGGGCTTTACCTTCCTGCTCGCCCTGGGGACGCTGAGCATCCTCCTCGGCCGGTTCGTCCTCGACCCGCTCTCCGACATCGTGGGCACCGTGCGCGAGGTCTCCCGCGGCAACTACGGGGCGCGGTCGGCCGTCCAGACCTCGGACGAACTGGGGATGCTGGCCACGGCCTTCAACGATATGAGTGGCCGCATCGAGCGTTTCACGCGGGCGCAGAGCGAGCAGATCGAAGATCTCACGCGCCGCCTCTCGACGCTCACGATCTTCAGCCAGACCTTGACCGAGGCCGCCGATCTCCGGGGGGCGCTGACCGAAGCGGCGGGCGTGTTCCGCGAGATCGTGCGTGCCGATGCCTGCGCCATCTACCGCCTCGAGGACGGGACGTCGACGCTCATCGCCGGCGCGGGGGAGACGTCCCTGGTGGAGACCCAGGGAGCGGAGATCGTGGTGCGCGCCGCGACAACCGGCCAGGCCCTCTCCTATCCCGGAGGACCGGCGGAAGTGTGCCGCCCCGCGGCGCCCAGCGGGGCCGGTCTGGCCGTACCGATCCGGACCAAGGACCGGACGTTTGGCGGGATCATCGTCGCGCGCACCGAGCCGATCCCCTTCGAGGAGGCGGACCTGACCCTGTTCATGACCGTGGCGGGCCATCTGGCCACGGCCCTGGAGAACCTTCGGCTGTTCCAGGTGGTGCGCGACAAGGAGCGGCTCCGGGGCGAGCTGTTGAGCCGCCTGATCCGGGCCCATGAGGAGGAGCGGTTCCGCATCGCGCGCGAGCTGCACGACCAGGTCAGCCAGTCGCTCACCGGCCTGATGATGAGCCTCAACGCGATCGAGGATGCCGATCCGTCGCGCGTGCACGCCGCCCTCGACGCGTCCCGGAAGGTCACCGAGGGGACACTGGAGGATGTGCGCAAGATCATCTTCGACCTGCGTCCCACGCTGCTCGACGACCTGGGGTTGATCCCCGCGGTCCGACACTACGCGAAGACGATGCTCGAGGCCCAGGATGTGGAGGTTCGCTTCCACGTCAGCGGGTTCGGGGGACAGCGGGTCGCCCCCGCGGTGGAAACGACGGTCTTCCGCGTCGCCCAGGAGGCGATCACGAACGTCGCCCGCCATGCCCGCGCGCGCGTCGCGGGCATCGCGGTGGTCCTGGACGAGGGCATGGTCCGGCTGCAGGTCGCCGATGACGGGGTCGGCTTCGACGCGGGGCAACTGCGCGGCTCTCCCGACCGGCGGCACCTCGGGATCGCGGGCATGGAGGAGCGCGTGGCCCTGCTCGGCGGCACTCTGGAGATCGCCTCCACGCCCGGGCACGGGACGACGGTGACCATGATCGTGCCGGCCTCGGCAGCGGCGAAGGAGGCGGCCTGATGGCGCTGCGCGTGCTCGTCGTCGATGATCACACCCTGGTCCGGGCCGGCATCCGGGCGCTGCTGGCCTCGGCCCCCGAGATCGAGGTGGTCGGGGAAGCCGAGGACGGTCTGGCCGCGCAGACCGCCGTGCGCGCGCTGCATCCCGACGTCGTCTTGATGGACATCGCCATGCCGAAGCTGGGCGGGGTGGAGGCGACGCGGCGGATCAAGGACGAGTTCCCTGCCGTGCAGGTCCTCGCGCTGACCGTCCATGACAACGAAGAGTATCTCTTCCAGATCCTGCGCGCGGGCGCGTGCGGCTATGTCCTGAAGAAGGCCCGCCCCGGCGAGCTTGTGGATGCGATCGAAGCGGCGTCGCGCGGAGAGACGTACCTCTACCCGAGCATGGCCAAATCGCTCGTCGGCGATTACCTCCGGCGCGTGGAGGCCGGAGAGGAGAGCGACACCTACGCTCATCTCACCGCGCGCGAGCGGGAGATCCTCAAGCTCCTGGCCGAAGGCTACACCAGTCCGGAGATCGCCGAGCTGCTGCACCTGTCGGTGAAGACGGTCTCCGCCCACCGGCAGCACATCATGGAGAAGCTGGACCTGCACCGTCCCGCTGAACTCATTAAGTACGCCATCCGGAAGGGCCTCGTCGAGACGGATTCATGACGCCGGGACGGTGGCCGCTCCCGCCGGCAGATGGTCCGCTGGGGGGCCCTCGTGCTCGAACACGGGCAGGTGCTCGGCGATCCAGAGGTAGGCCAGCACCCCGGCCGAGACGACACCCGCGGTGATCACGATCTCACCCACGGCGGGCACGTAGGTCGCGCCGCTTCCCCGCAGCATCCCCGTCACGGCCACGTTCACGCGGTTCAGCACGACCCCGCCCACGATCAGCCAGGAGGCCACGGCGAGCCCGCGTCGCGACCGCGCCGCCGGTGTGACCAGCAGGACCAGCGGCAGCACGACGCCCGCGGCAAGCTCGATCAGGAACATCACGCTCTCGATGCTTCCTGTGATGGCGAGGGGCCACGCGCCCCGGACCGCGAGATCGACGACCTTCACGCCGAGGTAGAGCGAGAGCACGACCGCCGCCGCCCGGCCGAGGTCGGTGAACAGCGGGATCTCGAGCTCATGGTGGAATGCCCTGGCAGAGAGCGTGGCTTCGACCGTGACCATGGCCAGTCCGACGGCAACCGCGGAGATGAAGAACAGCACCGGCAGCAGGGGCGTGAACCACAGCGGATAGAGTTTCCCGGGGACGATGAGGAAGAGTGCCCCCAGGGACGACTGGTGCAGCGTTGAGAGCAGCACCCCGGCGACGACCAGCGGTGGGATGGCCAGCTGCGTGATCCGCAGCAGTGTCCACAGGCGGAACCGCGTGAGGACCACCTGCCCGAACTCGAGCGCCAGGACGGTCGTGTACAGTATCACGCACCAGGCGACCTCGAACATGACCGAGTGAGAATTGAACAGAAACAAAGGGCGCAAGATGTTCCAGAGGTTCCAGGGCCGGCCGAGGTCGATGAGCAGCGCCCCGACGACCAGCACGTAGCCGAGAAAGCCGGTGAGGATGGCCGGGTGCAGGAGCGCGCGGTAGCGGTGCAGTTTGAAGACATGGACGGTGGCCGCGATCGTGAAGCCGCCCGCCGCCAGCGCGACGCCGCTCATCACGTCAAACCCGATCCACAGTCCCCAGGGGAAGCGGTCGGAGAGATTCGTCACTGCGCCCAGGCCCCAGACGTATCGAATCACGGCGGCCACGCCGCCGGCGAGTGCCATCAGCCACAACGCCGCTCGCACCGGACGAACGCGCACGCGGGAGATCGTCACGATCGGTCACCGTCCTCTCGCTGCATCTCCATGCGCCGCCGCACCACCACTTCGACCGCCGTCAGCGTCGCGCCGAGGGCCACGACCACGCCCGGGATCTTCCCCAGGGCTCGCCAGGTGTATGCCGGCAGCGGTTCACGCACGACGACCGGAAAGCCCAGCTCCTCGAAGGGAACGTCGGACACGTACAAGATGGACGTCCCACCGGCCTCCTCGGCCCCGTAGATCGCCGGCACATAGCGGGAGCGGTCGCCCGCGATCCTCCGGGCCGCTTCGGCGAGCAGACTGTCCCTCGGGCCGAACTGCAGCGCCTCCATGGGGCAGGCCTCGACGCAGGCCGGCACCTTGCCCGCGGCTTGCCGCTCGGCGCACATGTTGCACTTCCTGATCTCGGGCAGCACCTTGCCCCACTCGAATCGCGGGACCTGGAACGGGCAGGCCACCATGCAGTAGCGGCAGCCCAGGCACCGGCCGGCGTCGTAGGTCACCGGGCCCGCCGCCGTCTTGCGGAGCGCGGCGACGGGACAGGCGGAGGCACAGGCAGGGTCCGCGCAGTGCATGCACTGCACCTTGAAGGACCGCTGCGATGCTCCATCAGCGCCGAGGTTGAGGTGGGACTTCGGCTCCCGGAGCGCGGCAAACCGCACATACGTCCAGGCCTGCGGTCCCAGGTCGGAGGACTCGCCTTCAGGGAAGCCGTGGTAGGCTTTGCAGGCACCCTCGCAGGCGCGACATCCGACGCATCGCGCGACGTCGATCAGCACCCCCATCCCTGCTTTCGGCATGGCCAGAGCCGGGCGCGACGCGCCCAGGACCGTGACGCCGAGGCCGCTCGCGGCGGCGAGGTGGAGGAACTCGCGACGGGTGAGGCTCATCGTGGTCTCCTCCTCACCGTCGCCATGCGGCGACGAGCGCCGACATGAAGAACAGCGACAAGCCCATGACCACCATCCCGAGAACCACCCCGGCGATGGCTTCGTCCAGCCCGCACTTCGTCCCGCGGCTGCGCAGGATCTGCCAGGCCGCCACGGCGCCAAGCGCGATCGCCGCGGCGCCGAGGACGCAGTTCACCCCGGGCAGCCAGCAGACCCGGAGAGCGACCAGACTAACGGCGAAACTGGCGGCCGCTGCCCGGCAGAGCGGGCGGGCTTCCTTGATGTCCCCTGCGACGCGAAGGACCTGCGGCATTGTCCCCACCTCCTGGCCTCACGATAGGCCCTGAGGGGGTCATGCCGCGTCGGGTGAACGCTCCGGTCCGGGGCGCAGACATCCTCGTTCGGAGGGGGAGAACTACCAGTGACGGGCGGGTAGGGAGGCTAGGCGGCCGGGGTGGAGTCATCGCGGGTCTTGTCCGCGGACTCCTTACCCCAGTAGCAGTCGTCGCACAGGCGCATCACGATACCCCGCTGCTCGAGCTCCTGGGTCGCCTTGCGGAGCCCACACCGGCTGCAGGTATCGGACGGCCTGATCTCGCGCGGATCGCGCATGTGCAATCCCCCTTGATGGTCGCTCTGCGTCTATCCTGCGCTCCGCGCGTGCGACCGTCCATCAGGCCTTCGGATGATTCCCCAGGTAAGGCCCCATCCATCCCCCGCCCGATAGAAATCGGGGCGCCGTCCGATGTCTTCGCCCGCTGTTCCTTGCGATGATAGGCCGTAAGCGGAGCTGCTGGGTCCGGAATCTCTCCTATACTATAAGGAAGGAGGATCCGTGCCCGGAGGGAGGCAGGAGAGTGGAAATCACGCGGCAGGCAGACTATGCGGTCCGGATCGTCCTGGATCTGGCGGGGCATGACGGCAGCGGCGTCCTCCGTTCAGACGACGTCGCCCGCCGACAGCTCGTCCCCCGAGCCTACTTCACGAAGGTCGTGCAGGCCCTGGTCCGGGCCGGCTTCCTGCGTACGCTGAGAGGTGCGCGCGGGGGGATCCAGCTCGCGAAGGATCCCGGCCACATCACCCTGCGTCAGGTCATCGAGGCGGTCGAGGGCCCCGTCCGTCTGAACCGGTGCCTGCTCGTGCCGGGGGAGTGCGCCCTCGAGCGCACTTGCGCCGCCCACCCGGTGTGGGAGCGCATCCAGGACGTCCTCATGCGCGAGATGGATGCGGTGACCATCTCCCAGATGCTCGAGGCCAAACCACGCGCGACTCGACCCGCGAAGCGGAGAGCCTCATGATGCGGGGGCCGGTTCGAACGCTGGGGATCGTCTTCGTCGGCATCGCGCTGGGGTTCTCCGGAGGTCTCTGGACGGCGTCTCACCGGAGGGTGGGCGGCATGCTCCCGCAGGTCCACCCCTCACCGGCCCAGGCCGCACCGGCAGGACATGAGGAGATGGACGCGGCGCACGAGGCCAAGGTCAAGGCCTTCCCCGCGAAGACGGCGGGGCTGGGGGCCCAGCCGATCCAGCCTCGTGTCGTCGGAGGCGTGAAGGTGTTCGACGTGACCGCGCGAGCCGTCCAATGGGAAGTCGAGCCCGGGATCACCCGCCAGGCGTTCGGCTACAACGGTCAGGTGCCCGGCCCGACCATCCGCGTGACGGAAGGCGATCGCGTCCGGGTCGTGCTGAAGAACGATCTGCCCGAGAGTACCTCCATCCACTTCCACGGCGTGTTGACCCCGAACGCGATGGACGGAGTGCCGTTTATCACGCAGCCTCCCGTCCGCCCGGGGCAGACCTTCACCTATGAGTTCACGGCACGGCCGGTCGGCTCGCACATGTACCACTCGCACAACGGCGACGAGCAGATCACCCGCGGGCTGCTCGGGGCCTTTATCGTGGAGCCGCGCGACCGGGCAAGCGCAGCGCAGGTCGCCTCGGATGTCGTCCTCGTCGTGAATGATGGACCGTTGGGCTACACAATCAACGGCAAGAGCTTCCCAGCGACGCAGCCGATCACGGTGAGGCGGGGCCAGCGCCTGCGCATCCGCTACATGAATGAGGGCCAGATCATCCACCCCATGCACCTGCACGGGCTCCCCCAGCGCGTCATCGCCAAGGACGGGCGGCCGCTGCCGGCGCCCTATGAAGCCGATACGGTGAACGTCGCCCCGGGCGAGCGCTACGACATCTTGGTCACCGCGGAGGCGCCCGGGACCTGGGCGCTGCACTGCCACATCCTCTCGCACGCGGAAAGCAAGCGCGGGATGCACGGCATGGTCACGGCGGTGATCGTACAGCCGTAGATGCTGAGGGGCCGCCAGATGCGGCCCCTCAGGTCGAGCGCGGCGGGAGACCGGAAACGAGTGCTAGGCCTTCGCGGACATCGCCATGTACGCGAGCACGGCGACGACGATGCCGACGATCACGTTGCTCCACTGCAGCGAACTGGGCGCGCCCTTGATGATGAACGGCGAGACGGCAACCCACAGGCCAAGGATGACGTTGAGCCACTTCATCGGGTGACCACCTCCCTACGATGTGAAGCCTCCCGCCGCAGCAGGAGCGGAGCGGTGCTGATTACACTCACTCCGAGGAAACTGTTCGGGAGACGCACGGCAATGACCTCCCCGGCGGCCTGGAGCGCCGCCAGTTCCGGGGTCCACCCGTCGGCCACAAAGTCGAACGGGAGGCCTCCCGCCTCGGTGAACCCGCGCCAGCAGGAGTGGCAGGAATACCCCTGCCCGCGCCGGCTCCGGGAGGTGAACGTCGACCCGCAGTGCGGGCAGCGCACGGGATCCGCCAGTCGATCGATGGATCGCCGGATGGTCACGATCTCACGATAGCCCCGGGACGAGCCCCCGCCCATCGGGTCCAGGGCCGATTCGGCCCTCAGATGTGACGAGGGACGGCCGCCCCGCGCAGCCGTCCCTCCACCTGCCGCGCCCGACCTACTTCAAGGCGTCGAGCGTGGCCAGCAGTACCGTCCGCGCGAAGCGCGGGTTGTGGATACCGAAGCTGCCGT
>DASSGA010000243.1:0-7743 GCA_035693805.1 bacterium | reverse complement strand
CCACTGGTCGCTGGCTCTGGACCTGCAGATCCTGATCCGGACCCTGCCGTCGGTGATCGCCGGACGGGGCGCGTACTGATGATGACCCGGCTCCGGGACCTCCGGGTGGCGCTGGTCCACGACTGGCTCGTCACCCTCGGGGGGGCCGATCGCGTCCTGCTCGCCCTGCATCACCTCTTCCCGCGGGCGCCCGTGTATGCGGCTCTGTACGACCCGGCGCACATGCCGGAGGCCTTCGCCGACCTCGAGGTCCACACGTCGTGGCTGCAGCGGCTCCCCGGGGCGCTGGCGCGTCACCGCTGGCTCGTGCCCCTCATGCCGTCGGGTGTCCGTGGCTATGATCTGAGCGGCTTCGATGTGGTGCTCAGCAACAGCCACGCCTGCGCGAAGGGCGTGTCCGTGCCCCCGGGCAGCGTGCACATCTGCTACTGCCACACGCCGATGCGCTATGCCTGGGACCTGCGCGAGACGTATCTGGCCGCGCTGCCCCGTGCCGCCCGGCCGCTGGCCGCGGCCGGGCTGTCGTGGCTGCGTTCGTGGGATACCACGGTCGCGAAGACCGTTGATCACTTCATCGCCAACTCCGCCTTCGTTGCCGCCCGCATCGGCCGCTACTACGGCCGCCAGGCTGCGGTCATTCATCCGCCCGTGGACACGACCTTCTTCACTCCGGACGGAGCCGCAGAGGAGTTCTTCCTCGTCGTCAGCCGGCTGGTCCCGTACAAGCGCGTCGATCTCGCGGTGGAGGCGTTCACGCGGCTGCGCCGGCCGCTGGTCGTGGTCGGAGATGGGCCGGAGCTGGCCCGTCTGCGGGCGATGGCCGGGCCGACGGTGCGCTTCACCGGCGAGGTCTCCGATGCCGCGCTCCGCGGCTACTATCGCCGGTGCCGCGCGCTCGTCTTCCCCGGCGTCGAGGATTTCGGCCTCGTCCCTGTCGAGGCCCAGGCCTGTGGTCGCCCCGTCATCGCATACGGGGAAGGCGGCGCGCTGGAGAGCGTGCGGGACGGCGTGACCGGGCTGTTCTTCCGCGAGCAATCCGCCGACTCGCTCATGGACGCGGTGCGCGCCTCCGACGGGCGGACGTTCGATCCGAGGGTGATCCGCGCCCATGCGGAGACGTTCTCCGTGCAGGGCTTCCAGGCCCGCATCGGAGAATTCGTGATGGATCGCGCCCCAGCGAAGGCGGCTTGATGAACCCGTCGGATCACGTCGCAACCCTCATCGAGAGCATCGAGCGCGTCATCGTCGGCAAGCGCGATGCCGTCGAGTTGACCCTGGCCGCGCTGCTCGCGGGCGGCCATGTCCTCCTCCAGGATGTTCCGGGCGTGGGGAAGACGATGCTCGGCCGGGCGCTCGCCCGCTCGATCGGCGGCACGTTCCGGAGGATCCAGGCCACGCCGGACCTCCTCCCGGCGGACATCACGGGGGGGATGGTCTACGATGCCTCACGCGCTGAGTTCCGCTTCGTTCCCGGTCCGCTGTTCGGCCACATCGTCCTGGCGGACGAGCTCAACCGGGCCACACCGCGGACCCAGGCCGCCTTCCTCGAGGCAATGGACGAGGGTCACGTCACGATCGAGGGCACGGCGCACCCGCTGCCGCACCCGTTCTTCCTCATCGCCACCTTGAATCCGGCGGAGCATCACGGGACATACCCGCTGCCCGAGGGACAGCTCGACCGCTTCCTCATCGCCACATCGCTGGGCTACCCATCGGCCACCCAGGAGGTGGAGGTCGTCGCGCGCCAGCAGCAGGCGCACCCGATCGACACGATCCATCCGGTGGTCGAGCCCGCGCAGATCCTGCGCTGGCAGGCCGAGGTGCGGGATGTTCACGTCGATCGCTCGCTCCTCGGCTACGCGGTCGAGGTCGTTGGCGCCACGCGGTCGCATCCCGAGGTCGTCCTGGGGGCCAGCCCCCGCGCGACCCTGGGGCTCGTCCGGCTGGCGCAGGCCTGGGCTCATCTTCACGGGCGGCGGTTCGTCCTGCCCGACGACATCAAGCATCTGGCGCCACCCGTCCTCACGCACCGCCTGGGTGTGCGCGGCCCCGGGGGGATCGCGGGGCGGGGCGCCGCCGAGATGATCGTGGACCACGTCCTGCGGAGCGTTCCCGTCCCCGTGGTCACGAGGTAGACGATGCCGACGCGGGATGCCGCGGCGTACGCCATCCTGACCCTGCTCCTCCTGTTCGTCGCCGTGAACCTGCAGGCGGGATGGGTATACGCGGTCGACGCACTGCTCATCGGATTCGCCGTCGCCGGTTGGGTGACGACCTATGCGGCCGTGCGCCCGCTGCCTGTGTCCCGGTCGATGCCCGCCGAAGTCGTCGAGGGCGGGACCTTCCCCGTCACCCTGATGGTCGGCCCGGTGCGCTGGACGCGGTTCTTCGTGCAGATGACCGACGAGGTGCCGGGATGCGATCCGGGTGGGGTCTTCATCCCGGCGGTAGGGCGGCGGGCCGAGGCGGTCACGTACCACACCACGGCGCGGCGGCGGGGCGTACACACGGTAACGTCCCTCGAGGTGCGATCGGAGGGGGTGAGCGGGTTGTTCCGGCTGCGCCGGGCGCTCGCTGTGCCGGGAGCGATCACCATCCTTCCCCGCTATGCCGCGCTCCGCTCTTTCCCGCTGCCGGGCCGGCGTGGACAGGAGCTCACCCCGTTCCCGCAGCCGGCACGCACCGGTGTGGATGTGGCCGGCGTCCGCGATTTCCGCGAGGGTGACGATCCCACGCGCATCCACTGGCGGAGCACGGCGCGGCGAGGGCACCTCGTCGTCAGGGAGTTCGAGCGCGAGATGATGTCCGGCGCCGCCCTGATCATCGATAGCCGGCCGCTCGGAGATCCCGAGGGGTTCGAAGATCTCATCCGGGCGGCGGCGTCCGTTTCCCACTTCATCACCCACCGTGGAATGCCAGCGATCATCGCATTCTCGCGCGGGTCGCGGGAGGCGATCACCACGACGGGGTGGATGGACGCGCTCCGTACGCTGGCCGCCGTCGAGCGCGACGGTGAGCTCACCCCCTCCGATCTCTGTGCGGCGCTGCCGCCTGGAACGCCGGCCGTCGTGTTCACGCCGTCCGCCGACGCGGCTGCGGCGGTCGCCGCCGGGGGGACTCCCGTCATCGCCGTCCTCGCCGGCACCGAGTCTTCCGGCGGACTGCTGCTGGAGGCGATGGGGGTGCCGGTGCGCGTGCTGCGGCCGGGGGAGGAGGTCGGCGCATGCCTCGAATCCTGAGGCCGCGTCCCCAGAGTCCCGAAGATTCCGTCCTCGTGCGCGGGCTGACGGGGCTCACGGTGCTCGTCGCGGTGACCGCCGTCGGCGTGCAGGAGGACTTCACGCCGCAGGCGATCCTCGCCGGCGGGGCGATCACCGCTGGGTTCGCTGTGAGCCACCTGCTGCGGCGGCGCCGGAGGACGCTGCTCAAAGCGGCGATCACCGCGCTCATCCTCCTCGTGGCGCGGGACTTCTTCTCGGCGCTGCTCGCAAACCCGTACGACCCGCGCGTCCCCCTCGTGCGGCTGTTCCTGTGGCTGCAGGTCCTGCACAGCTTCGACCTGCCCTCGCGCAAGGACCTGAAGTACTCGCTGGCGAGCGCGGTGGTCCTCATGGCGGTCGCAGCCGTGTACGCCCGGGACGTGGCCTTTGGCCTCCTGCTGCTGCCGTTCGCCGTGGCGGCGAGTGCCGCGATGGCGATGATGGCGGGAGCCGCGCGCGGTGAGGTGCGGCTCGCTCCTACGCTGCGGGCCAGCGCCGCCCTGGCGGCGGCAGCGATCCTCCTGGGAGGCGTCGTGTTCGCCTCGGTGCCACGCGGCCAGGGCCTGCGGGTGCGCTGGCTCCCGGTCTCTCCTCGCCTGTCCCTGGCCACGCGGCTGCACGCGCGTATCGTCAATCCGGCCTATCCGCTGGATGCGGTGAGCGATGATCCCGGTCAGGCGCCCCCGCTGTTCAACCCGGAGGGCTACATCGGGTTCTCCGCGCACGTCGACCTGCGCCTCCGGGGGAAGCTGACGGACGGGATCGTGATGCGCGTGCGCACGACGCGTCCGGCTTTCTGGCGCGGCCTGGCCTTCGACGATTACACCGGCGTCGGGTGGCGGATGACCGACAAGTCGGTCGAGGAGTACGAATCGGACCAGCCGCGCATCGTCCCGCGCTTCTCGGCGGACGAGCCGTGGCCGGCGGGATCCGAGCAGGTCGTCCAGACCTTCTACATCGAGGCGCCCCAGCCCAACGTGTTCTTCGCGGCCTACCGGCCGTTCGAGGTCTATGTGCCGACGATCAGTCTGGCCGTAGACCGCTACGCCGGTCTGCGCAGCCCGGTCCCCCTCGAGGAGGGAACCATCTACAGCGTGATCAGCCGCGTCCCCTCCCCGGGACCGAGGACGCTGCGACGCACCCGGCCCGACGTCCCGCAGGCGATCCGGGAGCGCTACCTCTCGCTGCCCGCGCTGCCGGCGCGGGTGTCTGACCTTGCCGCCGCCCTCACCGCCGGGGAACCCTCGAACTACGACAAAGCGCTGGCAATCAACCGGTATCTCTCACAGTACGCCTACACGCTGCAGGCGCCTGTCCCCCCCGACGGCCGGGACGCGGTGGACCACTTCCTGTTCGATTCCCGGCAGGGTTCGTGTGAGGCCTTCGCGAGCGCGATGACGGTGCTGCTGCGTGCCGCCGGTGTGCCGGCACGTCTCGTCACCGGCTACACCTCCGGCACCTACAACATCTTCACCGGCT
Organism: bacterium; assembly: GCA_035693805.1. GTDB lineage: Bacteria > Sysuimicrobiota > Sysuimicrobiia > Sysuimicrobiales > Kaftiobacteriaceae > Kaftiobacterium. Next base: position 3,004 of record DASSGA010000243.1, on the reverse strand, counting down.
ACTATGAAGTGCGCAACTCGGACGCCCACGCGTGGGTGGAGGTCTATACGCCTGGGGCCGGCTGGATCGAGTTCGAGCCGACGCCGGGATTCCCGGCCCCAGAGAGTGTGGCCACGGCCTCGACCGGGCAGTGGCTGGTGCGCGACGGCCTCCGCTGGACCGGTGCCGCGCTCAGCCGCGCCGGTGCCTCCGCCGCCGCGCTGGCCGCGGTGATGTTCGCACGGGTGCCCGACGCGCAGGCCCTGGGCTGGATGCTCACGGCGCTGATGCTGTCCCTGGTGCTCGTCCGCCGCCGGGGCGTGCGGCCCGAGGATGCCGTAACCCAGGCCTACGTCCGGATGCTCGGCGTGCTGCGCGCCCGCGGGTTGGAGCGGGTGCCGTCGTCCACGCCGCGCGAGTTCCTCGCCACGGTCCCGGAGCCTGTGCGGCCGCATGCGCAGGAAGTCACCGAAGCGTTTGAACGCGTCCGCTACGGCGGCGCGCCGCCCTCGGGGAACGAGGGCATGCGGGCGCGTGACGCGGTCGGCCGGGTCCGCGCGGCGTTCGGCCGGTCGAAAGGACGGGTGGCACGGTGACGCCTCAGTGGCTCAGCGCGGGCGTGGTCTTTGTCGTCGGGGCGGCGCTGGGCAGCTTTCTCAACGTCGTCATCTATCGTCTCCCGCGCGGCGAGTCGATCGTCACCCCGCGCTCGCGCTGCCCGCACTGCGGCACGCCGATCGCCTCCCGCGACAACATCCCCGTGCTCAGCTTCCTGCTGCTGCGCGGCCGCTGCCGCGCCTGCGGGAAGCCGATCAGCCCGCGCTATCTCGTGGTCGAGCTCCTGACCGGCGTGCTGCTCGCGGCGCTCTGGGTGCGCGAGGGACCGGGACTCGGCTTTGCGGCGGGAGCGTTGCTCGCCCTCATGCTGCTGTCGATCTTCTTCATCGACCTGGACCATCACATCGTGCCGAACGCGATCAGCTATCCCGGTCTGCTGGTGGGACTGCTCCTGGCGATCCCCCAGGGGCGTCTGCTCGACGCGTTCCTCACCGCGGCGGGTGCGGGAGCGTTCTTCCTTCTTATCGCCGTGGCCAGCCGGGGCGGGATGGGGGGCGGCGACATCAAGCTCGCAGCGATGATCGGAGCGTTTCTTGGGTATCCGGCGACGGTATTCGCGCTTCTTGTAGCGTTCACGACGGGCGCCATCGCGGGATTACTCCTGATCGCCACCGGCCGGCGATCCCGCAAGGACCCGATCCCCTTCGGCCCGTCCCTCGCTCTGGGCGCCGTCGTCGCCTGGTTCGCCGCCGCGCCGGTGATCGCGTGGTACCTCGGGTAGGACGTCTCCGGCGGTTACGCCCCGGGTAGGAGGATGGTGTCGCTTTCAGATGAATTCTCCATTCGTCTGACGCCCGGAGGGGACGTCTGACACCGATGGCCACATCCGTCCGGATCGGGAAGCGGTACGCGGTCGTCCTGCCCAAGAAGGTCCGGGAGCGTCTGGGACTCCACGAGGGGGACGAGTTGCTCATCGAGGTCAGCCGCCGCGGCATCCTGCTCATCCCCCGACCGAAGAGCTACACCGCACACCTCGCCGGGCTCCATCGTGAGGTCTGGAAAGACGTCGACGTGGACGATTACCTCACTGAGGAGCGCAAGTCGTGGCAGCGGTGAACCCCAAGGACACCGGAGACCGGTCCGGGCCGGGCGCCGCCGGGGCCGAGGCCGTCGACGGGGCGGCGTCCCCGGCAGCGCGGGCGCTCCGACGCTACAAGCGGATCGGGCTGGACACGATCTGTTTCATCTACCACCTGAGCAAGCATCCGGAGTACTTCCCGATCACGTCCGAGCTGTTCCGCCTGATCGAGCAGGGCCGGTTCGCAGCGGTGACGTCGTCGCTGGCCCTGGTGGAGATCCTCACCCGTCCGCAGCAGCTCGGCCATCACGTCGCGGTGGAGAACTACAAGGTCGCCCTCGCCACGTTCCCGCATCTCGAGTTGCGGCGCAGCGACATCGCGATCACGGAGCAGGCGGCAGCTCTGCGCGCGCGCTATCAACTGAGCACGCCGGAAGCGGTGCAGTTGGCCACGGCCCTGGTGGACGGGGCGGAGGTGTTCATCGGGAACACGCCGGCGCTGCGCAAGGTGCGGGAGATCGAGGTCCTGCTCCTCGAGGATCTGCGGGTGTCTACCGTCTCGGGGGGCGGGGCATGAAGTCAGAAGGGTCTATGGGTAAACTGCGCCCCAATGCGGGCTTTTCGCTCATCGAGCTCATCGTCGTGGTGTCCATCGCCGCGATCGTGATGGCTGTGCTCGTGCCCGGTATCCGCCAGGCGAGCGACGTCTTCCAGCTCCGCAAGGGCGCGAGCCTCCTCATCGCCGAGCTGCGCACCGCGCAGTCCTTGTCGACCGCCAACCAGATCGACATCATGTTCGAATTCTATACGTCGAGCGGCTCGGGCGCGCCCGGCGGGCTGCGTTACTGGGCCTGGTCGGGGACCGCCTGGTACGAGGTGCGGAAGGTCGAGACGCCGGAGTGGCCGGTGATCGTCCAGCTGCGCGAGGGCAGTGGATTCCCGGCCTGCCCGTCGCCCGCGGATACCTCGCACCGCTGCACCACCTTCAAGCCGCTCGGGTACCTGACGAGCGGCGGCGAGGTGAAGATCCGGGCCCGCAGCGCCGGCTCGGAATGGGACATCGAGCTCAATGCCGCCACGGGGCGGGTGACGATCGACCGATGATGCGCAACCAGCAGGGATTCACCCTGCTCGAGATCCTGATCTCCCTGGTGATCTTCGCCGTGATCGTCATCGGCGCGCTCGGCGTGCTGGGCGCCGCGGACGCGGGCGGGTTCCTGGAAGGATTCCCGAGCGCGTTCGTCACGGCCCGGGTGGCGCGCGACTACACCGCGGCCAGCATCTACCTCCAGTCCTTCCAGGAGTACGTGCACAGCATCGGCGGCGCGAGCGCGACCCCCGGGACGTACTGCAAGGGGACCGGCTGCGGTCCCGAGGTGGAGCTGCCCG
>DASSGA010000242.1:0-3227 GCA_035693805.1 bacterium | reverse complement strand
TGCAGCGCGCGCGTGAGGCGGGAGCGGCTACCATCGCCATCTGCTCGAATCCCGGGGCGCCGATGATCGCCTCCGCCGACATCGCGATCGTCGCCGTGACCGGGCCGGAGCTCCTCACGGGCTCGACGCGCATGAAGGCGGGGACGGCGCAGAAGATGATCCTGAACATGCTCAGCACCGCGGCGATGGTGCGTCTGGGCAAAGTCTACAGCAACCTCATGGTGGACGTCACGCCGGCCAACGAGAAGCTGCTCGAGCGCGCGCGGCGCATCGTCTCCGAAGCCGCGGGGATCCCGGCAGCAGAGGCGGACCGGGTGCTGGAAGCGGGAGGCCGCAACCTCAAGACGGCCATCGTCATGGCCGTGCGGCGCTGGAGCGCCGAAGAGGCGAACGCCGCGCTGGCGCGGGCGGGAGGGCTGATCCGGAAGGCGCTGGAGGAGCGGGGGCCGTGATGCGCACGTGGCCCGTGGAGAGGGATCGCCTGCTCGTCGTGGGCCTCATTTCGGGCACGTCGGTCGACGGCATCGACGCGGCCGTCGTCGAGGTCTCCCGCCACGCGGGGAACGTCCGCGTGCAGACGTCCGCCACGGTGGCCCGGCCGTTCGAGCCCGCGATGCGCCGGAGGATCCTCGATCTCTGCCGTCCCGACGCGCCGCTCGAGGCGGTGTGTGCGGCGAACTTCGACGTCGCCGGCGAATTCGCCGCGGCCGCGCTCGAGGCTATCGCGCGATGCGGGAAACCCCGGACCGAGATCGACCTCATCGCCTCGCACGGGCAGACCATCTGGCACATCCCCGGGCACAGCACGCTGCAGATCGGCGAGGCCGCGGTCATCGCCGAACGCACCGGCCTGCCCGTGGCCAGCAACTTCCGCGTGCGGGACATTGCCGCGGGGGGCCACGGCGCTCCGCTGGTCTCCTACGTCGACTATCTGCTATTCCGTGACGCCCATCGCGGCAGAGCCTTACAGAACCTCGGGGGGATCGGGAACGTGACCTGGATCCCCGCGGGCGCCGCGCCCGGGGACGTTATCTCGTTCGATACCGGTCCCGGGAATATGCTGATCGACGGGCTCGCACGGCTGGCCGCGGGGAAGGAGCGGGACGAGGCAGGAGCGCTCGCGGCCCAGGGCCGGGTCAGCGCGGACCTCCTCGCCGAGTTGCTGGGGGATCCGTACTACGCCGGGCGTCCACCCAAGACGACCGGGCGCGAGAAGTACGGCGAAGCCTACGCGCGGGACATCCTGACACGCGGCCGGCAACTCGGGCTGCCCACGGCCGATCTCCTCGCCACCGTGACGATGCTGACCGTGCGCTCGATCGCCGGCGCGTACAAGGCGTATCTCCCCGGCGTGCAGGAGGTGATCCTCAGCGGCGGGGGGGTGCACAACCAGACGCTCGTCCGCTGGCTGGGCGAGGCCCTGGCGCCAGTGCCCGTGGCCGGCATCGCCCAGTACGGTCTCGATCCCGATTTCAAGGAAGCGATCGCCTTCGCCGTGATCGGTGCGCAGACCGCGTGGGGCCTCCCCGGCAACCTTCCCGCGGCGACGGGTGCAGCCCGCCCCGTCATCCTCGGCGACATCACCCCCGCCTGACCGCTACCCGCGTCGTTTACCGCCGTCCCCCCCGGGGAAAAAGCAAGCGGGTTCAGACAGAGATGCGTGCCTCGCTCACGGGTTGGATGATCCTGACGGCCGTGCTCGCCCTGAGCGCCGGAGCCCTGGCCGGCTCGGGCGACGTCCGGCGCGCCGGCATGGAAGGCACCCTCGTGCAGCTCCAGGCCGCGATGGCGGAGCGCGACGCGCTCGTCACCTCGCTCACCGCAGACCTGGCCCGTTACCGGGATCAGGTGGACACCGCGCGCATGGAGGCGCAGGCCGCGGGGGCCGCGCTCCGGACCAACGAGATCATGCTCAAAGAGACCGGGGAGCAGCTTCGCCTGTCCGAGGAGATGGTCGACCGGCAGCGCCAGGATCTCGAGATGCTGAAGCGCTGCCTGACCGGCGCGATGTACGCGCTGCAGACCATGGCCGATGGCAACGCCTACGGGGCGATGCATTACATGGTCAGCGTCGACGCCGAGTGCCGGGCGGCGCAAGGCCTGCTGAACCTCGAATACAGCGCTGATTGAAAGGAGGGATGTCGTGCTCTGGACACTCTTTCTCGTGCTGCTCATCCTCTGGCTGGCGGGTTTCGGTTTCAGCGTCGGCGGGAGCCTGATCCATCTGCTCCTGGTGGTGGCCCTGATCGTGCTCATCTACAACCTGGCCACCGGGCGTAGAACCGTCGCCTGACCCATCGAGTCGGTCCGCCCGCCCTGGTCGTGTTGTCCGGCGACTTGGGCGGGTTCTTCATTTCCCCTGGTCGCGGACCGCCAGCAGGAACTGTACGGCGCGGTAGGCCGGCGCCGCCTCCGTAACGCGGAACCCCGCTTCCGCCAGCAGCGCCGGCATCATCCCGGCCAGATTCGCCCGCATGTTCTCCCGTCCGTCGAAGAGGCTTCCCACGTGGAGCAAGATGCGCTGGGTCGCGTTCTGCGGCTTCCCGAAGTCGGCCAGCAGGAGACGGCCCCCCGGTTTGAGGACGCGCCGGACCTCCGCGAGTGCCGTCCGTTTCACGGGCGTCGGGAGATGATGGAAGATCAGCGTGCTCACGACCACGTCGAACGCGCCGGAACGGAACGGCAGGGCCTGGGCATAGGCCTGCAGGAGGAGGACGCGCGGCGCCGCGCCCAGCTTCACCCGGGCGCGCGCGAGCATACGCCCGTCGGCATCGAGGCCGGCGAGATGTGCAGCAGGATGGCGCGCGGCCAGAGCGGCGAGGAGCGTGCCTGTCCCGCTCCCGATGTCCAGCACCGCCTCGTGTCCGCGAAGCGCCAGTGCGGCCTGGACCCGCCGCATGAAGGGACGTCCGAAGCCCAGGGCCGCATTGAGCATGTCATACAGCGGCGTCAGCGCGTGGAAGGCCAGGCCCGGGGTGAACGCCATCCTGCTACCCTGCTTATCCCGGCGCGCGGCGAGGACCTGCGCCCCGAGGAAGGAATGGAGAACGTGTGGCGGCACAGACGGCCGATCTCGTCGGCCAGCACTTCATCGTCGATTTCTCCGGCCCTGAGATCACACCTGAGCTGGAGCGTCTCGTGCGCGACGGGCGCATCGGCGGCGTGATCCTTTTCGCGAAGAACGTGCGCTCGATGGCGCAGGTGCGCACGCTGACCACCGACCTCCA
>DASSGA010000241.1:0-16632 GCA_035693805.1 bacterium | reverse complement strand
GACGGTGACGTTGCGTAAGCCAGTCGCGTTCATGGTGGCCATCGTCCTCTCTGTGGCCACGCTTGCCATGTCCGCCGGCGCCCAGGGCGCGGTGCGCGTCTTCGTCGACGGGGACCAGGTGCTGTTCGACCAGCCGCCGATCACCCAGGGCGGCCGCGTTCTTGTTCCCTTGCGGGGCATTTTCGAGAAGATGGGCGCGGTGGTCGAGTGGAACGCGGCGACGCGCGCGGTCCGCGCTGCCAGAGGGACCACGCTCGTTGAGCTGCAGATCGGCAGCCGGATCGCCCGGGTCGACGGGCGGGCCGTCACCCTGGACGTTCCCCCGATGGTCCTGGGCGGCCGGACGCTGGTGCCGCTGCGCTTCATCAGCGAGTCGCTCGGCGCCGCGGTCGACTACCGTGCCGAGAGCCGCACGGTGCTGATCTCGACAACCGGCCAGGCCGGACCGCCCCCCAGCCCCCCACCGCAGCCGCCGCCGTCCGGGCAGACGATCAAGGGCGTCATCGCCACTGTGACGCCGGCGCAGAGCCCCAGCGACCAGCCGAGAATCTCTGTTGAGTCCGGCAACATCGCCTACCGGATCAACATCACCCTCGATACGGCCATCACGCGCGTCGAGGTGACGACGAATACCGGAGGCTCGGTCGGCGTGGCGGCGTTGCGCCCGGGTGATGACGCCGAGGTCACAGTGCGAGACGGCGTGGCCACGCGCATTCGCGCCACCTATCAGATGACCAGCGGCAAGATCGATGCCATTGCTAAGGCCGGGCGCACCCTGGTGCTCACGGACGGACGATCTACCAGATACGCCTCCAATGTGCTCATCAGCATCAACGGGCAGCCCGCGTCTGGTGGGGTCGATGCGCTCAAAGTCGGCCAGGTGGTGGAGATGCGGTTGAACCCGACATCCAAGGAAGCGTGGGAAATCGTCATCCTGACTCAGGCCTCTCAACCGCCGGCGCCCGGCCAGATGAAGCTCGCCGTGGCGGAACCCAAGGCTGGAGCAGCGGTCGGCAATCACATCCAGGTGAGGGGGACCACGGCTCCCGGTGCCCGGGTCGAGGTCGTCGTGACATGGATCCTCGGCGTACAGGTGGGCCGCGAGGTGGTCACGGCCAACGAAGAGGGCAGGTTCAGCACGAAGGTGTCCGTGAACGTGATCTCCAGGGGGACCCCGTACCTCATCACTGTCGTCGCGACGCACGCGCAGCTCGGGCAGGAGCAGGCGCAGTTCACCGTCACCATCAACTAGCGCAGGCATGTCGGGAGAGGTGGCGCAGATGCGTGAGATCTCTCCGTCGGAGCACGCCAGAGCGTGGCACGCCGGTGAGGCGCTTCGGTTAGGGAAAGGCCGCCTTCGCCTGCTCCTCCTCTACTAATACACGGCGCAGGATCTTGCCCACGAGCGACTTCGGCAGCGAATCCCGGAACTCGACCGCCCTGGGCACCTTGAAGGGGGCCATGAGCTTCTTGCAGTGCTCGATGATCTCGTCCGCGGTGACCCGGGCGCCGGGCTTCCGGACGACGTAGGCCTTGACGACCTCGCCGCGGTATTTGTCGGGGATGCCGATGGCGGCGGCTTCCACCACCGCGGGGTGCGCGTAGAGCGCCTCTTCGACCTCCCGGGGGAAGACGTTCAGCCCGCCGGTGATGATCATCTCCTTCTTCCGGTCGACGATGTAGAAGTAGCCGTCCTCATCCATCTTCGCCATGTCGCCGGTGTAGAGCCATCCGCCCCGCAGGACCAGGGCCGTCTCCTCGGGCTTGTGCCAGTATCCCTCCATCACCTGCGGTCCCTTCAAGATGAGCTCTCCGACCTCGCCCTGCGCGAGGGTCTTCGTTCCCGTCTCCCCGTCGACGATCGTGGCGTCGGTGTCCGGGAACGGAATGCCGATGCTCCCCGGTTTGCGGGTGCCGCGGATCGGGTTGGCGTGTGTGACGGGCGAGGCTTCGGTCAGGCCGTAGCCCTCGCACAGGCGCCCCCCGGTAAGCGCCTCGAAGCGTGACTGCACCTCGAGCGGCAGCGGCGCCGCCCCTGAGATGCAGGCCTGGATGGAACGCAGATCGTAGCGCGCGAGGTCGGGCGCGTTGATGATCGCGGTGTACAGCGTGGGGACGCCGGGGAACACGCTGGGCCGGTACCGGGCGATGGCGTTGAGCACCATGTCGAGCTGGAACCGCGGCAGCAGCACGAGCCGGACCGGGGTCGAGACGGCGAAGTTCATCGCCGAGGTCATCCCGTACGAGTGGAAGAACGGGATGACGGCGACCACGGTGTCCTCCCCGGGCCGCAGCTGCGTGAACCACGCCCGCGCCTGCAGGACGTTGCTCACCAGGTTACGGTGCGTGAGGGCGGCGCCCTTCGGTACTCCCGTGGTTCCGCCCGTATAGAGCAGCACCGCCACTGAGGCGGGGTCGATGGAGACCGGCGGCGCCTCGTCGGCTCGTCCCAGCAGGTCGGTCAGCCAGTGGATCCCGGGCTCGCGCGGGACTCGGACGAGGTGGCCCTCCCGGCGCGCCTTGAGCGGGTAGAGCACGCGCAGGTGCGGAGGGAAGAAGTCGTTGATCGAGGTCACCACGATCTCCCGCACCGTCGTGCGCTGCCGGACCTGGGCGATCCGCGGGTAGATGAGGTCGAGGGTCACCGCCACTTCGGCCCCGCTGTCTGCGAGCTGGTGCTCGATCTCGCGCTCGACGTAGAGGGGATTGAAGGGGACGACCACGGCTCCGGCGCGCAGCGCCCCGTAGTACGCGATGAGGAACTGCGGGCTGTTGGGCAGGTGGAGGGCGACGCGGTCCCCCGGCCGGACGCCCAGGCGATGGAGCGCCGCGGCGAAGCGGCCGGTCAGCCGGTGGAGGGTGCGGAAGCGCATGGCCGCCCCGAAGAATACCGTCGCGGTGTGCTCCGGGAAGCGCGCCACGCTGTCGTCCAGCAGCGCGGGGACGGGGATGTCCGGATACGCCAGGGTGTGCGGGACCCCCGGCTCGTAGAACCGGAGCCAGGGACGGCTCTCGATGGCCGTCGCCATGGTTAGCTCGTGTACCGGCCCTGCGCGATCTGCCGCTCGGCGATCTGCCGCCGCAGCGCGACGCTGTTGACCGGGGTGTAGCGCAGGAGCCGCCGCAGTCCGGCGAGCTCGGTGCGCAGCGTGTCGCCCTCCTCGACCGCGGCGAGCACGGTCTTCGCCGACGCGTCCACCCGCGGCAGGGCGTCGTTGATGTAGGCGCGGATCATGGCGATCTTGGTCGCGGCGGCCTCCTCACCGTCCCGCTGCGCCGCCTTCAGCGCGCGGAGCAGGCCGCTCTCCATCGAGAACGTCTCGATGATCAGGTCGGAGATCGCGGCGAGGACCTCCTGCTGCTCCTCGATCGTCTCCAGATACTTCTGCACCGCCACCCCCGCGGCGAAGAGCGCGGCTTTCTTCACCATCTTCACCAGGCGGATCTCCTCCGCCAGCACGCCGCTCCCCGGCTCCTCGCCGAGGCTCGGGGAGGTGAGCTCCTGCGCGACGGCTAGGGCCGCGGGGATCAGGCCGAGGCGGCCCCGCTGCGCGCGGCGCAGCAGCATGCCCGTCGTGAGGAGCCGGTTGATCTCGCTGGTGCCCTCGAAGAGGCGGTTGATGCGCGCGTCCCGGTACGCGCGCGCGGCCGGATACTCCTCGACGAAGCCGTAGCCCCCATAGACCTGCACGCTCTCGTCGGCGACGAAGTCCAGCACCTCCGAGGTGTAGACCTTGTCCATCGCGCACTCGACCGCGTACTCCTCGAGGGCGCGCATCGCCTCTTGAGGATCGCCGTGCACGCCGCCCAGGGCGTCATTGATCAGGCCCGCCGTGCGGTAGATCATCGACTCCGCGACGTAGGTGCGGATCGCCATCTCGGCGATCTTAGCCTTGATGAGCCCGAATGAGCTGAGGGGGCGGCCGAACTGCTGGCGTTCCCCCGCGTACTGGATCGTCTGGGGCAGCACGTGCCGGCACGCGCCGACCAGGGCCGCGGCGAGCTTGAAGCGGCCCATGTTGAGGATGTTCATCGCGATCTTGAACCCCTGGCCGATCTCCCCGAGCAGGTTCCCCGCCGGCACGGCGGCGTGCTCGAGGAACAGCGACGCGGTCGAGGAGCCGCGGATCCCCATCTTGTGCTCTTCTTCGCCGACGGTGAAACCCGGCGTGGCGCGCTCCACGATGAAGGCGGTGTGCTGCTCCCCGTCGACCTTGGCGAACACGGTGAACACGTCGGCGAAGGCGGCGTTCGAGATGAACTGTTTCGCGCCGGACAGCACCCAGCGCCCATCAGCGCCCCGCGTGGCGCGGGTGCGGATGGACATCGCATCCGACCCCGCGGTCGGCTCGGTGAGGGCGTAGGCGCCGATCAGCTCGCCGCGGATCATCTTCGGGAGGTAGCGGCCACGCTGCTCGTCGCTGCCGAAGAAGAGGATCGGCTCCATGCCGATGCCGGTATGGGCGCCGTAGGTTACCCCGAACGAGCCCCAGGCCAGCTCCTCCGCGACCAGGACGGAGGTGATCTTGTCCAGTTCCGACCCACCGTAGGCTGCGGGGACCTCGATGCCGAGGATCCCCATGTCCCCGAGCGAGCGGAGCAGGCGGCGGGTAAGCGCCCAGTCCTTCTCGTCGATACGGTCCAGGTTGGGTCTAAGCTCCTGGTCCGCGAAGTCGCGCACGGTCTGACGGACCAGGCGCTGCTCCTCATTGAGGTCCTCCGGCGTGAAGACGTCCGCCGGAGCCGTCTCACTGATCAGGAAGCTCCCACCCGCAACCGGCGCGGTCACTTCTTTCGCGTCCATAGCAGGCCTCCCGGAGTACGCATGACGTCAGGGTCGCTCGAACACCCCGGCGGCGCCCATGCCGCCGCCGATGCACATCGTCACGATCCCGTAGCGGACGTTCCGCCGGGCCATCTCATGGAGCAGCGTGGCGGTCAGCTTCGCCCCCGTGCAGCCCAGCGGATGGCCGAGCGCAATCGCGCCGCCGTTGACATTCACGATCTTCTCATCGAGGTGAAGCTCGCGGATCACGGCGAGCGTCTGCGAGGCGAAAGCCTCGTTCAGCTCGATCAGCCCGATGTCGCTCGTGCGCACCCCTGCGAGTTTCAGCGCTCTGGGCACCGCTTCGACCGGGCCGATCCCCATGATCTCCGGCGCCACGCCGGCCACGGCGAACGCGCGGAAGATCCCGATGGGCTCCAGCCCGAGCGCCTTCGCTTTCTCCTCGGACATCACGACGGCCGCGGCCGCGCCATCGCTGGTCTGCGAGGAGTTGCCGGCCGTGACAGTTCCGTCCCTTGCGAAGACCGGGCGGAGCTTCGCCAGCGCGTCGGGCGAGGTGTCGGTGCGGACGCCGTCGTCAGTCTGAAAGGTCACGACCTGCGCCTTCGGCCGGCCATCGCCGTTGGATTCCCACCGCTTCACCGTGATCGGGACGATCTCGTCCACGAACTTCCCGCCGCGGATTGCATCCGCGGCGCGCATATGGCTGCGGTAGGCGTAGGCGTCCTGATCCTCTCGCGCGATGCCGTACTTCCTGGCGACGTGCTCCGCGGTCAGGCCCATCGACGTGTACACGGCGGGCCAGTGTTCGACGAGATGGGGATTGGGCGTGAAGGTGTGGCCGGTCTGTCCCGGCATCAAGCTCATGCTCTCCGTGCCGCCGGCGACGATGACGTCGGCGAAGCCAGCCATGATGTGCTCCGCCGCGATGGCGATGGCCTGCAGGCCGGACGCGCAGAAACGGTTCACCGTCTGACCCGGCACCGAGTCCGGAAGCCCGGCCCGCAGAGCGGCGATGCGCGCGACGTTCAGCCCTTGTTCCGCTTCCGGCAGCGCGCAGCCCAGCACGACATCGTCCACCTCACGGGCTTCCACCCCCCGGACGCGGTGCAGGGCCTCGGCGATCGCCGCGGCGGCGAGCTCGTCGGGCCGGGTATCCTTCAGCGTGCCCCGCGGGGCCTTGCCCACCGCCGTGCGCACGGCGGAGACGCTCACGGCCTGTCGCATCAGGTCTCCTCCTCCACCATGTACACGTTCACCGACCGTCCCCCTTTCGCTCCCGCATCCCGCTGTCGTGATTTCGCGATGCGGGTGGCGACGCCTTCGCGAAGGTCACGGCCTGCTCGGCCGTCATCGAGCGTCCCGTGTGCGTCGCGCGCGCGAACTCGTCCGGCCCCATCTTCGCCCGGACCTCGCCAACGGACCGTTCGTAATCCGCCCGGCCGTGGAGCGTCGGGTCGACCTCCAGCGTGGTGGCGACGCCTTCGAGCGCGCCGAACAGGCGCGCTGCCCGCGGCAGCTCACCGAGCGCCACCGCGATCTCTGCCAGGAGCCGGAGGCACTGTGCCGTCCCCCACCGATCCCCGGCCTGCCAGAACAGGTCCAGGCTTTCCTGCCATGCCCCGGCGGCGCGGGCGAAATCGCCCTTGGCGCGGGCGATGAGCCCCGCGGTCTGCAGCGCGTCGGCCATCCCCCGCCGATCGCCAAGCTCTCGGAAGAGCGAGAGGCTCTCCGCGCATAACGTGGCCGCGCGGTCGAGATCTCCCTTGCGGTGTGCCACGAGCGCGAGGCCGCGCGCCACGAAGGCCACCCCGGAACGGTCGCCCAGCTTCTGGTAGAGCTCCAGACTCTCCTGGAATTCATCGGCCGCCTCATCGTGCCGCCCGGCCGCGTGATGGACGAGAGCACTGGTGCGCAGGGCTGTCGCCATGCCCCACTTGTCGTTGAGTTCCTGAAACTGCGCGAGGCTGCTGCTGCAGAGCTCCTCCGCGAAGGCGAACTCCCCCTCCTGCCGGGCCACCATGGCCAGGCTGAGCTGCGCGAACCTCGTGATCCAGCCGTCCCCCTGCCGCTGGTTGTGGGCGAGGCTTTCCCGGAGAGACGCCTGCGCGCGGCGGTAGTCGCCGGAGATCAGCGCGACATCACCCTGGATGTAGAGCGCAAACGCTAGCCCCCAGAGATAGCCGGACTCGCGGGCGAGGGCCACCGCGTCGGCGCACATCGCACGGGCCGCCTCATAGTTGCCGCGCCGGGCGGTGACGTAGCCCAGGATGGTGAGCCCGACGGCGAGGTCGCGATCGCCGCCGAGCTCGCGGTAGATAGCGACTCCCTCCTCAGCGAACCGGACCGCCGGCTCGTAATCACCCTGAAGCGAGGCGAGGCCTCCGGTACCGACCAGCGCCCGGGCCCGCACCGACGACCGGACGTCGTCGTTGGCCAGGGCCTTCTCGATCCGCTCGCGCCCCTCCGTCAGGTATCCGCGCACGAACCAGAACCACCACAGCGACCCCGCGAGGCGGAGCGTGCGTTCCGCCCCGGAGGGCTCCGCGCCGCTCCATTCCATCGCGGCCCGGAGGTTGTCGTGCTCGGCCTCGAGGAGGTCGAACCAGACGCGCTGGCCCGCGCCGTGCAGCTCGTCCTCCGCCTGCTCCGCGCGATGCAGGTACCAGTCCCGGTGCCCGGCGCGCACGCCGGGTGCCTCGCCCGCCGCGAGCAACTTCTCCAGCGCATACTGGCGCACGGTCTCCAGGAGCCGGTAGCGCGTCACCTCACCCCGCAGGTCTACCATGACCAGCGAACGGTCCACGAGGCGGGTGAGCACGTCCAGGACCGTCGACGGTTCAACGCCGTCGCCCGCGCACACGGCCTCCGCGGCCGGCAGGGTGAAGCCGCCGGCGAACACCGCGAGCCGCCGGAACAGCATCCGTTCCTCGGGAGAGAGCAGATCATGGCTCCAGTCCATCGTGGCCCGCAGCGTCTGATGCCGGGGCATGGCGGTGCGGCTGCCGCCGGTGAGGAGGCGGAAGCGGTCATCCAGGCGCGCGGCGAGCTCGTCCACCGACAGCACTTTGACCCGGGCCGCGGCGAGTTCGATGGCGAGCGGGATGCCGTCCAGGCGGCGGCAGATCTGCGCCACCGCCGCCGCGTTGTGCGGCCCCAGGGAAAAGGAGGGCACCACACCCTCCACCCGCTCGATGAACAGCCGCACCGATTCGGCCTGCGGGAGGAGGGCGGGGTCCACGGGCTGCCGCGCCTCCGGGACGGACAGCGGTGGGACGGGCCAGATCGTCTCGCCGGTCGCGCCCACCGGCTCGCGACTCGTGGCGAGGATCCGGACCCGCGGACATGCGCGCAGGATGGTTTCGATCAGCGCGGCGCAGTCCGGGACCAGGTGCTCGCAGTTGTCCAGGACGAGCAGGATGGTCCTCGGCTGGAGGTACTCGGTGACCGTCTGCAGCAGCGGCCGGGCGGATTGTTCGCGGATGCCGAGCGCGCCGGCGATCGTCTGCGGGATGAGCCGGGCATCGGCCAGCGTCGCCAGCTCGACGAGCCAGACCCCGTCGGGAAAGTCGTCCAGCACGTCCGCGGCGACGTGGACGGCGAGCCGGGTCTTGCCGCACCCTCCGGAACCGGTCAGGGTCAGCAGGCGGGCGCCCGCCAGCTGCGCCTTGATGCCAGTCATCTCGCGTTCGCGACCCACGAAGCTCGTGAGCTGTACAGGCAGGTTGTTAGGCAGCGTGGCCAGCGACCGCAGCGGCGGGAACTCCGACGGCAGATCCCGCGAAACGACCTGGTACAGGCGCGTAGGATGGATCAGATCCTTCAGCCGGTGCTCGCCGAGATCGAGCACGCTGACCCCCGGCGGGAGGTCGCCGCCGATCAGGCTGCGTGTGGCTTCCGAGAGCAGGATCTGCCCCCCGTACCCCGCGTTGCAGATGCGGGAGGCGCGGTGCACGTCCATCCCGACGTACCCGCTGTCCGTGATGACCGGTTCCCCCGTGTGCAGGCCCATGCGCACCCGCACCGCCGCACCTTCCGGCCACTGGTGATGCTGGAGCGCCCGCTGTGCGGTGAGGGCTGCGGCCAGGGCGTCCTTCGCGCGGGGGAAGGCGACGAAGACCTCCTCGCCCCGGGCGTCGACCTCATAGCCCCCGTGCCGCCGGGCGGCCTCACGGAGGATCGCGCGCTGGCCGGCCAGGATCGCCGGGTACGCCTGCTCGTAGGTCTGCAGGAGGCGTGTGGAGCCCTCAACGTCGGTGAAGAGGAGCGTGACCGTGCCCGCAGGCCGCTCCGCCATCTGCCGGTGCCTCCGTCATCGCGAGGTGCCCTGCGGGGTGGTCTAGTTGCGTAGCGGGCGGCCCGTCTGCAGGAAGTGACGGATCCGCTCCTGGGTGCGGGGGTGCCCCAGCAGGCTGACGAACGCCTCGCGCTCGAGGTCATGCATGTATTCCTCGGACACGTCCGTGCCGTACGGCACACGCCCGCCGCAGGCGACGTGCGCCAGTCGGGCACTGACGTGCGCGTCGTGCTCACTGATGTGGCCCGCGGTGCGCATCAGGTACAGGTAGGCCTCGATCGCGGCCAGACCGCGCTCGCCCACCACTTTGAACGTCTGGCGCAGGGGCGGGCGGGAACCGGTGCGGACGAGCGACAGGCAGACTTCCTTCGCGTCGTGGAGGAGGTGGGCGCCGTTCATGGAGATGCCGTCGCCTTCGCGGAGGTAGCCCAGCGTGAAGGCTTCCTCGGCGGACAGGGAGACTTTAGCGAGCGCGATCGTCTCGAACGCGAACCGCACGGGTGGGAACAGGTCGGCGTCCACGCCCGGCGGCAGGCGGACGGCGGCGCGGCGCACCATCTCCGTCGTTCCCCCGCCGGCGGGGATGAGCCCCATGCCTACCTCGACCAGTCCCAGGTAGGTCTCCGCGGCGGCCTGGATCCTGGCGCAGGGAAGGCAGACCTCGCACCCCCCGGCGAGCGTCCGCCCGGCGGGCGCGGCGACAACCGGCTTCTCGAAATACCGGATAGCAAGGTTGAGACGCTGGAACTGGCGGATCACCACCGCGATGTCGTCCCAGTTGCCCTCCTGCGCCTCGAGCAGCATCAACATCAGGTTCGCGCCCGCGGAGAAGTCGGCGCCGTGGTTGCCGATGACCAGGCCGTCGAAGGACTTCCGCACCTCGTCGAGGGCCCGCGAGGCCATCCGCAGCGTGTCTTCGCCGATGGTGTTCAACTTCGAGTGGAACTCCAGGCAGGCGATCCCGTCGCCGATGTCGACCAGGGTCGCACCGGGATTCGAGGCCACCGTGCGACCCTGGTCCTTCAGTGTGGGCAGCCACAGAATGTTGGGGCGCTCGGGAACGGGACGGTACGTCTTCACGGCGACGTCGAAGTACTCGTGCGTTCCGTTCTGTTTGCGGTAGAAGGTGCCGCCGCGATCCATCACCTCACGCACCAGGTCTGGCACCTCGCGCCCCTCATCCTGGAGGCGCGTAGCGATCTCGGCGACGCCGAGTAGATCCCAGGTTTCGAACGGTCCGATGTCCCAGGCGAAGCCCCAGCGCATCGCGCGGTCGACGTTCACCACGTCGTCGGCGATCTCGGGCACGCGCTTCGCGGCGTAGGCCAGGATGCTGCTGGTGAGCTGCCAGAGGAACTGCCCGGCCTTCTCCGGTGCGGAGAGCAGCTGGCGCATCCGCTTGGCCGGATCCTCGATCAACCGCGCGGCCTCAACGCCGGGCAGCTTCGCCCTCTGCCGGGCCCGGTACTCCATCGTGGTGTAGTCGAGCGTGTAGATCTCGCCGTCCACGCGCTTGTAGAAGCCTCCGCCGCTCTTCTCGCCGAGCCAGCCCCGCTTCGCCATCTCCTGGAAGAGCGGGGGGACGATGAAGACGTCGCGCTCCGGGTCGTCCGCCAGATTGCGGTAGGAGTTCTCCGAGACGTGGATGACCGTGTCCAGGCCGACGAGATCGGTGGTGCGGAAAGTGGCGCTGCGCGGTCGGCCGATCAGCGGCCCGGTGAGCTCGTCGACTTCTTCGATCGTGAGGCCGAACTCCAGCATGAGCTGCACGGCCTTGCGAAAGCCGTAGCTGCCGATGCGGTTGGCGATGAAGTTCGGCCGGTCGTGCGCGTAGACGATCCCCTTGCCGAGCTGGCGCTCGCCCCACGCCGTGACGACCTCGACCACGGCGCGGTCTGTCTGCGGCAGCGGGATCACCTCGAGGAGCTTCAGGTAGCGCGGCGGGTTGAAGAAATGCGTGCCCAGGAAGTGCCGCTGGAACGCGGGCGAGCGTCCCGAAACGATCTGCCCGACGGGCAGCCCCGAGGTGTTGGTGCTGACGACGATGCCGTCGTGCCAGTGCTTCTCCACCCGGTCCAGCACCTGCTGCTTGATGGCGAGGTCCTCGACGATCGCCTCGATGACCCAATCGCACTCCGCGATGCCCTTGAGGTGATCTTCGAAGTTGCCGACCGTAACGAGGTTCGCCCGGGCGGGGGTGAAGAACGCGGCCGGGCTCGCCTTCACCGCGCGCTCCTTGCCCGCGGCGGCGACGCGGCTGCGCACGCGGGGATCGCTGAGCGCCAGCCCGCGCTTCCGCTCGTCGTCCGTCAGTTCCTTCGGGACGATGTCGAGCAGCAACACCGGAACGCCGGCGTTGGCGAGGTGGGCCGCGATCGCCGCGCCCATCACGCCCGAGCCCAGTACGGCCGCGCTGCGGAGTCGTCGCATGGACGCACACACCCTTCTCCGCGGTTTGGGGCGACTCCTCGACCCTGCGCCGCGGTGATGCGCCCAGCGTAGCGCAGCCCTCCCCGGGCGGGGAATCAGGCAGCGGTCGTATTTCAGGCCGTCAGGGTGGCGTGAGGGTGAGCGTCGCGCCGGCCTCCGCCTCGATCCTGGAGCGGGAGAACAGCAGGGGATGATACTCGCCGGCGGCCCACATCCGGACGAAGTCTTTGTAGTGCCGGTGGAAGGGGAGGCCGCTCTGCCCCGTGGTGTGGATGGCCACGGAGCGATCGAAGTCGGCGAGGTCGATGACCTGCCGGTACGAGGCGACGACGACCTGGCGGAACGTCCTGGGGTTGAAGCCCGCGTTGTTGACAGTGTATGCGTCACCGCCGGTGGGCGGAGCGGCGACGTTGAAGATCATCCCGAGCGCCGGGATGCTGCCGATCGGGTGCTCGAAGCGCATGACATGAAGCTTCCCCCACGTCCACGCATCCCTGTCCCCGCCGAGCCGCTGCTCGAGGACGTCGAAAGCCTCGCCCAGCGCCCGCGCGACCACCGCGTCGCGCCCATCGGGCCCCCACCACGGCGAGGCGGGATCACTGAGCAGGCGCGTGAGGGTCAGCATCCAAGCATCGGAGCGCTCCAGGTACCTCTTGAAGAGGTCGGGCCCAAGCACAGGTTCGAACACGAGTCGAGGTAGGGTCACCCGAAACGCCTCATAGATGGCAGCCGGGCCGCTGTCGGGGCTCAGCACCCCGTCCCAGCGGCGCAGCTCGGACAGCAGCCACCCGGCGGGCTCCTCTGAAACGCGGACCGACTCCATGGCGCGGATCATCGCCTGGCCGGGGAGGGAAGCCACGTCCATCTGAATCCGCCGGACGTCGGAAGAGTCCACCTTCGGCTTCGCGGTGAGCAGCGTCTCGATCCGCTTCGCGCGGAACCCCGGATCCCATTCGTGGGCGATGAGATAGCGGTAGCCTGGAGGGACGATACGGTTGTTGGCGGTGACGATGTAGCCGCGACCGGGATTGAACCACGACGGCAGCTGCTCGAAGGGGACCGCTCCGGTCCACTCGTACTCCCCGGTCCACCCCGGCACCGGCAGGAGGCCGTCGCCGCGCGCGCGGACGGGCACGCGGCCCGGCATCTGGTAGCCGATGTTTCCCTGCCGGTCGGCGTAGATGAAATTCTGTGAGGGCACCGTCCACAAACGCAGCGCATCGCGGAACTCCTGCCAGGTCCGGGCTCGGTTCAGGCGCCCCACCGAGGAGAGGATCATGCTGCGATCGAGCGCGGTCCAGCGCATCGCGAGGAAGTTCGGGAGCCCGTCCACCACGCCGTTGAGGACCGGTCCGTGCCGGGTGATGCGCACCTGGAGCGCGACCGGATCCCGGCGGCCCTTCACCACGACCCGCTCCTCGACCACCGTGGCCGTCTCCCACGCGCCGCTGTAGAGATAGCGGTTGGGATCATCCGGGTGGAACCGCTCGATGTAGAGGTCCTGCACGTCCGGCCCGGCGTTCGTTACCCCCCAGGCGATCTGCTCGTTGTGGCCAATGATGACCCCGGGCGTGCCGGGAAAGGTGGCGCCGGCGACGTTGATACCGGCCCCCTGGAGGTGCATCTCGTACCAGATGGAGGGCATCGCCGACTCCAGATGGGGATCGTTGGCCAGGAGCGGCGCACCGGTGGCCGTGCGGGATCCGGCCACCACCCAGTTGTTGCTGCCGATGCCGGAGCGGGCCGGGGCGTGATCGAGGGCGCGCAGCACGGTGGTCGAGCGGAAGGCGCTGTAGTCCGCGCGCGGCACGATGACCGGATGGTCGGCGGGGTAGCCGGGTATGAGGCTCCGCATCCCCTCGGGCCCGAAGCGGGCGAGCAGGTGGGCGCCGAGGATCTCGGACTCCCAGTT
The DNA here is from genome assembly GCA_035693805.1 of bacterium. Classification (GTDB taxonomy): domain Bacteria; phylum Sysuimicrobiota; class Sysuimicrobiia; order Sysuimicrobiales; family Kaftiobacteriaceae; genus Kaftiobacterium. Next base: position 3,207 of record DASSGA010000241.1, on the reverse strand, counting down.
GCCCGACAGCACCCAGGCCATGAGCTTGGCGTAGACCAGTGAGTCGATCGGGGTCCACGGCTCGGGGGCGAAGCGCAGCAGCGCGAACTCGACCGGCAGCCGCGCGCGGTGGCCCGCCACGAACGCGTTCACGCCGGCGGCGTAGGCCTCCGCCCCGGCCCTGGCCTCTGCATCCTGGAATTCCCACTCCGCCAGCGCGGCCCGGCGCAGCCCGACCGTGCGGAGAAAGCGGTCCGTCTCGAGGGTCGCCGCCCCGAAGATCTCGGAGAGCCGGCCGCTCGCCACCCGGCGGTTGAGCTCCATCTGCCACAGGCGGTCCTGGGCGTGCACGAAACCCTGCGCGAAGAAGAGATCGTGGTCGCTGCGGGCGAAGAGGTGCGGCACGCCCCAGCGGTCGCGGATGATCTCAACCGGCGAGCGAAGGCCCTCCACCGTGAGCCTGCCGCTCTCCGCCGGAAACGGGCGCCGGATCAGATACGCGCCGAGTCCGCCGGCCACCACCACCGCGAGGAGGAGCAGGCTCAGGACAGAGAGCAGCAGGCGCCGCATGCTGGAGCGTCCTTCGTGCCCGGCCGAGCAACTCCTCGTGTTGCCGATGTGCCGGTGATACACTCGTGCCGATGCGTGATGAGGCACCGACAACCAGGGTGTTCCGCGCGCCGCAGGTTCGCGCCGCGATCGTGTCGGTGGGCGCGGGCGTGGCCATCCTGCTGTTCAAGTTCATCGCCTACGTCCTCACCGGATCGGTCGCCATCCTCTCCGACGCCGCGGAGTCGGTCGTCAACGTCGTCGCCGCCAACGTCGCGCTGATCAGCCTCGTCGTGGCCTCGCGCCCTCCCGACGAGGGCCATCCGTACGGCCATGCCAAGGCCGAGTACGTCAGCGGGGCGACCGAGGGCGCGATGATCTTCCTCGCCGGAGGGTGGATCCTCGTCACGGCGGGGGTCCGCCTCTTTCATCCTCTGCCGCTGCGAAACCTCGACTGGGGACTCGGCGTGCTCGCTCTGGCCACCGTGGCGAACTACCTGACGGCGCGCTTCCTCCTGAGGGTTTCCCGCGAGGCCCACTCCGTGGCACTGGAAGCCGATGCGAAGCACCTGCTGGCCGATGTGCTCACCTCGGTGGGGGTGCTCCTTGGGCTCGGACTCGCCTGGGTGAGCCACCAGCCGCGCGTCGACGCCATCATCGGCGCGCTCGTGGCGGTTCACGTCCTCCGGCTGGGCGTACTGGTGTACCTCCAGTCGGTTGGAGGGTTGATGGATACGGGTCTCCCTCCGGACGAAGCGGCGGCCGTCCGCGGGATCCTCGACGCGCATCAGGCGCAGATCGTCGAATACCATGCGTTGCGTGCTCGGAGAGCCGGGCCCCACCGGTTCCTCGACCTCCACCTCGTGCTTCACCGGACGCTCGAAGTGGGCGAGGCGCACGCCCTGTGCGACCACCTGGAGCAGCACATCCAGGAGGCCTTGCCCGGGGCGGACATCACGATCCACGTTGAGCCTTGCGAAACCACCTGTCCGGTCTGTGGCCCCCGCACCGCCAAAACCCCTTGACCGGCGCCTAAACCTCGCATAGGATTTAGTCAACGCTAATTTAGACGAGGCTAAATATGTCGCTGACACGGCGCAACTTCCTCATTAGGGGGGCGGCAGGGGCGGTTGGCGCGCTGGCCGCCGCCGCATCCGACCGTCTCCCGATCGCTGCAGCATCAAGGGCGACGGACCACGCCAAAACCCACGGAGGCAACCTCACCGTGGGTGAGGTCGACCTCAAGCGCCTGGGGTTCGATCCGACGCGCTACTTGACCCAGTTCGACTGGGGCAGGGCGACCAGGCTGCCCAATGGCCGGACCCTCCGCGAGTACACGGTCGTGGCATCTGAGCGGGAGATCGAGATCGCCCCGGGAGTCTTCTTCCCGGCCTGGGTGTTCAATGGCACGGTGCCGGGGCCTACCCTCCGCGCCCGCGAGGGTGACCAGGTGCGGGTCAAGCTCATCAACGCCAGCAAGCACCCGCACACGCTGCACTTCCACGGGTTCCACAAGGCCGAGATGGACGGGGTGCCGGGGATCGGCCGGGGCGATGTCCTCCCTGGGGAGACGTTCACCTACGAGTTCGAGGCCGCCCCGTTCGGCCTGCACCTGTACCACTGCCACTCCCAGCCGCTGAAGCGGCACATCCACAAGGGGCTGTACGGGACGTTCATCATCGACCCGAAGCAGGACCGGCCGAGCGCCCGGGAGATGGTCATGATGATGAACGGCTTCGACACGAACTTCGACAGCGAGAACGAGGTCTACGCGGTTAACACGGTGGCGTTTCACTACGCGAAGCACCCGATCCGGGTCAGGCGCGGCGAGCTCGTCCGGATCTACCTGGTGAACCTCACCGAGTTTGATCCGATCAACTCCATCCACATCCACGGCAACTTCTTCCACGTCTACCGGACGGGGACGAGCCTGACCACGACGGAGTTCACGGACACGATCATGCTCTGCCAGGCCGAGCGGGCGGTGCTCGAGATGCGCTTCCCGTATGCCGGGCGCTACATGTTCCACGCCCACCAGACCGAGTTCACGGAGCTGGGCTGGATGGGGCTCTTCGAGGTGACCGGCGATGACGCGGTCTAGGTGGGTGTGGGGTCTGCTCCCGCTGCTCCTCCTCGCGGCCCTCGTCGCAGCGCTGCTGCGGTTCGGGCCGCTCGGAGTGTTCCAGGCCGCGTTCCCACCGGTGGAGGAGCTCACCATCGACCGCGTGGCCCTCTCGCCCGGCCGGTTCGCGATCCACGTCACGAACGGTGGGCCGCAGCCGGTGACCATTGCCCAGGTGCTCGTGGATGAGGCCTACTGGCAGTTCACGACGGAGCCCGGCGCCACCGTGCCGCGGCTCGGCACCGCGACGATCACGCTGGATTATCCGTGGGTCGAGGGCGAGGCGCATCACCTCAAGCTGCTCACGTCCGTGGGCACGGCGTTCGAGCACACGGTGGACGTCGCAACCGCGACGCCGCGCGTCGATGCCCGCTACCTGCTGACGTTCACCCTGCTCGGGATCTACGTCGGCATCATCCCGGTGTTCCTGGGCCTGCTCTGGCTGCCGTTCATGCGCACGCTGGACCGGCGCTGGGTCTCGTTCTTCCTCGCCCTGACCGCGGGGCTGCTGCTGTTCCTCGGCGTCGAGGCGCTCGACGACGCCCTCGAGGTGGCCG
>DASSGA010000240.1:0-10544 GCA_035693805.1 bacterium | reverse complement strand
CGCGGCGCTGCGGGCGAGGGCGTTCGGCGACGCGGCGATGGCGGAGTTGCGGTTCAGATGGCGCGGACTCGTCGTATCGATCGGAGTGATCATGTTCGTCGCCGTGGCGCTCTGGCTCAAGATCCGTGAACTCGAATCGCGCAGATAGACGTATCCTACGGTAGGGGAGAAAGGAGCAGACGGATGAAGGCAGTGGCAGGTGCAGTGGCAGTGCTCGTCGTGTTCGGGCTGATGGTGGTGCTCGTCGGGATCGAGCCCACCACCGCGGGTCCGGCCGTGCAAGGGTGTCCCGCGTGTCACGGCGCTCCGGGCAAGCAACCCGCCCTGGACGCGACCGCGAAAGCGATCAAGGGGCATCCCGCCTCGGCGGCCAAGACGGTGCAGCAGTGCGCCCTGTGCCACACCAAGGGACCCACGCCCGCGCCGTTCCGCACGGCGATGCACAAGATCCACCTGAGTAGCGCGAAGTTCACGTCCGCGAAGGGGACGTGCACCTCGTGCCACAGCGTGGACAAGGCGACGGGGACCGTTACGGTCTTCGGGCTCGAGCGGAAGTAGTTCTCATCCGCACCCGCGGCAGGGCGCCGGTCACCGGCGTCCTGCCGCGCCATACCCTCGATCGACCGGCCGCATCGGGCCTCCACCCGATACCCCTCGACCCGTAGCGCGCGTACCCTACGGAGTAAGCATTCACACTTTCTTCACGTCGAGTTCACGGCTGCTTCACGCCAGGTCGGTACCGTCAGTGCTGAGAGGGTCGTGAGAGGCTCTCACACTGACGTGAGGAGATAGACAGCATGCAGAAAGGACACGTCTACATCGGGATCGGTATCCTCGCGCTCGCCACGGCGCTGGCGCTGCCGGTGATCGCGCAGCCGCGCATCGGAGGCCCGGGCGGCGCGTGGATGGGTGGGCCGCGCGTGGGGCAGGCCGTGACTCCTGTCACGACGATCGACGGTGCGGCTTCGCGCGCGCGCGAGGCCCTGGCGGGGTACCCCGGTGACCTGGCCGTCACGGAAGTGATGGAGTTCAGCAACCACTACTATGTGCTGGTCAAGGAGAAGAGCACGGGGCGCGGTGCGCTCGAGCTCATCGTCGAGCGGAACGGGTTCGTGCACCCCGAGCCCGGGCCCAACATGATGTGGAACACGAAATACGGCCACATGGCCGGCGCCGGCTGGATGGGCGGCGGCAGGATGGGTGGCGGTATGATGGGGGGGCCCACCACCCAGCCGGTGACCCCGCAGGCCCAGCCGATCACACCGGATCGTGCGCAGCAGCTCGCTGCGCAGTATCTGGCGCAGGCGTTCCCCGGGTCGACCCTTGAGGCCGGCACCGCCTTCTACGGCTACTTCACCTTCGACTTCGAGCGTGGCGGCAAGATCGCCGGGATGCTGAGCGTGAACGCGTCCACCGGTCAGGTATGGTTCCACACCTGGCACGGCGCGTTCGTGGCTGAGAGAGAGTTCTAGGAGGCACATCGATGAGCTCACGAGATCTGTCGATCGTCCTGCTGGTCGTGCTCGGCGTGGTCGTCCTGCTCCCCGTGCTGGGGATGTCACTCGGGGTGGGTGGGCTGGGTGGGATGATGGGCCCCGGACACATGGGCCGGGGCATGATGGGCGGCTGGTACGGCGGCGGGTCCGGTTGGGGCTGGGGAGGACTCCTGTTCCTCGTGCTCGTGATCGCCGGCGTCGTGCTGATCACCCGCGGCCTGGTGGACAAGGCCGGACGCGCTGATGAGGCGCTGGCGATCCTCCGGCAGCGGCTGGCGCGCGGCGAGATCACGACGGAGCAGTACGAGGAGCTGAAGCGCGCCCTCGGGTAGAGATGTCCAAACGCACCGTGCTGATCGTCGAGGATGAGCCGGGGATCGCGGACGTCGTCCGCCAGTACCTGGAGAAGGACGGCTACCGCGTCGAAGTGAGCGGCGACGGGGCTCGGGCCGTGGACGAGTACGCGCGTCTGCGGCCCGATCTCGTGCTGCTGGATCTCATGCTGCCAGGGCTGGACGGTTTTGAGGTCTGCCGGCGCATCCGCGGGCAGGGTTCGACCCCCGTGATCATGCTCACGGCGCGCGATGAGGAGACCGACAAGCTCGTCGGGTTGGAGCTGGGCGCCGACGACTACATCACCAAGCCGTTCAGCCCCCGCGAGGTCGTCGCGCGTGTCCGAGCGGTGCTGCGCCGCTCGCATGCCGGCACCCCTTCGGGCGAGCGGGTCCGCGTGCACGATTTGGAGATCGACCCGGCCCGCTTCGAGGCCACGCGCGCCGGAGTCCCCCTCGGTCTGACCCCTACGGAGTTCAGGTTGCTCATGGCGTTGGCGCACAGTCCCGGACGGGCGTTCACGCGGCTGCAGCTCATCGATCAGGTGCAGGGGTACGCCTTCGAGGGCTACGAGCGCACCGTGGACGCCCATGTGAAGAACCTCCGGCAGAAGCTCGAGCCCGACCCGCGGCATCCGCGGTACATCGTCACCGTGCACGGCGTCGGCTACCGGTTTGCGGAGGAGATCGATGGCTAGCGTGCGCGGGCGGTTTGTGCTGGTCCTGGTGCTCGTGGCCTGGCTCTCCATCGCCGTCGTGGGTCTGGTGACGGACCGCCTTGCGCAGGCGCGCGTCGGCGCCTTCCTCCGGCATGCGAGGGCGATGCCGGGGATGAACAGCGCCATGCGCGAGATGATGGCTCCGCCTGAGGCGCGCCTGCTCGGCGATGTCCGGCGGGCGATCTGGGTGGCGGCGGTGATCGGGTTGGGCGTCGCTGCGGTGGCGGGGACCGCAACCGCTCGGACGATCACCGCCCCGCTCCATGCGTTTGCCATCGCCGCAAAGCGCGTGGGGCAGGGTGACCTGCGGCAGGACGTACCGGTGGCGGGCGGCGACGAGCTGGCCGGCGTGGCGCGCGCATTCAACGCCATGGCGGCGGACCTACGACACGCGGAGGAGACGCGGCGACAACTGCTGGCGGACATCGCGCACGAACTTGGCACGCCCCTCTCGGTCTTGCAGGCGAACCTCGAGGGGATGCTCGACGGCGTGGTCGTGACCACGCCGGAACGCCTAGCCTCGCTGCACATGCAGACGCAGGTCCTCACCCGGCTGGTGCGCGACCTGCGTGACCTCTCGCTGGCTCAGCAGGGCCAGCTTCATCTCGATCGGCGACCGGCGAATCTCGGCGGACTGGTCAGGGAGGTAGCTGACGTGGCCCGCCCGCTGGCCGAGGAGAAGGGGGTCGCGCTGGACGTAGCCGCGCAGGCCCTGAGCGTTCCCGCGGATCGCGATCGGATCGTCCAGGTCCTGCACAATCTGCTGGCCAACGCGATCCGCTACACGGAGCGCGGCGGCGTGGTGCGGCTGGCGGCGCGGGCGGTGGATGGCGAGGTTCAGGTGGAGGTGTCGGACACGGGTCCCGGCATCCCCGCTGAAGAGCTCCCCCACATCTTCGACCGGTTCCACCGCGTAGACCGTTCGCGATCGCGCGCGACGGGCGGGGCGGGCCTCGGACTTGCTATCGTCAAGCATCTCGTGGAAGCGCACGGGGGGCGCGTCTGGGCGCGCAGCGAGCTCGGCGCAGGCACGACCGTCGGTTTCGCGCTCCCCGCGTCGTAGAGAGGAGAGGGAGATGGGAGCCACACATGCACGACGTCCGTGGTACCGGGGCTATGCCGGCTGGCTTCTCGCCGCCGGCCTGGTCGCCGCCGCGGTCGTGGCGTTCGTAGCCTGGCCCCGCGGCCCCGTCTACGCGGACTATGTGGAGGGCGGCCGGCCGACGGTCGTCTTCGTCTGGTCGGATCCGACACTCCATCATCCGCATGGCTGAGGGGCGTGCGAAGTGATGAAGCCCGTGATGGCTTCACTCAAAGCACGGTATGGAGAGCAGATCACCTGGCACTACCATGAGTTCAATCAACCGGACGCGGCCAAGGTGAACGCGATGTTCGAGATCAAGGCGCACCCGGAGATCTTCATCTTGGATCGGGACGGGCGTATGGTGCGAAAGTTCATCGGCGTGACCTCGATGCATGAGCTCGAAACCACGCTGCGTCCGCTGCTGCGCTGACGGAGGGACGATGATGCGTGTGGTGATTGGGGCGGTTCTGATCGGCGCGGCGGTGTTCGCCGGGATCTACCTCGTGGCGCTGCGACCTTCAGACGCGCCCGAGGCGACCCGGCCCGCGACGGCGGCCCAGGCGCCGCCCGGGAACGTGCAGCGTGACCAGGGTGAGGGGGGCGTCGAGATCGAGGTGACGTTCGGCGGACCGGGCGCGGCCGCGTATGAACCCGAGCGATACAGTGTGTTCCTCGTGGCGATGAATACGCACAGCGTCGATCTATCGGGGTACGATCTGGTGGCGCTGAGCGAGCTGCGCGCGGGCAGCAGGAGTTTCAAGGCCCTGCGCTGGGTCAGCACCTCTGATGACAGCCATCATCGGTCGGGAGTACTGATCTTCCCCAAGGTGGACGCGGGGCAGCCCGTGGAGCTGGCGATCAAGACCATCGCGGGTGTGGCCGTCCGCACATTCCGGTGGGCGCCGTGAGCACGATCGTCCTCGCGCGGCCGCACTTCAACACGCGCGCGGTCCAGATCGGCCTGCTGTCCGCGGGGCTCCTGGCCTCAGGCTACAGCCTCATCATCGGTCTGTCGTCCCGTTCATGGTCCCACCTCCTATCCCAGTGGCGCTCGGACCTGTGGTTCATTGCTCTGGTGGCGGTCGGTTTTGGGACGCAGATGGGCCTCTACTCCCACGTCCGGCAGGCGATCCGGGGTGACCGGGCCGGGGCGGCGGTCGCGGCGGGGGGAACCGCCACATCGACGACTGCCATGGTGGCCTGCTGCCTGCACCACCTGGCCGACGTCGTGCCGTTCATCGGACTGTCCGCCGCCGCGACCTTCCTCATCCAGTACAAGGCATACGTGGTGGCGCTGAGTCTGGCCGCTAACGTCGCGGGTATCGTCTTGATGCTGCGGGCTCTGCGGCATGCCAGGGCAGCGGCGGCGGTCTGTCACTGACGGGGGAGACATGAACACGAAACCGGATCCGAAGGCAACACGCACCCAGCGACGCAGGGTGTTCTGGTTCTCCCTGGCCGCACTGGCCATCCTCGCGGCCGCGGTCTTCCTGGCGTCCATGCCGTTCCGCCTGCCAGTTGCCCGCGCCCCGATCCCTGATGGTGCGCAGAGGGTGGTCATCAGCATGGCGGGATTCGAGCCCTCACAGCTGCGGGCCCGCGCCGGGCGTGAGGTGACGCTGATCTTCGTCAACCCCGACAACCCGCTCCACATGGATGGCGGCGGTTGGCATCAGTTCCGCATCGAGGCCCTGAACGTCGACGTGCGCATCGCGCCACGATCCCAGGAGACGGTGACGCTGGGGATCCTGCCGGCCGGGCGGTACGAGTTCTACTGCGACATCTGCTGCGGCGGCAAGAGTAGTCCGTCGATGCGGGGCGTGCTCGAGGTGGTCGGGTGACCACACTGACGTTCTCTTCCATCGTCGTCAGCGGCGTACTGGACGGCCTCAACCCGTGCGCGTTCAGCGTCCTCATATCGCTCGTCGCGCTGCTGATGGCCGGGGTGGCTCTGGGACAGGCGCAGCCGCGCCTGTGGCGGGTCGGGGGGGCCTACGTCGTCGGGATGTTCACGACGTACGTGCTCCTCGGTCTGGGGATCCTGTCGGCCGTCTCGTTCCTCACCCGGACGCACCTGCCCGTGCGATTGATGGGCCTCGTCGTCGTGATCCTCGGATTGTGGATGGTGAAGGACGCCGTCCTCCCCGGGTGGGGGTGGAGGTTGGGGATGCCGCCTCGCTTTCACGGCGCGGTGCGGCGAGCGCTGTCGCGCACCACCCCGGCCGGACTGTTTCTCGCCGGAGGGCTCGTCGGCCTGTGCACGGTGCCCTGCAGCGGGGCGATCTACCTCGGTATCCTCGGGCTGCTTGCGCGCGAGCCGCTGCCGAGCCGCCTCGGCTACCTGCTGCTCTACAACGTCGCCTTCATCGCCCCGCTCGTCGCGCTGCTGGCCGCGGTCGCCAACCGGCGCACCCTCAACCAGATCGGCCACTGGTATCTGCCCAATAAGGGTTGGGCCAAAGCGATCCTCGGGGGCGTGGCGATCGTGCTCGGCTTCTTCATCCTGATGACGACCTGAGCGGTCACAGAGAGCGGGCGGCCGCGATGAACTCTTCTCCGGCGTCTAACGCCTGGGTCGTCGTGAGAACCACCGTCTTCCTCATAGAGCTCGCCGCGTGGGTGCTGACGCTCGCCATGCTGGCTCTGGGCGAATGGCGGTGGGCCGCCGCTAGTGCCGTGGTGGCGTTGGGCACGGATGCGGTGGGCAGAGGGTGGAGCCGCAGGTCGCCGGTTCCCCTGCCTTCCTACATGTGGTGGTTCCTCCTGCTGCCGCGAGGCCCGCATTCACCTAAGAATCTTCGGCGGATCCTGGAGCCTCGCAGGGGAGAACGCATCCTGGAAATCGGTCCCGGCGTGGGCGTGCATGCTCAGGCCATCGCAGCCGCGCTCCGGCCCGACGGGGTGCTCGACGTCCTCGACGTGCAGCAGGCGATGCTGGATCGTCTGCTGCGCCGGGCCGCGAGATCGGGCCTCACCAACATCGTGCCCCGACAGGGGGATGCACAGAGCCTCCCGTATCCCGCTCGGACGTTTGACGCCGCCTACCTGATCGGGGTCCTGGGAGAAGTGCCTGATGCGGCAGCCGCGCTGCGCGAGCTCCGGCGGGTCTTGAAGCCGACCGGCAGGCTCATCGTCGGCGAACTGCTCATCGATCCTGATTTCATCTCGCTTCCCGCACTGCGGGAGAAGGGTGATGACGCGGGCTTGGCCTTCGTGCGGCAGGCCGGCCCGGGCGCTGCGTACTGGGCGGTATTCCGACCTCGCGGCGACTGAGGCGGCGTGAACGTCAGGCGGCGTGCCGACGCTCGATGAGCGCGACGTATGTGCTGCGGGTTGGATCGCGCAACAGCGAGACCCGATCGCCGGCGCGCAGGCCGGTCCAGTGGATGCGGTAGTGCTCGTGGGGAAGCTCCGGTCCCCGGCACTCGCACGGAACGGCGGTCACACGGGCGCGGAACCGCCGGCCTTCGTGCACGATGTGGAACGGGGTAGCCACCGGCGGGAAGAAGTCGAGGCGGTCCTTCAGGACCAGCACGAAGTCCTCGCGCGCCTCTTCCGAGGACACTCGCCTGACGTATCGGTCACCGGCCATGGTGCGCCTCCTCAGCGGTTGACGCTGCGCAGCGGGCAATAGGCTCCGACCCACGTCCGCTGCTCCCGGGCCCACGCCACCCACAGATCGTTCCCCAGCTCCCCCCGCAGGGCGGCCGAGGCGATGCGCTGGTCCCCATGGCCCGTTTGCGCCGCCATGTGGACCAGCAAGATGCACGGGAACTCGGGGCAGACACCGCAGTGCTCCACGCCATGCTCCCTCGCGCAGGTATAAACGGGGCAGATCTTCACGAGACCGGCGTCCCCCTGGGAGGCGCATGTCGCGCCGAAGGTCGCGTACCAGGCGCTTCCCTCCCAGTACAGGCCGCAGATCGCCGCGTGGTCGTTCGGGATGTCAGTCGTCCTAGGGTCCATCGAGAGCCTGCGGGGGCCTGGATCGACATCGTCCCCCTCATCAGTTCTACTGCAGATGCGGGCCCGGGGCCATCAGGCTGGTGCCCGATTTCACGGCTGCTCCGGGGGCGGAGACTGGTATCCCGTCATCTCCGCGAGCTGCTCCAGCGAAAGCACGCCCTCGTACCGTTGCCCCTTGATCTCCCAGGTTGGGAAGGCGCGGATCCGCGCCGCGACGCACACGCCCGGCTGGCCGATCGGGGATCTCGCGTCGCACTCGATGTACGGCAGCAGGGCCGCCGCCGTGCCGAACAGCGCTTTCTGGGTGTTGCAGGCCGGACACCAGTAGGCGCCGTACATCTTCACCCCTTCCGCCGTGAGGTGCCGGGCCAATCCGGCGGCGTAGGCCTGCTCTGCCGAGATGGGCCGTGACGCAGCGTAGCCGCCGGCGAGAAACACCACCGCGGCGAGCAGCGCGGCTGCGCTCGCGCTCCACACGGTCCAGCGGAGGCGGCGGGGCCGCCCGGCGAGCAGCACGATCGCGATGGCCAGGGTCAGGGCCGCGGACACGAGGCACAGGAAGCACGTGACGCGGAGGCTTACCTGCTGAACGACGGTGAACACCGTTGACGAACCGACGCCCGCGGCGGCGAGGGGGAGGGCGAGCGCGAAGCGCCGCTCAGGCGCCATCGGGCGGGCGGCGAGCACGAAGAGGGCGCCATAGTAGAGCACGCCCAGCAGCGCGACGGGGATGCCGAAGGCCGCGGCGTAACGACTGGACTGGACGATGTCACACCCGCTGCCCACCAGGCAGTACACTGAGACCTTCGCGGCGCGTGCCCATGTGAGATAGACGCTGATCAGGAGCCCCGCCGCAGACAAGGCCAGGAGCCAGAGGTGCGGTTCCCGTCGCTCCTGGGCGCGCGTCTGGGATTTTGCCCGTACCATCCTCCACCTCCGCTCGCGGCTAGTCCCATCCTCCCGGGCGCGGTCCAAAGGCGCCATCCGGTCACAATCCGATTTTCGCCGGATGCTCACCGGCGGCCTATCCGCAGATCTGGGCGTGAATCGGTTCATCCCCGGATTGTCCCGCGGGGGTACACTCTGAGAGGATGAGGGTAAGAGGAGGCATGAGCATGCGACTGCTGCGGGCGCTCGGCTTGGCCACGGCCGCCGTCATCGTGGTCGGGGCCGCTGCGGGCGCCGTCTACCTGTTCTCGCTGCTGCGCCTGTGGGGAGCCGCGGTGCGCGCCACCGATCCCTTTGACGCCAGCGAACCGATCTAACAGCGGATCCCGTCCGGCCCCCTCCCCCATCGGGCCGCCGCCCTACCCGGAAAATAGGCGTCGGAGCCGATAGGCGCCTCCTGCGCGCGGTTGGTACGCTGTGCGCGGAGGGTCCACATGGCGCGACCGGCTCCTGTTCCGGCAACCGACATCAGCGTGCTGATCGCCGAGGATCATGCCGTGGTGCGCGAGGGCATCCGGATGATCCTGGACGCGCAGGCGGACGTTGAGGTCGTCGGCGAGGCACGGGACGGCGAGGAGGCCGTGCGCCTCGCGAAGCAGTTGCACCCCGACGTCGTCGTGATGGATATCAGCATGCCGCGCATGAACGGGGTCGAGGCGACGCAGGAGATCAAGCGCAGCCTCCCCGACACGCAGGTCCTCATCCTCACGATGCACGAGGAGGAATCCTACGTCTTCCAGTTGCTCCGTCTCGGCGCAGCGGGATACGTGCTGAAGCGCGCCGCGGCCACGGACCTCGTGGAGGCGGTGCGCGCCGCCGCCCGCGGGGAGGCATTCCTCTACCCGGCCGTGGCCCGCAGCGTCGTGCAAGACTACCTCGATCGGATGCGCACCGGCGAGGGTACGGGGCGGTACGACGGCCTCACGGACCGGGAGCGGGAGATCCTCGTGCTCATCGCCGAAGGCTTGACGAACTCGCAGATCGCCGACCGGCTCTTCATCAGCGTGAAGACCGTTCAGACCCACCGCGCGCACATCATGGAGAAGCTCGACCTCCACGACCGCAGCCTGCTCGTGCGCTACGCCGTGCGGAAGGGTCTCATCCAGCCGTAGCCGGCGAGCCGTCGTTTCCTCATAGGGTATCGCCCGGTCGGGGCGAATAGGGGAGCATGGCCTGGCTGCTCCTCACGCTCGCCATTGCGCCCGGCGCGTTCTGGCTGTGGTATTTCCGCCGGCGCGACCACCTGCGTCCCGAACCGCGCCACCTCGTCGGCCGGGTCTTCGCCTACGGCGCCGTCGCGGCGCTGGGGGCGGGGGCGATCGAGGCGGGGATCTTCGCCGTAGCGGACCTCGAGATCTCGGAGCCCTTCGTGCCGGCAAGCCTCCTCGCCGCGGGTATCGTCGGCGTCGTGGAGGAGGTCGTCAAGTTCACCGCCCTGTTCCTGGCCATCTACCGCCACGTGCACTTTGATGAGGTGATCGACGGCATCCTCTACGGGGTCGCGGCGTCGCTGGGCTTCGCCACGGTTGAGAACGTCGCCTACGTGCTCCAGGGCGGGACCCAGGTGGGGATCCTGCGCGCCTCGCTCTCCGTCCCCGGGCACGCCTTCTTCGGGGCGGTGATGGGGTACTACGTCGGGGTCGCGAAGTTCTCAACCCGGCCCGCGGGGTGGCTCGCCGCCGCCGTCCTACTCGCTGCCGCGAGCCACGCCGCCTATGACGCCGCCATCTTCACCGGCACGTGGGTCGCGCTCACCGTGATCCCTTTCGTCTTCCTCCTCTGGCGGGCCAGCCTGCACTTTGTCCGGCGGGCGCATGCTCTGGACGAGGCGCGCCGCGTGCCCCCGCAGGGATGATATCTACCAGCCCGGGCTGGCCTCCGCGCACAGCAGGACTGCTCCGCCCACATGGGGAATGGGAGGTAGGCAAGCGCCTGCAGCGAGGCCTGCAGGCAGTTCAACGGCGGAAGGGCAGGGGTTCACGGCATGGCAACGGGGACC
>DASSGA010000239.1:0-9829 GCA_035693805.1 bacterium | reverse complement strand
GTTCGCCGGTGCCCGTGGCGTCAGGCCGCCGGGGGCATCTCGGTCGGTGCCGCGGACTGCGGCGACATCCGTGGCCCGCGCGCGACAAGGGCCAGGGCGATCACGGCGATCACCACCACCACGGCGTTCACGACCTGGGCCAGCGTGAACATCGTGTTCAGCACCGTCGGGCTCTCCACGAAGAATTCCACGGCGACCCGGCTGAGCGCGTGGAGCAGCAGCCACAGGGAGAACAGCGTCCCCGGCGCCGGCGCGGCCTTCTCCTGCGACCGGAGGACGGCGTAGGTGCCCAGCGAGGCCAGCATGAGGTAGACCTGCGTGGGATGCCGGCGGTCGAGGAACATCTGCACGCCCCAGGGCACGCCGGTGGGCCGTCCGATGTACAAGCCGTGCAGGAGCGCGCCAACCATGGCCACGGCGTAGCCGAGAGCCAGGGCAGGCGCGAAGATGTCCAGGTAGCTGCGCAGCGGCATGCGCAGCGTCCGCGCGTAGAGCGCGCCGACGATCATCGCGCCCACCAGCGCGCCGTAGAAGGTCAGCCCGGAGTCCTTCCAGATGGTGAAGATCGTCCCAGGCGCCGCGGCGAAAACGGCCCAGTTCGCGACGACGTAGCCGAGTCGCCCCACGACGATGCCCCCGATGATCATGTACAGCGCCATGTCCAGCATCCGGGAGGGATCGATACCGAGGCGCGCGCCGCGGCGGCGGGCCACGACGATGCCCACCAGGAACGCCAGGAGCAGGAAGAGACCGAACGATGAGATGGGAAACGGCCCGAGCCTGACGAGGATCGGCTTCATCGATCACCCCGGATCAGCAGTAAGATCAGTAGCCCCGCCCCCGCCGTCACCGCGATGTCTGCGAGGTTGAACACCGGCCAGACGTGGACGTCGATGAAGTCGACGACGGCGCCCACACGCACCCGGTCCACCAGGTTCCCGATCGCGCCACCCCCGAGCATCGCCAGCGCCGCCTGCGCGACCGGGCGGCGCGACCACCGGGCCTTATTGTAGAAGAGCAGGAAAAGCAGGGTCAAGGCGATCGCGACCGGCACGAGCAGCGGGATGCCTCCCAGCAGGCTGAACGCGATCCCGCGGTTGTGAACATGGGTGAACGCCAGGAGGCCGGGAATGACCGGAATGGAGATGCCGAGGGGCAGGCGCGCCTCGACCACGAGTTTCGTCGCCTGATCGGCGACGAGCACGGTCCCCAAGACGGCTAGCGCGCGCCGTTGGACTTCTCTTCCAGTTCCTTGCAGCGGATGCACAGCGTCGCAAACGGCAGAACGCGCAGCCGCGCGATGTCGATCGGATCGCCGCAGCGCTGACAGATGCCGTAGGTGCCGTCTTCGATCCGCCCCAGGGCCTCCTCGACCTGCGCCAGCATCTGCTGGACACTGCTTTCCAGGGCGAGGCCCTTTTCGCGTTCGAAGGTGCTGCTGGCGACATCGGCCAGGTCCTCGTCGTACCCCCCGCCGATGTCCATCCCCACCTGGTCCTCGACCTCGGGGGTGTGTTCTTCCATGGCTTCGAGCTCTTCGAGGAGCCGGACCCGCTCGTCTTCAAGGAGCCGCCGGAACTCGCTGAGCTCCTTCCGGGAGAGGGGCTTGGCCTTGACGGCCCCGCGTGCGGGACGGTCGGCCCGCACCGCCCGTTCAGGGCGCACGGCCTTGGCCTTGGCGGCCTTCCGCCCCCGCGCCGGACTCATCTGCGTGCCGCGGCGCAGTCCGGCCTTACGTTTGGCCGATTTGGTGGTCCTGGGTGCCATCCATCCCCCTCCGGATCGCAGCAGCAGTGGGTGCGGGGGTCCACCGGCTGGCAGGCTGACGGTAGTGTATCCGATGACTTCTGCAAGTGCAAGTCCTACCGCGCGGGGGCTGCCTCCGGTGCATGCGTGGCCGCGCGCACGGCCGCCTGGGCGAGGATGAGGTTCGAGTCCAGAACCGGCACGCTGAGATCGCCCGCGCGCAAGACGAAGGGGAGCTCGGTACAGCCGAGCACGATCGCCTGGGCGCCTCGATCCAGGAGGGCTTGCGCGACAGGGAGCAGGTCCCGGGTAACCTCGGGTCCCATGCGCCCGGCCTTCACGCCGTAGATGGCCCCGTTGACGATGTCCTGTCCGGCGGCGTCGGGGCCGACGATCTCCACCCCCACCCGCTCAAAGGCCCGGTGATAGAGGCCGGCCGCCATCGTGGCCCGCGTCGCCAGCACCCCCGCCCGGCGCAGCCCGTCCACGGTGCGCCGGGCCGCCGTAGCCACTTCGTCCATGATGTGCAGCACGGGGATGGCGACCGCCGAGGCGATCGGGCCGTAGAAGGCATGAGCCGTGTTACAAGGGATGACGATGAGGTCGGCGCCGGCAGCTTCCAGGTTGCGGGCCGTGGCCACCAGCGCGGGGGTCGGATCCTCTCCGTCGCCCAGGATGGCCGGCGAGCGGTCCGGGATCTTCGGGTTGTTGTCGATGACGATCCGCAGGTGGTCCTGGTCGCGCACGGCGGGCGTCAGCCGGAGGATCTTCTCGAACAGATCGAGCGTGGCCCAGGGGCCGAGCCCGCCCAGCACGCCGATGGTCTTCTCTGCCACGGTGATGCTCCGATGCCTGCGGTGTGGACGACAGCCGTCCCGTGTTTCTGTCCTGCCCGCGCGGTTCCTGCCGGAGTCCTGCGCAGCCTGGCTACGTCTGCCTCCGCGCGATGCTCAGGCGGATATTTACCCCGTCCAGCCGGATGTCGCGGGCGGCCGCCCCGGCGGGCAGCCCCGCGCGCAGCTCCACGGCGAGGGTCTCCCGCATGATGTAGTCCCGGTGCGCCGCGAGCAGCGAGTCCAGCGGCCCCTCGTAGTGCAAGACGATACGGTCATCCACGGCAAGGTCGGCGTCCCTGCGCAGGGTCTGCACCTGGTGCACCAGCTCCCGCGCCTGCCCCTCCTGGAGGAGGGCCGGCGTGAGGTCGGTCTCGAGGATAGCGAATTCGCCGCCCGCGCCTTCCGCGGCATAGCCCCGGGCCTCGTGCATCCGGGCTTCGACGTCGTCGCGGGAGAGTACGATCTCCTGCCCGTCGACGGAGAGGGTGAGGCGACCGTCGGCATCGAACGCGCCCAGGACCTGGACCGGATCCAGCGCGCGGACCGCGCGCGCGATGGCCTGCACGGCCGCGCCATACTTGGGGCCGAGGACGTCGAACCGCGGCTTGATCTCGAAGGTGACGTAGCGGCCCGGATCCTCGACGAACCGGACCGCCTTCACGTTCAACTCGTCGGCCAGGATCTCGAGGAGCTCGGGACGCTCCCGGAGGCCGCGCGACTTCGTGGCCAGCAGGACGGCCGGCAGCGGCTGGCGCACCTTGAGCTTCGCGTGGCCGCGCGCGGCGCGCCCCAGCACGACCAGCCCGCGCACGGCGTCCATCTCTGATTCGAGCCCTTCGTCGAGCAGCGCCGCCTCCGGTTCCGGGTAGTCACACAGGTGGACGCTCGCCGGCGCGCGGGGTTCCACCACCTTCACGAGATCCTGGTACAGACGCTCGGCGAGGAACGGCACGAAGGGCGCCAGGACCAGGGCGAGCGTGCGCAGCGTCCGGTACAGGGTGTAGTACGCAGCGCGTTTGTCGTCGTCCGCCTCGCTCTTCCAGAAGCGGCGGCGCGACCGACGCACGTACCAGTTGGAGAGGTCGTCGACGAACACCTCGACCGGGCGGCTTGCACCCTGGGGATCGTAATCGTCCAGTCGCTCGCGCACCGTTCGGACCAGGCGCTGCAGCCGGGAGAGGAGCCAGCGGTCCAGGATCCCCAGCTGCGGCGGGCGGCGCAGAAGCCCGCCGATCTCGAACCCTTCCAGGTTCGCGTAGGTCACGAAGAAGGCGCGGACGTTCCACAGCGGGATGACGAACCGCCGGCGGACCTCATCCAGCGTGCCGTAACCGAAGTTCAGGTTCGACGCGGGGTTCTGCATGCAGTACAGCCAGCGCATCACGTCGACGCCGCCGCGGTCGGCCGCCTCGTTGAATTCGATGGCGTTGCCCGCGGACTTGTGCATCTCCCGGCCGTGCTCATCGCGCACCGAGGCGTACCCCAGGCAGGTCCGAAACGGCTCCAGGCCGGCGAGGACCGTGGCCATGACCAGCAGCGAGTAGAACCAGTTGCGGTACTGACCCGGGAAGCTCTCCGTGATGAAGTCCGCGGGGAACCATCGCCGCCAGTACTCCGGGTCGGCGCGGTAGTGGAGCGTGCTCATCGAGACGATGCCCGCGTCCAGCCACGGGTTGCCGACATCGGGGATGCGCGCGCTCGTCCCCCCGCATTGCGTGCAGCGGATCTTGACCGCGTCCACCCAGGGACGGTGCGGGCTGTGCCCGTCGAAGGTGTCCCAGCCCTCGACCGCGCGCTCGCGCAGTTCCTCCCGCGATCCGATGACGTCGAACGCCCCGCAGGAGGCACACTCATAGATCGGCAGCGCCAGCCCCCAGTAGCGCTTCTTGCTGATCATCCAATCGTGCATGTTGCGCAGCCAGTCGAGCTCCCGGTCCAGGCCGAACTCGGGGATCCAGCGGATACGCTTCGTGACGTCCATGAGCTCCGCGCGCAGCGGATCCATCCGGATGAACCACTCGTCGACGAGACGGAAGACGAGCTCGCTCGCGCAGCGCCAGCAGACGGGGTAGCGGTGCGTGTAGGGCTCCACCTTGTAGAGGCGGCCCGCCTTCTTCAGATGGTCGATGATCGGCTGGGCCGCCTCGTCCGTGCGCAGCCCCGTCAGCCACGCGAAGCCCGGCAGGAAGATCCCGTTCTCGTCGATCGGCGCGATGACGGGGAGACCGTGCTCCTTGCTGAGCGCGAAGTCCTCGGCCCCGCACCCGGGGGCGATGTGCACGACCCCGGTGCCTTCCGCGGACGTCACATCGGACCAGGGGATGACGCGGTGCTCCACGCCCTTCTGCTGGGGGATGTCGTCGAGCGGCGCATGGTACCGCAGGCCCACAAGTCGCTCGCCGAGCAGCCGCTCGACAATCTCGTAATCGCC
Organism: bacterium; assembly: GCA_035693805.1. GTDB lineage: Bacteria > Sysuimicrobiota > Sysuimicrobiia > Sysuimicrobiales > Kaftiobacteriaceae > Kaftiobacterium. The sequence continues at coordinate 4,816 of DASSGA010000239.1, read as the reverse complement.
CTTGAGTGCGCCGAGTGCCCCTTCTTCCAAGTACAACTCCTCACTGCCCTGGCGGACCCGGACGTAGGTGAGCCCGGGGTGCACGGCGGCCGCGACGTTGCTGGTCAGCGTCCAGGGCGTGGTGGTCCACACGAGCAGCGACTGTCCCGGCCGGTCCGCGAGCGGAAACCGCACGAAGACCCCGCGGTGCGTGAGTTCCTTGTACCCTTCGGTGGCGATCTCGTGCTCGCTCAAGCCCGTGGCGCACCGCGGGCACCACGGCATCACGTCGTGCCCCTTATGGATGAGCCCGCGCTCGTGACAGCGCCGGAGAAAGCCCCAGATCTGGTAGTTGTTCTCGTCGGCGAGGGTGAAATACGATCCGCCGATCTCCCGATCCCCCAGGCGTCCCACGATCTGCTCGGCCGTCTGCTGAACCTTCCCTCCGCCCCGCGCGGGGTAGTCGATCGCTCGGGATGGGCCGGCCTTGATCGCCTCGGCCAGCCGCCGGAGGTCGTCGGGAGCGTTCCAGTCCATCCACATCGCGAGTCGCATCGACTGCTGCGTCTGCACGGCCGCGTACGTGAGCACCCGGTGCTTGCAGAGGTTGACGAACGACTCGATGCCGTAGGTCTCGATGTCGCGCTTGCTGGTGAAGCCGAGGTCTTTTTCCACCTCGACCTCGACCCACAACCCCTGGCAATCGAAACCGTTCTGGTAGCGCTGCCGGAATCCGCACATCGTCTTGTAGCGCTGGAACAGATCCTTGTAGGTACGACCCCAGGCGTGGTGCACGCCCATCGGGTTGTTGGCGGTGATCGGGCCGTCGAGGAACGACCACGATCGGGGCGAATTCTCGTTGCGGCGCAGGTAGAGCTGGAGGATGCCCTGCTCCTCCCACCAGGCCAGCACCTCCCGCTCCATCGCGGGAAAGTCCACTCGAGATGAGACCGGTCTGAACCGCGGCATCATTCCCTCCCGGAAAACAGAAACGTCCACCCCTCTCTGGGGCGGACGACGGTCCGCGGTACCACCCAGCTTCCGGCGCGGAGGCGCCGGCGCTCAGTCGGAACGGGGCCCCAATCATTACTTCTCTCTGCCCGATCCCGCCCTCCGGATCACGGTGGAGGCTCCGGCGCAGCCTACTCGCGTCTCGCGTTCGGTGCGCAGCTCCGGGGCGATCTTCCCTTCGGCCGGCGCCCGCCAGCTTTCACCGTCCCTGGCTCGCTCCGTGGGCCCGCTGCCGGGGTACGTGTCCCCGTCATCGCCGTTGTGAAGCGCATTCTAGCACGCCCCGTGTGCCGGCGCAATCAACCGACCGGGGTGACGGCCGCTTCGTCGCGCTCGCCCGTCCTGATGCGGTAGACGCGCTCCACCGGCAGGACGAATATCTTGCCGTCGCCGACGTCCCCCGTATGCGCGGCCTTGAGGATGGCGCGGACCGTGGGCTCGACGAAATGGTCGGAGACGCCGATCTCGAGGCGCACCTTTTCCGACAGCTCCATCTTCACCGTGGTGCCGCGGTAGGTTTCGACCCGCTCCGTCTCACCCCCGTGCCCTTGGACGCGGCTGATCGTCAGCCCGCGCACCTCATGGCGGAACAGCGCCTCGAGGACCTCTCCCAGCTTCTCCGGCCGGACGACGGCGACGACAAGTTTCATGCGCGCTCACCCGCCGGGGCCGGCGCCGCCACGGGCGGCGGGACGAGCTCGGGCAGCACCAGGATGGCGCCTTCTCCTGTTCCGTATGCTTCCTCACCGTGCTGGCTCACGTCCAGGCCCAGCCCCTCTCCGGTGCGGTCGGTCACGCGCAGCGGCATGAACAGGCCGATCGCCTTCAGGATGACCAGGGTGGCGAAGGCGCTGTACGCCGCGGCCGAAGCCACCGCTACGATCTGCACCAGCACCTGACGGGGCTCGCCGTACAGCAGTCCGTTGGCCGCCCCGCTCCAGAGCTTCTGGGCGAACACCCCGGTGAGGATGGCGCCGATGGTGCCGCCGACGCCGTGAGCGGCGAGCACGTCCAGCGAATCGTCCAGCCTCGTGCGGGGCCGCCACAGCACGCCGAAATAACTGGGCAGCGCCGCGACCAGACCGAGGAGGATGGCCGACAGCGGGCTGATGTAGCCGGCGGCCGGCGTCACCGCGACGAGCCCGACGACGATCGCGGTCGCTCCGCCCACCGCCGTGGCCTTCCCGCCCCGCCGGAGATCCAGCAGCGTCCAGGCGAGCAAGGTCGCCGCGGGCGCCAGCATGGTGTTCACGAAGGCGAGCGCCGCCGTGGTGTTGGCGCCCAGTGCGCTCCCGGCATTGAAGCCGAACCAGCCGAACCAGAGCAACCCGGCCCCGAGCAGCGTGAAGGGGACGTTGTGCGGCAGGGTCGCCTGCCGCGCGTAGTCCTTGCGCGGCCCCAGCACGACCGCGGCCACCACCGCGGCTACCCCGGCGTTCACGTGGACCACCGTGCCGCCCGCGAAGTCGAGGGCGCCGAGCTTGGCGAGCCAGCCCCCGCCCCAGACCCAGTGCGCGATCGGCGCGTAGACCAGCAGGCTCCACAGCGTGAGGAAGAGGAGGTAGGCGCGGAACTGCATCCGCTCCACAATGGCACCCGAGATCAGCGCCGCGGTGATGATCGCGAACGTCCCCTGGTAGGCCATGAACAGGACGTGGGGGATGGTGCCGAGGGGATTCAGATCGACGCCGTGGAGGAAGAGACGTGACAGGTTCCCTATCCAGCCCGATCCGGGGGCGAAGGCCAGGGAGTAGCCGGCCAGCGCCCAGGCCATGGCCACGCAGCCCAGGGCGGCGAAGCTCATCATCATCGTGTTGAGGGCGTTCTTCGCCCGGACGAGCCCGCCGTAGAAGAAGCCCAAGGCAGGCGTCATGAGAAGGACGAGCGCGGTGGCGACGAGCATCCAGGCGGTATCGGCGGCGTTCATTCGCAACCCCCCGAGCGAATTGAAAAAGGACGCCTCCGCACAGAGAGGCGTCCCGGCCTCAGAAACGACAGAAGCCCCGCCGAGGCGGGGCTTCATGGCCCGAAGGAGATCGTGTTATTGTCGCCGTTTATAGCACAGAAGTCCCAGCGCTGTCAACCGCATGAATTGGACCCAAGACATGGAGAAGAGGGCCGGACGATTCCTCCGGCCCTCCCAGCGCTCCTCAGATCGTTCGTCTATGGTCTGCCGATCGTGATCACCGGCGAGGTCCAGCTCTGCCAGTGGGCGGGGTTGGCCGCATCACCGAGCGCCTTGAGGACCGACAGCTTGATCACGTAGCGAAGTTCCATAGAACCTCGCCATTGAGCACCGTCTCGCCGCTGATGTACCATGGAAGGACGATGGCTGAGCGGGAGATCTACCTGGACAGTGCGGCGACGACCCGGCCCCACCCGGCTGTCGTCGAGGCCATCACCCACGCCTTGACCGAGGAGTTCGGGAACCCGTCCTCCCTCCACCGGAAGGGCCTGGCCGCCGAGCGGCTGGTCCGGGAAGCTCGGGAGGCGGTCGCCAGGACGTTGGACGTCACCCCGGAGGAGATCGTCTTCACCTCCGGCGGGACCGAATCCAACACCCTCGCCATCCGTGGGGTTGCCCGTCTTTCGAAGGGGCGCCACATCGTCACCACCGCTATCGAGCACTCCTCTGTCCTGACGCCCATCCGCCGCCTGGGCGAGGAAGGGTACGAGGTCACCGAGCTTCCGGTCGACGGTGAGGGTCGAGTCTCCCCCGACCGGCTGGCCCAGGCTCTTCGGGCCGACACGATCCTCGTCTCCGTGATGGCGGCGAACAACGAGCTCGGGACGATCCAGCCGCTCGAGGTGATCGGCCGGCTCATCCGGGGTCACGCTGCGGGCGGCCGGCCGGTGTACGTCCACGTCGACGCGGTCCAGGCATGGGGGAAGATCCCCCTCCGTCCGAAGGCGTGGGGCGTCGACCTCCTGTCCATTTCCGGCCACAAGGTCCACGGCCCCAAGGGTGCCGGAGCGCTCTACGTCCGGAAGGGCGTGCGTCTCGCCCCGCTCCTGGGCGGAGGCGACCAGGAGGGCGGCATCCGCCCTGGTACAGAGAACGTGCCTGGCATCGCCGGGCTGGGCGCGGCGGCGAGCCTCCTCGGCGCCGACCTGAGCGATGTCGCCGGGAGCATGACCGAACTGCGTGACCGCCTGCGCCGGGCCCTCGCCGAGATCCCGGGGATCCGCGTCAACACGCCCGGTCGGGGTGCCGCTCCGCATATCCTCAATGCCTCCTTCCCGGGGGTCCGCGGGGAGACGCTGCTGCACCGCCTCGAGATGGACGGCATCTACACCTCGACGGGGTCGGCCTGCCATTCCCATGACCCGAAGCCGAGCCACGTGTTGCTCGCCATCGGTCTGCCCCCGGATCTCTGTGCGAGCAGCCTGCGGTTCAGCCTCAGCCGGTTCACGACCTCCGACGAGATCGACGCCGCATCCGCGGCTGTGGCCAGGGCGGTTGCGGACCTCCGCACCCTGGTCCGGTAATGCCCAGCACCTTCCTCCTCCGCTACGGCGAGATCGCGCTCAAGGGACAGAACCGGGGCTTCTTCCTCGAGACCCTGGCGCGGAACGTCGCGCGGGCGGTCGAGGATCTCGGTCCGAGCGAGGTGCGAGCTGCCTTCGGCCGCATCCTCGTCAGCGTCGAGGCTGATCCGGAAGCGGCGGCCGACCGTCTGCGCAAGGTTTTCGGGGTCGTCTCCCTCAGCCGCGTCCGCGACGTGAGCCTGGACCTGGGTACGGTCACCTCCGAAGCCGTGGCCCTGGCGGAAGAAGCCGTCACCAGGCAGCCCGAGATCGTCACCTTCAAGGTGGACACCCGCCG
>DASSGA010000238.1:0-11512 GCA_035693805.1 bacterium | reverse complement strand
GTGCAGGCGCCGCGGGTGCCGGCCGGGGTCACGGTCACGATCCAGCCCGACATCATCGTGGTCCAGGTGCAGGGGCCGGTGACTCTGGTGAACCGCCTGCGCGCCGCGGACTTCACAGCCCGCGTGGACGGGCTCGACTTCACGGAGGAGCGGCAGCGTGCCCAGGTCAAGGTGCAGGCGCCGCCGCAGATCGAGGTGCTGAGCATCACCCCGCCGGGGGTCACCGTGACGGTGAAGAGAGGGAGCTAGCATGGGGCGGCTCTTCGGCACCGACGGCATCCGCGGGGTGGCGAACGTGGACCTCACGCCCGAGCTGGCGTTCAAGGTCGGCCGCGCCGCCTCGCATGTGCTGGCCCGCGACGGCAGCCGCTTCATCATCGGGCGGGACACGCGCGTCTCGGGCGAGATGCTGGAGGCCGCGCTCGTCGCCGCGATCTGCTCCACCGGCAGCCATGTCCTGCGGGCGGGCGTCATCCCCACCCCGGGGGTGGCCTACCTGGGGCGCACGCACGAGGCCGTCGCGGTGGTCATCTCCGCGTCGCACAATCCGGTCGAGGACAACGGGATCAAGTTCTTCGCGCAGGACGGCTTCAAGCTCCCCGACGCTGTGGAGGACGCGATCGAGGCGTCGCTCGACCGCCACGATCTCCGCCGCGCCGCTGGAGCGGAGGTCGGCCGCGCCCAGGAGCTGCCCGACGCCGTGGAGAGCTACGCCGACTTCGTCGCCTCCGTCGCCACGGTGTCTCCGGCGGGGCTGCGGGTCGTCGTGGACTGCGCACACGGGGCGGCCTGCCCGGTGGCGCCGCTGGTGTGGGAGCGGCTGGGCGCGACCGTGATCCCGATCAATGCGGATCCCGACGGCAGTCGCATCAATGTCGACTGTGGGTCCACGTCACCCGAAGTCGTACGGCGCGCCGTGCTCCAGCACGGCGCCGACATCGGGTTCGCGCACGACGGCGATGCCGACCGGGTCATCGCGGTGGACGAGACGGGCCGGATCGTCGACGGCGACGCCATCATGGGGGTGTGCGCCATGCACATGGCCGCCGCGGGCCGGTTGGCAGGGAACCTCATCGTGGCGACGGTGATGTCCAACCTGGGACTCGAGGTGGCCTTGCGGCGCGCCGGCATCGTCATCGAGCGCACGAAGGTGGGTGACCGCTACGTGCTGGAGCGGATGCGGGAGCTGGGGGCGAGCCTCGGCGGGGAGCAGAGCGGCCACATCATCTTCCTCGATCACGCCACGACGGGGGACGGGCTCATCACGGCGGTGCAGGTCGCCAATGTCATGATGGACACCGGCCGGCGGCTCTCGGAGCTGGCGGCGCCGATCCAGCGGTACCCGCAGGTGCTGAAGAACGTGCGCGTGACCTCACGCGACGGCGCCGGGGCGCATCCCGCCGTGCAGGCCGCGGTAGGGGAGGCGGAGCGCCGCCTGGGCGCGCGGGGGCGGGTGCTCGTGCGGCCTTCGGGGACGGAGCCGCTGGTCCGGGTGATGGTCGAGGCGGAGGATGAGGCGGAGGCCGAGTCGCTGGCCGCCCATCTCGTCGAAATCATCGGCCGTGCCGTCGGGCAGCGGTGATCCCCTCGGCCACGCTCCTCGGCGTCAAGGTCCACCTCATTACCATGCCGCAGGCCCTGGACGTGATCCAGGCCATGCTGCACGACGACGTGCCTCGCCACGTCGTGACGGCCCACACCGCGATGCTCGCGCGCCTCCAGGACGACCCCGAGCTTCTCGAGGTGGTCAACTCCGCCGACCTCGTTACCCCGGACGGTTTCGGGATCTTGCTCGTCGGGCGCATCCTCGGGGTCCGGGTCCCGGAGCGGGTGGCGGGCGCGGATCTCGCTGAGGCGCTGTGCGCCATCTGCGCCAGGGACCACCTCCGCGTGTTCCTCCTCGGCGCCAAGCCGGGGGTGGCCGACGCCGCGGCTGCGGCGCTCACCCGCCGGCATCCCCTCCTGCAGATCGCCGGAACGCAGCACGGGTATTTCCGACCCGACGAGGAACCGGCGCTGCTCGAGCGGATCAAGGCCGCGCGGGTCCATCTCCTCCTGGTCGGCATGGGTTTTCCGCCCCAGGAGCGGTGGATCGCGCGTCACCGTCACACCCTCAGGGTTCCGGTCAGCATCGGCGTCGGCGGCACCCTCGATGTGACGGCCGGGGTCCTCCACCGAGCGCCCCGCTGGATCCAGCGGGGCGGACTGGAGTGGGCCTACCGCACGATCCAGGACCCGCGGCGCTGGCGCGTCGCCGCGACGATCCCGGGCGTGCTCTGGCTCGCGGTGAAGGAGCGCGTGACCGGGAGGTGGAAATCCACGCGCGAGACCGGATAGTATAGTGACGGTAGCAGTTGGGGTACAAGAGAGAGGAAGGGAGGTGACAGAGACACAGATCGGTGCCGCAGCGCCTGACCCCTGAGGACTGTGTATCAGGGGTGACGAGGGAGGGGAACTCGAACATCGGCGGGTGACCCTAGGTCCAGTTCCGGGCCTGCACCGACCCCGGCGCCCGCCGGGGTCAAGACGGCTCACAAACCCCGGAGGTAACTCCGGGCCAGAAGGCCGCCGGGAACAGGACGCGGAAGGCTCGCCTTCCCGTCCGGCATGGAGCTCCAGAGATCGAGACGCATCGACACGACAACGACGCCCATCTGCGGGCGTATGGAGGCCATCCATGTGCGGCATCATGGGCTACATCGGGCGGCGTGACGCGCTGCCTATCCTCCTCGACGGTCTCCGCCGGCTCGAGTACCGCGGGTACGATTCGGCCGGGGTCGCGGTGCTGGGCAACGGGCACATCGAGGTCCGCAAGACGGCGGGCAAGCTGGCGCGCCTCGCCGAGGTTACGGACGCGGCGACGCTGCTGGGTTCCGTCGGGATCGGGCACACGCGGTGGGCGACGCATGGTCTGCCCACCGATCAGAACGCCCATCCCCATAGCGACTGCACCGGCTCCGTCGTGGTCATCCACAACGGGATCATCGAGAACTTCCTCACGTTGAAGGAGGCGCTGGTGGCCCGCGGGCACACGTTCCGCTCGGACACCGATACGGAAGTGCTCGCCCACCTCATCGAGGAGGAACTGCGCACGGCTGTCCCGCTTGAGGAGGCGGTGCGCCGGGCGGTCGGTCAGGCCTCCGGCGCGTACGCCATCGTCGTGATGTGCAGCGCTCAGCCGGACCGCATCGTCGCGGTGCGGCAGATCAGCCCGCTCATCGTGGGGCTCGGCAAGGGCGAGACCATCCTGGCCTCGGACATCCCCGCCCTGCTCGCCCACACGCGGGACGTGCTGATCATCGAGGACGGGGAGATGGCCGTGCTCACCCGCGAGGGAGCCACCCTGCAGACCCTCGACGGGCGGGCGGTGCGCAAGCGCCCCATCCGCATCACCTGGAACGCGGAGATGGCGGAGAAGGGCGGTTTCCCGCACTTCATGCTCAAGGAGATCCATGAACAACCGCTGGCCCTGCAGGAGACGATGATGGGCCGGCTCGATGCCGAGGGGAAGGTCGAGCTCGACGGCGTCGCCTACACCGCCGACCAGATCCGCCGCCTGCGGAAAGTCTGGATCACCGCCTGTGGCACGGCCTACCATGCCGGCCTGGTGGGGGCCTGGCTGATCGAGCACTGGGCGAAGCTCCCGGTCGAGATCGACTTCGCGAGCGAGCTGCGCTACCGGGAGCCGCTGATCACCCCCGACACCCTGGCCATCGCGATCAGCCAGTCCGGGGAGACGGCCGACACCCTGGCCGCCGCGCGCGAGGCGCGGGCGCGGGGCGCGCGCCTCCTCGCCGTCACGAACGTCGTAGGCAGCACGCTCTCGCGCGATGCGGACGACGTGCTGTACATCCGGGCCGGCCCCGAGATCGCCGTCGCGAGCAGCAAGGCCTACATCACCATGCTGATCGCTCTGGCGATGCTGGCCCTGGACCTCAGCCTGCGGCGGGGGACGCTCCCCGCCACGGAGGTCTCGACCGTTATCCGGAGTTTGAAGATGCTTCCGGCCAAGGCGCAGGAGGTCCTGAACCGAGAGAACATTGTCCGGGATCTCGCGGAGCGCCTGGCGCTGGCCGAGCACGTCTTCTACATCGGCCGCGGGCTGGACTATGCCGCGGCGATGGAGGGTTCCCTCAAGCTCAAAGAGATCTCCTACGTGCACTCCGAGGCTCTCCCCGCGGGCGAGTTGAAGCACGGCACGCTTGCGCTCATCACCGAGGGCACGCCGGTGTTCGCTCTGGCCACGCAGCGGCATGTCTACGACAAGACGCTGTCGAACATCCAGGAAGTGAAGGCGCGGGGCGGCCACGTCATCGCCGTGGCGTACGACGGCGACACCGAGATCAGCAAGCACGCCGCCACCGTCCTGCGCATCCCGGAGACCGACGATGCCTTCGCGCCGGTGCTGGCGATCATCCCGCTGCAGTTATTCGCGTACCATGTCGCCCGCGCGCGGGGGAACGACATCGACCAGCCGCGCAACCTGGCCAAGAGCGTGACGGTCGAATAGGGAGCCGTGCCGTGTCCATCGATCCCGAGCTGCTGAAGATCCTGGCCTGCCCGCTCGACAAGGCGCCCGTCGAGCTGCGCGGGGACCGCATCGTGTGCACCCAATGCCATCGAGCGTACCCGATCCGCGACGGTATCCCGGTCATGCTGATCGACGAGGCCGAGCTGCCGGCCTGACGCTCCCCCGCCTGATCGTCATTCGCTAGCCCGCTCGCGTTCCGCCCGGCCGCCGGGGAGAGCCTCCGGCGGCCTTCTCACGGCCCCGCGTTCTCGGTGCTACCGGATTGAACTTTCCGCTTGATCCAGAAAAGGCAAGGAATACAAGATACTTGCCGAGAAGCCGCCCAGGCGAGGGCGCGGGCGGCCTGACTCTCTCGCAGAGGAGGCACACACGATGCGCATCCTGGTGGCAGGGCTGCTCGCAGCGGTGGTGTTGGGGCTGTTCGGTCAGAGTGCGATCCTGGCGGCGGGGGACACGTGGCCAGGAGGTGGCGCGGTTCCTTCCGTCATCTACCTCGCCGGTGACACCTGGCCCGGAGGGGGATAGTCGGGCCCGATGAAGCTTCGCTGAGGCCCGCAGCATAGCGTACAGAGCCGTCCGCGCCCCGCGGCCCCCTGGAGGGACTGTCCTCCCGGTCCGCGAAGCCTGTCCTGCGTCACTGCACCGAACCCGCCATCCTGCCGATTGAAGCCGTGGAGGGGGACCGGTATGTCACTCGGGCAGCGCATTCGCCATCTTCGACAATCCAGAGGGCTCACGCAGTCCGAGTTGGGCGGCGGCCAGCTCTCGAAAAGCTTCATCAGCCTGCTGGAAAAGGATCGGACGAGACCGTCGCTCGACACCCTTCTGCTAATCGCGCGCCGGCTCGGGTCGTCAGTGGACGCGCTGCTCGGGCAACAGAACCATCTCCCGGAGCTCGTCTGCGAAGGGCTGCTGTCCCTGAGCCGCGACGCCCTCCACGGCCGCGACTTCGACCGCGCCAAGTCGCTGCTCGAGTCCGCCTCGTTCGTCGCCTCGCGCTATCAGGTGGACGAAGCCGCCCGGGAGACCCTCCTGCAGTCCGCGCAGATGGCCATGGAGGAGCGGCGGTTCGAGGAGGCCCTCCGAGCGCTGGATCAGGCGGACCCCGCCTGCGCGCGGGAGAAGGATCTCTGGCGGCAGGGACGCGTCCAGTTGCTGCGCGGCACGGTGAAGGTCCGCCAGCGCGAAATCCCCGCGGCCATCCCGCTGCTGGAGCAGGCGCTGGCCACGCTGCGGCGCGCGCGGGCGGGCCGCGACCCATCACGGGTCGAGGCGCTGATCATGCTCGGCACCGCGCTCGGCTACACCGGGAATTATCCGGGGGCCATCCGACGGTTCGAGGAGGCGGTGGCCTCTGAAGTCGCGCGGCATGATCCCGTGTTGCGCGGCAGAGCGCTGTGGGGCATCGGGCTCGCCCAGCGCAAGGCGGGCAACCTGGAGGCCGCCGGGCGCTATCTGGCGGAGGCGCGCGACACCTTCGAGTCCGCCGAGGAGTTGCGCGATCTGATGCGGGTGCTGCAGAACCTCGGCCAGCTCCTCTTCGAGCAGGGTGAGCCAAAGGAAGCCCTGCGCCACCTCCATCACGCGCTCCGGGTTCTCGACCGGCTCGGCGAGCCGGCCAACCTGGCCTCCATCGCGACCGAGATCGCGCGCATCCACCTGAGCACGGGGGACCTCGAAGACGCGGAGGCTTTCACGCGCCAGGCCCTGGAGGGGGCCAGGGCCGCGGGCGATCCCGTCGAGGTCGCGGAGGCGACGACGCTGCTGGCCAGGACGCGGGTTGCCCGCAAGGATCCCGCCGGGGCGATCAAACTGTACAAGGATGCCCTCGAAGCGTTCCGCCTCCGGAAGATGGCCGACCAGACGACCGCCGTGGCCCGGGAGTTGGGGCTGCTGCTGCGGGAGCGCGGAGCGCATGCCCAGGCCGCCGCGTACCTGGCCATGTCGCTCGAGACTGCCGGCGTCCCCGCGGCCGACGCGGCGGAATGACGATCATGGACATCCGCGGGATCGGGATCGACGTCGTGGAGGTGCGGCGGATCGAGCAGGCCCTGGCCCGCTGGGGGGATTCGTTCGTCGCCCGCATCTTCACGCCGGATGAGGACGAGCGCGCCCGCCATCCGCGCGCCCGGAGCATGCGGCTCGCCGCCCGCTTTGCCGCGAAGGAGGCGGTGATGAAGGCCCTAGGCCTCGGGTGGCGGACGATGGCCTGGCGGGAGATCGAGATCCGTAACGACTCGCTCGGCCGGCCCAGCGTGGTCCTGCGCGGAGGCGCGGCGCGCGCGGCCGCGCAGCGGGGCGTGGGTTCGATCCACGTCACGCTCTCGCACACGCACGGTCTCGCCCTCGCCAGCGCGCTCGCCCTGGCCGCCCCCGCGTAAGCCCGCGCCGCAGCCCCCCGCCGCCGCAGGAACCCCGCCGCGGGGCGGCGAACTCGGTAATCGTTTTCCATGAGTGCGACCATCCGGGACGTGGCCGCGCGGGCCGGAGTCTCCGTCGCCACCGTCTCGCGCGTCGTCAACCGCAGTCCGCACCGGGTGCGCCCCGCCACCCAGCGCCGCGTGCTGGCCGCCGTCCGGGCCCTGGGCTATCACGCGAACATCATCGCCCAGGGCCTGAAGAAGCGCAGTACCCGCAGCATCGCCCTGATCGTCCCCGACATCAGCAACCCGTTCTTCCCGGCGATCGCCCGCGGCATCGAGGACGTAGCCCGTGCGCGCGGGTATGCTGTCCTGCTGTGCAACACCTATGAGGACCTGGACCGCGAGCGCGCGTACCTCGCCCTACTCGCCAAGCGCATGGTGGACGGCGTGATCTTCGCCACCGTCGGCAGCAACACGGCCCACCTGCGTGCGCTGCGCCGCGAGCACCGGCCGGTCGTGCTCGTGGCGCGCGACGTCGAGGGCGTGCGCATCGATACCGTGCTCGTGGACAACTTCCGCGGCGAGTTCGAGGCGACGACGCACCTCATCAACCTGGGCCACCGGCGCATCGTGCACATCACCGGCCCGCACTCCCTGCACGTCGCCGCCGAGCGGCACCGTGGCTATCTCCAGGCGCTTGCCGCCGCGCGGGTTCCGAAAGCCGACGCGGTTATCGTCGGGGGCGACTTCGCCGCGGACGGCGGGCGCCGGGCGGTGCAGCGGCTGTTGGAGCGGGGGGTACGCTTCACCGCGATCGCGGCGGCGAACGACCTGATGGCGATCGGGGCGATGGAGGCCCTGCGCACCGCCGGCCGGCGCGTCCCGGAGGATGTCGCGGTGGTGGGATTCGACGACATCACCTTTGCCTCGCTCGTCACGCCGGCGCTGACCACGGTGGCTCAGCCCAAGTACCGCATGGGCCAGATGGCCATGGAGCGGCTGCTGCAGCTCATGGACGGGACGGACCGGAGCCCCCGGCAGACGATCCTTGCTCCGCAACTGGTCATCCGCGACTCGTGCGGCACACGAACAGCCGGCGACGTGGCTCCATCGTCTGCCGGGATGGCTAGTCGTACCTAAGAGGAGGGATCTGGGATGAAGGGGCTCGTCTTGACGGCGGAGTGGGATCCCCGCCCGGACTACACCGTGACGGAGTGGGAGCGGACGACCGGGAAGGCGGTGACGGGCAGCAGTGTCTGGCGCAGCCCGCGCCTTGCCGTGGAGTCGATCGCCGAGCCGACGCCGGGGCCGGGAGACGTGCTGATGAAGCCCCGGGCCTGCGGCGTGTGCGGCTCGGACGTGCACTTCTTCGAGACCGACCAGAAGGGCTACATGCTGTACCCGGGGCTGACCCGCTTCCCGGTCGTCATCGGCCACGAGTTCAGCGGCGAGATCGTGGAGGTCGGCCGGGGCGTGACCGAGCTCAAGCCGGGCGACATGGTCACCGCCGAAGAGATGATCTGGTGTGGGGAGTGTACCCCCTGCCGCAACGGCTACCCGAACCAGTGCCTGCGGCTGGAGGAGATCGGGTTCACGATCAACGGGGCCCAGGCCGAGTACCTGGCGATCGGCGCCAAGTACTGCTGGAAGATCAACGCCCTCGTCGAGCGCTACGGGACCAAGGAAAAGGCCTATGAGGCCGGCGCGCTGTGCGAGCCGACCAGCGTGGCCTACAACGCGATGTTCACCCGGGCGGAGGGCTTCAAGCCGGGCGGCCACGTCGTCGTCTTCGGCACCGGGCCGATCGGCTTCGCCGCGATCGCGCTGGCGCGCGCCGCGGGCGCCGCGAAGATCATCGCCTTCGAGGTCAGCAAGATGCGCCAGGAGCTGGCCCGGACGGTGGGCGCGGACGTCGTGCTCGATCCGGTGGCGCTCGAGCGACAGGGCACGAAGCCGCGCCACGCCATCATGGAGCTCACCGACGGCGAGGGGGCGGCGATGCTCGTCGAAGCCGCGGGCGCGCCGCCGCGCACCATCCCGGAGATGGAGGCAGCCATGGCGGTCGGCGGGAAGATCGTCATGATCGGCCGGGCCAGCGAGCGGGCGCCGGTGTACCTGGAGCACTTCCAGACCCACGCCGCGCAGATCTACGGCGCGCAGGGCCACTCAGGGTACGGGAACTTCCCGAACGTCATCCGCCTGATGGCCGCAGGGCGCATCGACCTGACGCCGATCATTACCAGCCGCTTCGCGCTGGACCAGGGCGTCGAGGCCGTGAAGAAGGCCACGAAGCGTGAGGATGGCAAGATCATGATCCGGGCCTAGCCCGGGGCGCTTCACGGCACGCCGGGAGGGAGGTGGGACATCCGCAGGGCCCATTCGCGTGAGGAGGGAGATCATGAGGAGCAGTTGGATCGCCTGGCTCGTGATTGCTGTCCTTCTGGCTACCTCGGGCGCGATCGCCGCGCCGGGGCTCCCCGCCAAGCCGGCCAAGCTCACCATGGCCGTCGTGGCCGGCGGAGAGACCAAGGGGCTCAAGGCCATCCTGCCGATGTGGGAGCGGGAGATGGGGGTCAAGATCGACCTCGTCGAGTTCCCGTACCCCACGCTGTACGAGAAACTGGTCACAGCGTTTCAGGCCAACGCCGCGACCTTCGACCTGCTGATCGCGGACGATCCCTGGATGCCGAAGTTCGGCAGCGAAGGGTGGCTCGTGCCGCTCGATGAGACCTTCGGGTACACGCGCGACGCCGACATCTTCCCCGTCGTCTACGACCTCGGTTCGTGGCCACCGCCGCGCGGCCCGGTGCCTCCCGGCGAAGCCGCCAAGCCGCGGCGGCTGTATGCGATCACGCTCGTCGGGAACGTCGAGTTCTTCATGTACCGCAAGGACCTCGTCTCCGCACCCAAGACGTGGAACGACGTCCTCGCCAACGCGAAGAAGGTCCATGATCCCGCGAAGCCGATGTACGGCTTCGTCATCCGCGGAGCCAAGGGCAACCCGGTCATCTCCGAGTTCACGCCGGTCCTCCTCTCCTTCGGCGGGCGGATCTTCGACAACAACTGGAAGGTTGTCCTGAACTCCAAGGCGTCGGTGGACGCGCTTACCTTCTTCGCCGTGACGCTGAAGCAGTACGCCCCGCGCGGGGTCGAGAACTACGACGCCGCCGAGCGGGCGCGCGAGTTCGCCACCGGGCGCGCCGCGCAGGGCTTCATCTGGCCGGCCGAGATCACGGACATCGTCGAGAACCCGGCGGTCTCCAAGGTCGTTGGGAAGGTCGGCTACACGCTCGCCCCGATGGGACCGGGGAACAAGCACGCGCCGATGATCGGCAACTGGCTGCTCGGCATCCCGAGGGGCAGCAAGAATCAGCGCTGGGCCTTCGAGTTCATCAGGTGGGCCACCAGCGCGAAGGTCCAGCAGCCCTACGCCCTGGGCGGGGGCATCCCGTTCCGGAAGTCGGTCCTGCTCAACGCGGAGATGAACAGGAAGTTCCCGTTCTTCCGCGCCATGGCCGACTCGCTCAACGCGCCCGCAGAGTGGCGGCCGCGCACCTCGGAGTGGCGGCCGCGCACCTCGGAGTGGTTCGCGGTGGAGGCCATCCTGGGCACGCACGTCAACGCCGCGCTGGCCGGCCTGGAGACGCCGGAAGAGGCGATCGTCAAGGCCGCCCGCGAGATCGAGTCGCACATGAAGGAGGCCGGGTACTATCGCTGAGGCCGGAGCCCGGGGGCTCGCCGCCCCCGGGCTCGTTTCCGCGCGGTGGCTCCGCCATGCGACGCCCTATCTCCTGGTGGCGCCGCCCGTGGTGCTGCTGGCGACGCTCGTGGCCTATCCGCTGATCTACAACGTCGGACTGAGCCTGCGGAACTACCGCACCGGGGAGTTCGTCGGCCTGCACAACTTCGCGCGCGCCTTCGCCGATCCGACGTTCTTCGCCTCCCTGCGCGCCACCGGCGTGTACGTGACCGCGGCGCTCTCCGTGGAGCTCCTGCTCGGTCTGGGGCTGGCGCTGCTGGTGCACCGCACGATCCGCAGCGGGTGGGCGCGCACCCTCGTCTATCTGCTCTTCATCATCCCGATGGTCACTCCGCCGGTGGCCGCCGGCGTCATCGCGCGCCTGATCTATACCCCGACCTACGGGGTGCTGAACGTGATCCTGCAGGCCCTGGGAGGGTCGGGGGAGATCCTCTGGCTGTCGCGGGCGGACACCGCGATGTTCGCGGTGGTGAGCGTGGACGTCTGGCAGTGGATGCCCTTCGTCTTCCTGGTCTGCTTCGCGGGCCTGCAGGCCGTGCCGCAGGACGCCGTCGAGGCCGCCCTGGTGGACGGGGCGGGAGGCTGGCACCTGTTCCGGCAGATCGAGCTCCCTTACCTGTCGTCGCTGCTGCTGCTGGTGCTGATCTTCCGCTTCACCGACACCTTCCGGGTCTTCGACCACGTCCTGGTGCTCACCGGCGGCGGGCCGGGGGCCTCGACCGAGTTCCTCAGCGTCTACCTGTACCGCATCGCCTTCAAGTTCTTCAATCTGAGCTACGCCGCGGCCGTGTCGCTGTTCGTGCTTGCCGTCTCTTCCGCGGCGTTCGCCGTGCTGGGGCGGTACCTCGGCCGTGAGGT
>DASSGA010000237.1:0-2025 GCA_035693805.1 bacterium | reverse complement strand
AGTTCTCGGCGCCGCGCTTCTTGTCGATGACCCAGCGGATCTTGACGCCGGGCATGTTCTCCGGCTCTTCCGCGACGACGTCTTCAGGTTTGAAGATCTCCATCGAAGGACCCCTCCCTTACTTCCCTCGCTCAGAAGATTCGTCAGACGGTGGCCTTTCCTTCCCGTGACCTCCGAGGACCGCAGGAACCAGGCTCCGTCGTTAGAGAAACCCGCCGGCTGAACACACATCGCGGATCAGAATCGCGCGGTCGTGCGTGCGGCGCAGGAGGTCTTGCAGGAGAAACCTGGGAGGGGTGCCGGCCGCTCATGCCCGACGGCCGGTCGCCGGGAGTTCCGCTCGCGCCATTTCGCCTCGCCCGGTTCTGACAGAACTGAAGGCCTGCGCTTCCTGTACAGTAGAGGAAGAGGGTGGGGTGGGATCGATGATCAGGTTTCAGATCGTGGAGCGGGGCGACGTGCACCTGTACCGGACGCTCGTCACGGCGATGCGGGAAGGCGACCTGCACACGCTGCACCTCGCGAGACGGGGGCGCAGGGTCGTGCACGAACGCTACCCCGGCTGGATCAACTGGGCGCACTCGCGAGGGGTCATCGACTGCGAGGTGCACAGTCCTCGGAAAGCCGGCAGTGAGTGGCAGCTGTTCTCAGCCGTCCTGGGCCGCCTGGCGCACAAGTACGCCTCCAGCATCGGCGGCATCAACGTCCAGTTCCCGGCGGCCCAGGCGGCCGTGCGGCCGCGCGTGCGGAAGACGCGCCGGCGCGCTAGTTAGCGGAGATGTAGACTGACCCCGATGTAGGGTGCCGCGCTCCCGCTGAAGCTGATGTAACCGACCTGGGCGGAGAACTGCGGGTTCAGGCGGAACTGCGCGCCAAAGTCGATGACGTTATTCGACGTCCCGCCCGCCGAGAACATGGTGACGCTCGCGTATCCCGTGATCCGCTGCGCAAGCGGCGCCGAGATGCCCCCAGTGATGAACAGGCCCGATGAACTCGCCGTGGGGAAGCCGGGAGCGCTCAGCGCCACGCTGCCCAACCCGCCCCCGATGAAGGTCGTGGCCGTGGAGCCGGTGAGCGGGAAGAAGTACCGGCCGCCGATCCCCGTCAGGCTGCCCGTGGTCCCGCCGATGGTCTGCCAGCTGTAGGTCAAGAGGACATCCCAGGCGGGGGCGACCGGCCAGGACATCCCCAGCGTGTACACCGATGGGTTGAACGTCCCGATGCCGAGACTGAACGAATTCCGGGTCGGGGGCAGGAGCTGCGCCGACGCCGGGGTCTGCATCGCCATGATCTGGAAGAGAACGGCCACCACGATCAGGGTCGTGAGGGCTTTCCACCGCATTCGTCTCCACCTCCTGAGAGTTAACCTGCTAGTCCTTCCACATACCCGCAAACCCGTCCTGTTCACTCCTGGCTCAGGCCGCGTCGCCGCAGCCGCACCGGTCCTTGTAGCGGCAGAACTTGGACATCCAGGGCGGGCAGGCCGGGAGCTCGGCCGGTGAGGCCTCGGATTCCAGCAGCGCCAGCCGGCGGTCGGCTTCCGCGAAGATCGCCGCGCGGTCGTTGAAGCCGATCTCGTAGACCATGAACTTGTCGCCGAGCAGCTCGTAGTAGAGGACCAGCCGGCCGCGGTCGGATCCCGCCAGCGCGCACTCGAAGGCGAGGCGGTCGAAGTAGTGGCCCATCGCTTGAGGCAGATAGCTACGCTCGACCATCTCCCGAAACTTCGTGACCCGGAACAGGGTCGGGATGTCGCGGAACATCCCCACGCGGTCGCTCAGCCCGCGCAGCCGCACAGGCTGATTCTTGAACGCCCCGGGGAATCCAAAGCGCAGGGTTTTGTAGAGCGTGCCCCGGAACCCCTGACGCTCTAACTCGCGCAGCCGGGCCTCCACCGCGTTGTCCGGTTCATCCTCTTCAAAGGGCGTTTGCCGTTCGTAGGCCGCCTTCCGGGGGAAGACGAGGTCGTTCAACCGGAAGCCGCGCGGTTTCTGGTCTGAGGTGGCCAGCTGCTGCAGGAGGTTC
>DASSGA010000236.1:0-7259 GCA_035693805.1 bacterium | reverse complement strand
TCGCGGTCGTGCAGGTAGTTGTGGGTCATCACCACGACATAGGTGCGGTCGTCGAGAGGGACCTTGGCCGGGGCTTCCGCCGGCTCGGCCCGCACGAACTGCCCGGCCCCGGGGACCCGCTCGGGCGTGAGGAACCGCTCGCGCTGGTCGACGACGACGACGCGCCACCCGATCCCGGCGGCGAACGTGACGACGGGGATCGCGTCGTGGCCTGCGCCGCAGACGACCAGCCGCACCGGCGGGCGGATCACCTCGACGAACGCGCGCACGTCGCCGTCCGCCGAGGGGATGGTGACCACGCGCGACGATCCCTCGGTGACCGCGGCCAGCGCGGCGCGCACAGCCCGCGCCTCGAGGGTGGGATCGCCGAGCGACTCCTCGACCGCTCCTCCCGGGCGCACCGCCGTCCATCGACCGGCCGCCGGTCCCTCCAACACCTTCACGATCGCCACCGTCTGCTCGCCCGCGATGGCCTCCCGCAGGACGCGAAGCTGTGCTGAGGCGGGATCGAGCGGCTCGACGAAGACCTCGACGGCGCCGTTGCAGCCCAGCCCCAGCCCCCACACCGCGTCGTCATCCGCGGTGAGGTCATAGGTGGCGAGGCGCGGCATGTGCGAGGCCATCACCTCGTCGGCGACGACCATCACGTCACTCTCCAGGCAACCGCCGCTGATGTTCCCGACCATCTGCTGCGATGCCGTGAGCAGCAGGCGTGCGCCGGCCCGCCGGTACGTCGACCCCCGCACGGACACGATGGTGGCCAGCGCCATCGGCTCGCCGCGCCGGGCGAAGGCATCGACCGCGTTCAGGATGTCGGTGAGCTCTTTCATCTGCGGGCTTACCTCCGCCGTACCGCCAGGTGTTTCTCCAGCTGGCGCAGGCTCTCCAGGTTGTGCGCCGAGGCGAAGACGTCCACGTAGGGCAGCGCGGCGCGCATCCCCTGGCAGATGGGTTCGTAACCGGGGCTCCCGAGCAGCGGGTTCAGCCAGATCACGCGCCCGATACGGCGGCGCAGGTCGGCCATGGCCGCTTCCAGGATCTCGATGTCGCCCGTGTCCCACCCGTCGCTGATGACGATGACCACCGTCCGCGGGGTGAGCAGCGCGGCCCCGTAGCGATCGAGGAACGTGCGCAGGCTCGCGCCGATCTTCGTCCCGCCGGACCAGTCCGGCACGCGACGGGCCACCTCGTCCAGCGCCTGGCGCAGGTCGTCTTCCGACATCGCCTCGGTGATGCGGGTGAGCGAGGTGCTGAAGACCAGCGTCTCTACCTGCCCGAGCGCATGCTGGAGGGCGTAGATGAACTGGATGAGGAACCGGCTGTAGAGGTCCATCGACCCGCTCACGTCGGCCAGCAGCACCACGCGCGTCTTCTGGATCTTGCGCCGCCGGTAGGCGAGGTCGATGATCTCCCCGCCCCGTCGCAGGCTGTGCCGGATCGTCCGGCGCAGGTCCACACGCGCGCTGCGCTGGGCGCTGCGCGTGCGGCGGGAGAGGCGGGTCGCGACGCGCCGGGCGATGGCGATCACCAGACGCGTGACCTCGTTGAGCTCTTCCGCGGTGAAAGCGCTGAAGTCTTTCTGCGTGAGCGCCTCGACGGGGCTGTAGGCCGGCATCGACTCCTCGCCCTGCGTCTGCAGGGCTTCATCCAGCCACTCCATCAGCGCGGGCGGCGGCTGGGATCCGTCGCCCGCGCCGTCGAGCGGCTTCGGCGTCTGCGGCCCATGATCACCCTCGGGCTGCGGCGGATTCCAGAACTCCTCGAAGACCCGGTCAAAGGCCGGCAGGTCGTCCTTGCGCGAGGTCAGCACCGTCCGCAGCGCAAGGTAGCACTCACGGCGGTCCCCGACGTCCACCGCGGAGAGTCCGCGCAACGCGTCGGCCGCTTCCCGCGGGCCGACGGGCAGCCCGTGCAGGCGGAGGCGGCGGCAGAACGCGACCACGTGGCTGGTCAGGTCGCTGAAACGGCGCGCCGCGGCGCTCACGGCCGCGGGCTCGCCCGGCCCGCCACCCGGTCGATCGCGTCCTGTGTCCAGGGGCGCGGCTCCCGGTCGAGCGAGCGCACGCTGCCGAGCAGGTGGTCGAGCCATTGCGTCCGGACCCGCTCCGCGTCATCGCGCTGCTTGAACAGCACGCCCAGCGTCTGCGCGATGGCGTCTTCGTCGAGATGATCGCGATGCAGGGCGATGAGCGCGGCGCTCCAGTCGAGCGTCTCGGCAATCCCGGGCGTCTTGTCCAGCTTCGTCTTGCGGACGAACTGCATGAAGGCGGCGATCTGCTCGGCGAGGCGCTCGTTGATCGCCGGCACCTTGCGCCGGACGATGGACAGCTCCTTCTCGAAGGCGGGATAGTCGATCCACAGGTACAGGCAGCGCCGCCGCAGGGCGTCGCCCAGTTCCCGCGTGCGGTTGCTGGTCAGCACGACGTAGGGGACGTGCTTCGCCTTGATCGTCCCGATCTCGGGGATCGTCACCTGCCAGTCGGAGAGCACCTCCAGGAGGAAGGCCTCCCATTCCTCGTCGGCACGGTCTGCTTCGTCCACCAGCAGCACGGGGGCTTTGTCATGCGTGATCGCGGCGAGCAGCGGGCGCTTCAGCAGAAAGGGCTCGCTGAAGATCTCGCGCTCGCGGACCTCGAGCGGCAGGTCACTCTTCTCCTGCAGCCGGATATGCAGCAGCTGGCGCTGGTAGTTCCACTCGTACAGTGACGTCGTGGCATCCAGGCCTTCGTAGCACTGCAGGCGGATGAGGTCCGTG
This sequence comes from bacterium, assembly GCA_035693805.1. GTDB lineage: Bacteria > Sysuimicrobiota > Sysuimicrobiia > Sysuimicrobiales > Kaftiobacteriaceae > Kaftiobacterium. Next base: position 4,504 of record DASSGA010000236.1, on the reverse strand, counting down.
TCCAGCGCGCGGGCCATGACCTTGGCCACTTCGGTCTTCCCGACGCCGGCGGCGCCTTCGATCAGGAGCGGCTTGCGCAGCTGGATGGCGAGGTAGACGGAGGTCGCCAGGGACTGGTCGGCCACGTAGCCCTGCGCCTCGAGCATCGTCTGGATGCGCGTGATCTCGGGATGCATGCTTCCATGATACGGGATAGACGAACCCCCGAACAAGGGAACGCCGCCGCGCCGGATCAGCGTTGGCCGAGCTCTCGCTCCACGCCCTTGAAGAACTCGCCGGCCAGCTGCCGGGCGACGCCGCCGATCAGCCGGTGGCCCACGCTCGCGATGAGGCCCGTGATCTGGGCGTCGCCGGTGTAGCTGACGACGGTGCGGCCGTCCTGTTCTTCGAGACGCAGCGCGCCGGTGGCGCGGATCGTGCCTGGCTTGCCGCCCCCTTCGATGCGCAGCGTCATCCGCTCGGGGGGCGTCTTGTCGGTGATGCTGACCTTCCCGTCATAGGCGCCTTTGACGGGGCCGACGGCGAGCTCGATCGTCGCCTTGTAGGTGTCGGCCCCCTGGGGGTCGAGTGCCTTCACCCCGGGCGTGGCCCGCGCGAGCACGCCGGGGTCGTTCAGCAGCGCCCAGACCTTCTCGCGGCTCGCCGCAAACGTGTACGTCCCTTCGACCTTCATCGCCGCCTCCTCACGCGTTGCGCAGCTCCTCGCGGATCTTCACGAAGTACTCCAGCGACTCCGGGTTCACCAGCGCGTCCCGGTTCACCACCGGCCGGTCGTTGATGATGTTCATCACGGCGCTCTCCACCTTCTTCATGTTCAGGGTGTAGGGGATGTCCGGCGCTTCCAGGATCACGGCTGGAACGTGGCGCGGAGACGCTCGCATCCGCAGTGTGCTGCGGATGCGCTCCTTAAGGTTGTCGGACAGGACGCGCCCCGCATCCAGCTTGACGAAGAGGATGATGCGCTGATCCCCGCGCCAGTCCTGGCCGACGGCCAGGCTGTCGGCCACACCGTCCAACGTCTCGACCACGCGGTAGATCTCCGCCGTCCCGATGCGCACGCCGGACGGTTTCAGCACCGTGTCCGACCGTCCGTGGAAGGTGATCCCGCCCGTATCGCCGTGGACCGTGATGTAATCCCCGTGCCGCCACACCGCGCGGCCGGGGTAATGGGCGAAATACGCGTCGCGGTATCTGCGGCCGTCGGGATCGTTCCAGAAGTACAGCGGCATCGAGGGGGACGGCGCCTCGCACACGAGTTCCCCCGGCCGGTCCAACACGGCGCGGCCGTCATCGTCATACGCCCTGACCTTCATCGCCAGCGCGGGCCCCTGCAGTTCGCCGGCGTAGACCGGGCTGATGGGATTGCCCGCCGCGAAGCACCCGTTGATGTCGGTCCCGCCCGAGACGGAATTGAAATGCAGGTCCGCCTTGATCTCCCGATACACGTACTCGAAGCCCTCGGCGGAGAGGGGCGACCCCGTCTGCGAGATCTCCCTCAACGATGACAGATCATGATCCGCACCGGGGCGGAGGCCCTGGCTGCGCAGGGCGGTGATGTAGCTGGCGCTGCAGCCGAACACAGTGACACGGTCATCCTCGACCCGCTTCCACATCGCGCCGGGGTCGGGATAGGCCGGGCTGCCGTCATAGAGCAGGACCGTCGCTCCCACGGCGAGCGAGCTCACCAACCAATTCCACATCATCCAACTGCAGGTGGTGAGATACGTAATCACATCCTCCCGCGTCAGATCGGTGTGCAGCAGGAGTTCCTTGAGGTGGTTGATGAGGACGCCGCCCGCGCCCTGGACCAGGCACTTGGGTTTCCCCGTGGTACCGGAGGAGAACATGATGTACACGGGGTGGTCGAAGGGCAACTGCTCAAAGACCAGCGCAGGCGGAGGGCCTCCGCCCGCGAACATGTCGTAGCGCACCGCACCCGGGATCGGGCCGAGATCGGGGTGATCCGTCGCATTGGGCACGACGACCACCCGCCTGAGACCCGGGATCCCGCGCGCCACTTCGGCGGCCTTGCCCCGCGTGTCGTAGCGCCCACCCTTGTAGACGTAGCCGTCGACGGTGAACAGGACTTTGGGCTCCACCTGGCCGAGCCGGTCCAGGGCGGCCGCCGCGCCGATGTCGGTGGCGCAGGATGCCCACACCGCGCCGAGGCTGGTGGCGGCCAGCATGGCCACGGCGGTCTCGATGAGGTTCGGCATGTAGGCCGCGACGCGATCTCCCGGCCGGATGCCCAGCTCCCGCAGCGCCGCGGACACCCGGGCCACCGCTCCCCGCAGCTCGGCGTAGGTCATCGTCGAGGACCGATCTCCCTCACCTCTGAAGATGAAGGCCATCCGGGTATCGTCGTACCGGAGCAGGTTCTCGGCGAAGTTCAGCCGCGCCCCGGGGAACCAGGTCGCACCCGGGAAGCGCGTCAGGTCGTCGACGACCCCGGTGTAGCGCTGGGACGCCCGGATCCCGGCGAACTCCCACATCGCCGCCCAGAACTCCGGGAGATGCTCCACCGACCACTGCCAGAGGTCGGGGTACCCCCCGACTCCAGGACGATACGTCTCGTTGACCTGGGCGATGAATCGTGTAAGGTTCGCCCGACGGCGGCGGTGCTCATCGGGCTGCCACAGCGGCCGTTTCATCCCGATACCTCTTTCCTTCACTATAGCCCCGCGGCCTCCCGAGGGCTTGGGCCCGGGCCCCGCGAACCTAAGAGGGGCCAGGTTCGTCAGGGCGAGGAGTGATTCAGATGGTGGTGCAGCAGGCCGAGCGGAAACTGTTCATCGGCGGCCGGTGGACCGGGGGCGGCGAGCCGATCCCCGTCCGGAACAAGTACAGCGGAGAGGTCATCGGCACGATCCCCACGGCCAGCCGGGATGACGTGGACGCGGCCGTCACCGCGGCGGCCGGCGCCGCGCAGACGATGGCCGATCTGCCCGCGCACCGGCGGGCGGCCATCCTCCAGGCCGCGGCGAACCTCATCCAGAGCCGCCGGGAGGAGTTCGCGCGCACTATCGCCGCCGAGGCGGGCAAAGCGCTCAAGTTCGCCCGCGTCGAGGTGGACCGCGGGATCAGCACCTTCACCTTCGCCGCCGAGGAAGCGAAGCGTCTGCACGGGGAGACCGTGCCCCTCGATGCGTCCCCCGCCGGTGAAGGGTACTTCGGCTTCTTCATCCGCCGGCCGGTTGGGGTCATCGCGGCGATCGCGCCGTTTAACTTTCCGTTGAACCTGGTGGCGCACAAGGTGGCCCCGGCGCTGGCCGCCGGCAACACCGTCGTGTTGAAGCCGGCCTCGTGGACGCCGCTCACCTCCGTGCTGCTCGTCGAGACGCTGGTGGAAGCGGGCCTCCCCGCGGGCGCCATCAACCTCATCGCCGGACCCGGCGGCAGCGTCGGGGACTGGCTCGTCACCGACGACCGCGTCGCCAAGGTCACTTTCACCGGCAGCGCGGAGGTCGGCCGGCAGATCACCTCGCGGGCGGGCATCAAGAAGATCACCCTCGAGCTGGGCAACACCTCCCCGGTGATCGTCGCGCCCGACGCGGATCTGGAATTCGTCGCGAAGCGCTGCGCGGTCGGCGCCTACTACAACTCGGGACAGGTCTGCCTCTCCGTCCAGCGCATCTTCAGCGACCGCACCATCCACGAGCCCTTCCTGGAGCGCTTCACGCAGGCGGCCCGGGGGATGGTTGTGGGCGATCCGCTGGACGAGCGCGTGGACGTGGGCCCGATGATCGACGAGCGCGAGGCCATGCGCATCGAAGGATGGGTGAACGAGGCGACGAGCGCCGGCGCGACGGTCACCGCCGGCGGCCGCCGGGAGGGGCCCGTGTACTGGCCCACGGTGCTGACGAACGTGAAGCCGGAGATGAAGGTCGTCGCGCAGGAGACGTTCGCGCCGGTAGCCTCGGTCATCGCGTACGACGACTTCGAGCAGGCGCTCCGCCAGGCGGATGCCACGTCCTACGGACTGCAGGCCTCGGTCTTCACGAAGAACCTCGACCGCCTGTTCCAGGCGATGCGCTGGCTGAACTTCGGCGGGATCATCGTGAATGACACCTCCACCTTCCGGGTCGACCACATGCCCTACGGGGGCAACCGCCTGAGCGGCATCGGGCGCGAGGGCGTGCGCTACGCGATGGAGGAGATGACGAACATCCAGATCGTCGCCATCCGGAAGGGGTAGATGGGCACCCGCTACTTCGGCCAGCGCGTAAAGCGCAGCGAAGATCCCCGCCTGCTGACCGGCCGGGGCACGTTCGTCGATGACATCCGCCTGCCCGGGACGGCACACGCCGCCTTCCTGCGCAGCCCGCACGCCCACGCGCGCATCCTCCGCATCGACACGACGCGGGCGCGGACGGCGCGGGGAGTCGTCGCCGTCTACACGCGCGCCGACCTGCCGGAGACGCTCGCGGAGCCGCTGCCGAAACTCATTCCGCATCACGCCCTCGTCCACCCTAAGACGCAGTACGCGCTCGCGCCGGAGAAGGTC